>JAUQPA010000005.1 GCA_030550615.1 Thermoproteota archaeon | reverse complement strand
AGTATCCTAGAAGCATTCAGCACGTGTTCAAGGGTAATGGGTTTACCAAGAACTTTTTCATTAAACCAGTTACATCCTGTTTCAAGCCCTATGTGAACGGTGGTGCCTTTTAAATACCTGCCCAGTACTTTTCCAACTTCTTCATCCACGAGACACGCTTTAATGTTCTCTATCATTAAAACAGCTTTATTATTTTTTATTTCTTCGATGGAAAACAACGTGTTTAATAAGGATTCAATTGCATCAACGTTAGCTGGAGGATTACATGGATCGGTTAATGGACCATTAACTAATTTCTCCCGCATATAATCCAAGAAATCCGGTGCACTTAGAACCACTCTTCTAGCTCCATGGTTCAGCAACTCGGATACTTCATCTGTAATGGCTTTTATGCTTCTGCTTCTAGCTGGACCAAACATGAATGGAACACTACAGAAGCCGCATCCAGGCGGTATATCAACAGGGCACTTCAACCTTTCTTCGTAAACAGGGCTTCTACACTTGAAGCAACTTATGCATTTTTTCCCAGGAAGACTTATGGTTGGTCTATTGTAATTACTGCATCCTCTTACAACTTCAACGTAGAATCTGTAAATCTGCGGGTATTTAAATGCTTCATTAACCCTCGTCCAAGGTTTTATTGACTCCATGACTTCTATTGGGGTGTAAATATGTTTGGAAGTTAACTTTATTTGATCACCCTGTTTAAATGCTACTCCAGGCACGTTGGAGAAATCTGGAGATGAATTTTTCAATATAGGCATCAATCGAGTTAAAGGTATCTCCGCTTCACCAACAACCACGAGATCTACTTGTATATTGTTAAGAATTTTAACATACTCAAAGCTTATGGGTCCACCTATTATCACTAATCCTTTATACCCTAATCTCCGAAGATTAACCACAAGTTTACTCACAGCGAGAAAATCCGTGGACATAGCCGAGATCATTACTACATCATTTCTCGATACTTCCAGGAGGAAGTTTAGAGCACTCTCATATGGATAGAAACGTACTTCGGCGTATTTTTCAACGATTCCCGCAACCACTCGTGGTCCAGCACCTACAACGTCGAAGGTAGAGTACCGTTTACCAGTTGCTCTGGCAAGAGCATCTATGACAGCTATTCTCAGAAGCACCACCTCTAAACTCTAACTATATTTTAAAACCTCTTAGGTGATTAATTATGAGTAAGAGTGGTTGAAATGATGGAAGAAAGACGAGAATCTCTCGTGGAAATGACAGCGGCAGAGTACATTGTGAATATGTGTAGAATCGTGAGAGACGAGGTAAACGAACTAGCTACAATGCTGAAAGCTTACCAAGAAGGAAAATTAACGGGAGAGCTGGGAAAAATATATGAAAGAGTAAGAAACATTAAAAATAAAGGCGAAGAACTAGTAGTACTAGTCATGGAGTATCTCGTGAAGAGTAGTGAGGTCGTATTTTACTCATCTAGCTATATAAATATGATTAGAACCTTAGACAGGGTTCTTCAGCAAATAGATGGAGTGGCGTACCGCGTATTCTTAGCGCACGAGAATAAGTTATTACTAGATAAAGACGTATTGGATACTTTTATAAAAGTAATTGAGCTAGAGAAGAAACAGATACAGGAGCTTGAAAACGCAATTATGCGGATTAGACTATCACCCAAAGCAGTATTGGAAAATGTAAATAATATTTTCGAAGTAGAGGAGGAAATAGATACAATTTATAGAAAAAGCTTGTTCGAAATATATGCAAGGTACTCCGGGTACATAACAGCACTACTAATACTCAAAGACATATTTGAGCATCTAGAAGAAACAAGCGATTTCCTAAAGAACATTGGTGAGGAAATACGATATCTGGCGATGGCAAGATCAACAACGTAGAAAGTTCAATTAAACAATGCTATGGGTTTTTACTGGGAAGCAGAGTAGTGGTATTTGATTACGAATGCGGAAACAACTTATATTGGAATGGATATCACGGGACTTTCCTTGGAGTAAACAAACCGCGAAGCAGAGGCATCAAATCCCCCCTAGAGCTTTCCATAATAGAGGCAACTTATCTTGCCGAAAAAGAAGCTATTAGCATAATAGAGAACGGGCAGGTACTTGACTGGAAAGAACTATTTAAAATAGGTGAGTCTAGAGTAAACAAATTCCCAGCTCTCTACAGAGTTTATGTTGATTTGAAGAAGAGAGGATTCGTAGTTAGACGAGGATTAAAATTTGGTTGCGATTACCTAGTATATAGACATGGCCCAGGGATAGATCATGCTCCTTTTGGTGTATTGGTTTACACCGGCGAAGAAACAATTGACCCTATAGAATTAGTGAGGGCAGGTAGACTATTGCACTCCGTTAAAAAGAAACTTGTAATAGCTATTGTTAAAGAAGACAAGGAAGTTAAGTACCTTGTATTAAACTGGTGGAAACCATAACATATCTTGTTACTTGAAGTCGCTTATATCGTATTCTTCTACCTTCATCATTTCCTTAAATATCTCGTCATCGGATGGCCTGGAGAACTTTTTCTCTAGAGCTTTGGCACATTTACCATCCGGTAGGAGGCTATTTAACCTACATGAGGCGTATTGACATTCTCCACTAATACAATCGCCACCAGTTAATCTACATTGAGCGACTTTAAGTACTCTTCCTTTAATTGGTTTATTTATTACGAATAATGCGTTTCTAGTACATGTAAATAATGGGCATAGCGGATTACATTTCTCGCCAATTGGTTGAGGAGAAACTCTTCTTTCTTTTTCAGCTTCTTCGCGGTGTATTGGTCTATGTGGTTTATAAGGCTGATGGAGAGGACGACTTCTATAGCCCTCGCTATCGGCGTTTTTCATTAGAAGGCACCTTTTCGTCCTTGAATTTTCCTACATAACTTATGTCTGTGTCCTAATATATTTTTGTTGCTATACATCGGTAGAGCTAGTGCCCCATCTGAGATAAATGTTGTGATCTATATTCAACACATCTAGGACTTTTCCTACGATGAAATCAACTATGTCATCTATGGTTCTTGGCCTGGGGTATAGAGCAGGTGAAGCTGGAAGAATAATTGCTCCAGCAATTGATAATTTGAGAAGGTTCCTTAGGTCAATTGTGGATAGGGGGGTTTCCCTGGGTACAATAATTAGTTTTCTCCTTAAACGAAGTATGTTGCAAGCTGCTCTGGTTACAAGGTTGTCTTGTATTCCATTAGCTATTTTAGCAATAGTGTTCAGAGAAGCAGGTATGATGACCATATCTGAGCTAATTAATCTACTGGAACTTGCAATAGGAGCGTCTAGATCGTTCTCTGAGTATACCTTATCTACTTCACACGATAATAAATAATTTCGCAAATCGATTTTCTCTTCGACACTAGCTACTCTCGTGGCATTTTCTGTATAAACAACGTATATAAGATCATACTTTCTTCTAATCACATTGGTGTATTTCAATAACCGTAATCCATATGATATACCGCTCGCACCAGTTAAAGCAACTATTAGTAGAGAATCATGGTCATCCCTGCGCGGGTTCATCATATTTCAGTCCTTTAGAGCTTTATCATCCCTAGGTGTATGTTCCCGTAATAAACATAGTTATAATTTATGCTATATCTGTTTATAAATTAAGAAAACTGAGTACATGGAGTGCTGGGATCAGCCATGCTCCCTATCGGTATAAGTGTTAAAGTATTGAATAGTATAGTAGATGAGTTAAGGAAAAGAGGACTATGGGCTGAAAGGCACTCCTATAGTATTAGAATTATGTATAATGGGGAATTTGTAGCGAGTTTACACATATATCCTGGTTTTAACGAAGCAGTTCTGAGACTATATGGGAGCGAGGAATCAAACAAAATTGTACTATCGTGTGTAAAAGAGCTATTTACGAAGTATTTAGTTAATTATTCGATCAAAGTAACTTATATTTCAAGATCTCAGTAGAGTTCGGCATTTCTTTAAACCCGGATCTTTAATTTAGCCGCTTTTCTCAATCTATTCATAATGGTTAATCCAAGTCCTTTCTCTTCGACACCTTCTATTATTGCAATATCGCAACTCAATTCATCTAAACTCCTAAGTGTTCTAAAGAGGTTTCTCGCTATTTCAAATAAGTTGTTTCTAGAGCCGATGTTCAAGACGTGTATTTTCATCGACATGAATTCATACATACTTATGGTTTCACTTGATGCAACTATGCATACTTTTTTATTTTCATTCTCAGCGTATTTCATCGATAGTTCTTTCACAGCGTTTATGATCTTCGATAGATCGCTCGATGAGGATTCCACGAGAATTAAAGGTGTTTCAGGTGAATAATGGCGGTATTTTACCCCAGGAGCTAGTGCTGTATTTGCCTCTGTTAAACCTCTAGCAAAATCCGGGATTTCTATTTTCGTGCCTAGGATCTTCTCTATTTCTTCAACAGGATAAGCACCTGGCCTCATTAAAACAGGGGGTTTTGACAAGATATCTATTATTGTTGACTCAACACCGTAGATTGTCTCGCCGGCATCAATCACAGCATCTATTCTCCCCTGTAGATCTCTAATCACATGTTCGGCCGTAGTTGGACTCGGTCTGCCAGCAATATTGGCACTAGGAGCTGCTATGGGGATCCCCAGTTCTTTAATTAAGCTAATTGCCACGGGGTGTGCTGGCATTCTAACGGCTACGGTATCCAAACCGCCGGTAACTAGTTTAGGAACTTGGGGGTGTCTTCGCAAGATCAAAGTCAATGGTCCAGGCCATAAAACCCGTATTAGTCTATATGCTTCTTCTGGAATGTCAACGGCAACTTCATCGAGCATAGAAATACTCGATATGTGAATAATTAATGGATTGTCAGGAGGCCTTTTCTTAGCCCAGAACACTTTGCTAACTGCTTTTTCATTAAACACCAATGCTCCTAAACCATAAACCGTTTCAGTGGGAAAAGCAACTACGCCGCCTTCTAGTAGGATTTTAGCTGCTTGTTTTATTACTTCAAGATCCGGTTCAAGAGGATTAGTTCTGAGGATTATTGTCATTTGGAACCCTTTCAAGCTAGAAGCAGTTTACCTTATTATGCGAACCCTGTTTTATACGTAGCTATGTTTACTCCTGGATTGTATTCATCGGGTTTGATTCCAGTTAAATATTCGAAATATATACATGCGATCTCATGTCCACTCTCCTGCAGTGTTTTCACCGGTTTCTTTAGGATCTCTGAAGCTTCATCCCACGTAAGACCTTGAAGAGCTTTGGTGATCAAAAGCATTTCCTGCATTCTATTTAATTTAGGTCTAGCATCTTTTTTAGTTAACCAATACATCCTGCCGATAATATACATTAGATCTGCCGCTGCTTCAAAAGTCATTGGTCCTTTACAATAAGTCCACAGTCTGTCCAACGCAATTGATGAAAAGTAGTTTACGGGTTTATCGCTGTATACGTAGGGTTTATCATCCAACATCAGATAAACAACCTCCGGCTCTAGTTCCCTATAGTTTATTGGAAGACTGTTTATTAATTTCATTTTAAACTCCATTTGAGCTACTTCCACGAGCTTGGAGCTTTTCTCATTTGCTGGCTTTAAAACCAGAACAGTGTATTCTCCGCTAACCGGATTTCTATCTGGACTTATATGAATAACACTGAAATTGTTCTTAATCCAAAAACGAAGCAATTCATCGGTCACACCGAATCCTGATCCAAGCCAATCAAGGCCCCTCTCTTTCACCTCCTCGAATATCCTCTCTATAGCCCAGCTCCCAATGCCCTTGCCTTGAACAGCTGGATGCGTAGCTATTCTAACTATACGCCACCCTACCGTGGAAGCGAACTCCACGAGCCTTGTGTGCTTAAGAAACCTATCTGGTATGATATTACCTGGTATTTTACCTCCTTTTAATAACTCATCTACCATATTTGACTCTATGGGGCCTTCCTGTGCTATTTGTATTGCACACACTATTTTACCTGTTGAAGTTTTAACTGCTCTTATTACATGGTGTGGTGCATCCGCTAACATACCTAAGTCATCTGGTTCATTCCTGTAGTGGGCAAGTACATATATACCGAACAACTGCCTTAGCTCATCCTCTTTCTCGAATAGCTCCTTGGGATCATACTTAACGTATAATAGCCTCTTATTTTCGATATCCTCGAGATCTTTTTCATCAAGCTCAGCGGGTTCTGCATCTAGAAGTAGCGCTTTGAACTGCCATTCTTCTACTGGGTCGTTGTAATTGTATCTTATCGGCTCGGTCATTTCATATTGATACAATTCAATGTTCTCCATAGTTTTCAACTTCTTTAGAAATCTAACAGAGAAGCCTCTACCAGCACCTTCATATCCATGGATTGTGGAGGAGAATACTAATCTATTGTGAACTTCTAGGATTTTGTAAAGAAGTGGAACATGTATTCCAGCAGCCTCATCAACCACAACTATGTCTCCTTTAATTTTAGGTATTACAATGGGTTCCCAGTACTCTATGCTAAATTTATCTCCACGAATCTCGATGATATTGCCACCTTTTTTTACAACATCGTACTTGTAGTGTAAGCTGTCTAAAACACTTATTGCTAAACTCATAAGTGATTGAATATTGCTGGGAGATGGCGATGTAATTAATGCTCTAAACTTCGGTTTTATTTTACGAAATAAATGTAGTAATCCCACTAAACCTATTCCTATTGCGCAGCTTTTTCCACGTCCTCTATCAGCTGTTAATACAAGTACTTTCTTCTTGCCTTTTTCTGGTTTCTCGTAGAAATACTCCAGCATTTTAATTACATTGACCTGGTCCATTGTTAGAGCATGTTCATATACTTCCGAGGGAAATACTCTCTCCTTTGGAATAGAAACGCTTTTCACATACTCTTTTATTTCTCTTTTGATTGCAAGTTTCTTTATGATTTTATCGTTATCAGCATCATATATACCTATTCCATCATGCATTAAAAGCTTCTTTTTAATCCACGTTATGAATATATGTCTGGGTTCAGGGAACTGTGGAACAGTTAAAGTTTCTTTGAATATTGTTTTGAAGGTGTCCCACGTGTTCCACGTTGGCGTTAGGAATAATATTATGCCTCCTCCTTCAACTATTCCAACTAATCTTCCAACATCATTTGGCTTTAGATCCTTAGTTAAGTCCATTACTAGTATCTGAATTGTTATACCTAAGTATCTTTCACTTTTCTCATATACAGCGAACTCGAAATCTATTTTCTTGGTTATTTTTGAAACCTTATTTTCAAATATTTCTTTCATTTTAACTGCATCGGGGAATTCATCGTGAAAAACGTAGAGTCCCTTGAGTTCTTTTTCCCTAGTTTGCTTAAACCACTTTGAAACATAGTACTCAATAGTTCTCGCTGCAAGAACACCTAGTTTCGTTGGATCCGAACCTGAAATAACTATTAAAGCCCTTATTCGGCCTTTAATTAAAATCTCGGATACCTTGCCGAGATCTCGCAAAAAACGCTTAAATGAACTAGGTATTACTATTTCATTTGAATTAATCAAATAATCAGCACCATTCACTACTAATATTCAAGTTGCTAATGCTCTTGATTTATGCATACGGTAACTGTATTCTCCTGAATCCGCCGCTAGTGCTAACTCGTTTAAGTTCTTTGGCTAATCTATCATACATTTCAACATCAGCTTTGCTTAAGCTAGGTGGGATCTTATTTAGAGCATCAATGAAGTGCCTCATTTCAATTTTAGTAACTTGCAAAGACCCCGACGATGTAAATATCTCTCTGAGCGCTAGCATCGCTGCTTCTTTACATACAGCTGCAATATCTGCACCTGTATAGCCTTCGGTTCTCCTAGCAAGCTCCTCTAAGCGAACGTCCTCGGCTAGAGGAAGTTTCCTCGTGTGTACTTTGAATATCTCAAGCCGTGCATAATAATCTGGTGGTGGAACGTAGACTAATTTATCGAATCTTCCAGGCCTTAGTAACGCGGGATCAAGCAAGTCGGGTCTATTTGTTGCAGCTATAACAACAACTCTACGTAACGGCTGAATGCCATCGAGCTCGGTTAGTAATTGATTTACTATTCGGTCAATTACTCCGCTTGGATCACTGCCCCTCACGCCCGCAATACTATCTATTTCATCGAAGAACACTACAGTGGGAGCAACCATTCTTGCTCTTCTGAATATTTGACGTATTGCTTTCTCGGATTCGCCAACCCATTTACTGAGAACTTCGGGGCCTCTGATCGCAATGAAGTTTGCACCACTCTCCGTAGCAACAGCTTTTGCTAGTAGTGTTTTTCCCGTTCCAGGTGGACCAAACAATAGTATACCCTTAGGCGGCTCAACGCCCATTTTTTCAAATACATGTGGATATTTCATTGGCCACTCAATGCTTTCTCTTAGTTCTTGTTTAATATCATCTAGTCCACCGATATCACTCCAGCGTACTTCAGGTATTTCAACGATAACTTCTCTCATTAAGGAAGGTTGAATGGATTTCATGGCAACTAGGAAATCATCCATTGTTACTCTCAGTTTCTCGAGTTTCTCAGCTGGTATTGGCTGGTTCAGGTCTATGTTTTCTCTCTGGATGAATCTTCTAAGAGCATTCATTGCTGCTTCTTTAACCAGGGCAGCTATATCTGCACCGGTATAACCATGCGTCATTTCAGCAATTTTATCTAGATCAACGTCATCAGCTAGGGGCATGTTTCTCGTATGCACCGCTAGTATTTCTCTTCTAGCTCTTCTATCAGGAGGCGGTATTTCTATTTCCCTATCAAATCTTCCCGGCCTCCTCAGGGCTGGATCTAGTGCTTCTGGTCTATTAGTAGCTCCAATAACGATGACTTTGCCGCGTTCTTTGAGGCCATCCATGAGAGTTAGTAATTGTGATACAACTCTTTTTTCCACTTCTCCTACGACTTCCTCTCTTTTAGGTGCAATACTGTCTATTTCATCGATAAATATTATAGCAGGAGCATTGGCCTGAGCTTCTTCGAATATCCTCCTAAGTCTCTCCTCGGATTCACCGTAGAATTTACTCATGATTTCCGGTCCATTAATGGTTATGAAGTATGCTCCAATTTCATTAGCCAACGCTTTTGCTAGTAGTGTTTTTCCTGTTCCAGGTGGACCAAACAATAGTATACCCTTAGGCGGCTCAATTCCAAGTCGCTCGAAGAGCTCGGGGTGTTTAAGAGGTAGTTCAACTATTTCCCGTATTCTTTGTTTTACTTCCTCGAGATCGCCGATATCCTCCCATGTTACTAATGGAACTCCTTCCCCTACAACTCCGGGTCTAATTGGCTGTAATCTAACTTCAATGTTTGTGTCATCGGTTACGTAGACAATCGCGGATGGCTGAACGCTTGTAATTACAAATCTTAATAACATTCCATAGAAAGGTATATCGATAACGTCTCCTCGTTTAACCGGGTTTCCTTGCAGGTATTTCTTGATTATTTGAGCAAAGTACTCTGGATCAGCGTTAATTCTAGGCATGTTCTCAGCTGGTGCAACTATTATTCGTGTAGCAGGTTCTACTTTTATTGGTCTAATTGTAACGTAATCACCCGGGGAGACACCTATGGTTTTTCTAACTGTTCCATCCACTCTTATGAGTCCTTGACCCTCGTCTTCAGGATAAGCAGGCCATATTTTCAATACCTCCCTGCCTTTAGGGCCTATGACTTCAACAAAGTCTCCTACTTCTATACCGAGTTTCTTCATCGTCTCTCGATCAACTCTGGCAATTTTTCTGCCGACATCTCTTGATCTAGCTTCCGCAACCCTTAATTTAATTGATTTATCAGCTCGATTCATTCCAGTCGACATTGGCATACCCCGTTGCTTTCAGTCTTTAAAACTATTTTAAAGGGTAATAAAACTGTGAAAAACCAGAAGCTGTAAACAGTTATATTTGTTTTGTCTAATTAGATAATTATTATGTAGCACAGTATTTATAGCTCAAGGTGTTCTACATGGTTGAAAGAATAAAAACAGGTATTCCGGGCTTTGACGAGATATTGAATGGTGGAATACCGAAGAGAAATGTTGTATTACTTAGTGGTGGTCCGGGAACAGGTAAGAGCATATTTTCAGCGCAATTTCTTTGGAATGGATTACAAATGGGGGAACCAGGACTCTACGTTGTACTAGAGGAACACCCAGTTCAAGTTAGAATCAACATGAAGAATTTTGGATGGGATGTTAAACAATATGAACAAGAAGGAAAATTTGCAATTGTAGATGCATTTACGGCGGGAATAGGTGAGGCAGCAAAAAGAGAAAAATATGTAGTTAAAGATCCAGATAGCATTGAGGAACTTATTGATGTTCTCAGGTCAGCCATAAGAGAAGTAAATGCTCAAAGAGTAGTTGTTGACAGCGTATCTACACTCTACTTAACTAAGCCTTCAGTGGCTAGGAGCATAGTTCTTCAATTAAAGAAAGTTCTCTCGGGAATGGGTACCACGAGTATCCTAGTGTCCCAGGTCTCAGTAACAGAGAGAGGTTTCGGAGGCCCTGGTGTTGAGCACGCAGCAGATGGCATAATTAGGTTAGATCTCGACGAAGTCGGCGGAGAATTAGTGAGAAGTTTAGTTATTTGGAAAATGAGGGGCACAAGCCACAGCATGAAAAGACATATATTTGAAATAACTGATAAAGGCATAGTTGTTTATCCGGATAAAGTTCTTAAAACAGATAGGTACTAGGAAACACAATACATGCCGAGTTCTCTAAATTCCTGGTTATTTAATTCAACTTTCTCTTTTTTTGCTTCACATGTTTCCCATGGATACACTATCCATTCATCTGTAATTCCAAAATAATAATCCGGGATATAAGTACTCCACGGTTTCAAGTACAATGCAAATGTTCTAAGCTGCTTAGGAGCGTGAACAGCTAGGGAATCTACTACTAGTTGTATTGTTCTGCCGCTGTCCACGACATCATCTACTACTAGAACGTTTCTGTCTTTTAAGTAAGGAATCGAAATATACTTGATGAACGGTTTTTCTGATCTAACGCCAATGCTTTTATAGAATTTAACTTCAATAAAACCTATTTCATCGACTCCTAGGATATCTGAAAGTATTCTGGCTGGTATTAACCCTCCTTTTGCAATTGCGATTATGATCTCCGGTATATAATCTCTGATTAAGCGATTGGCGAGAGATCCGATTATTTCATGAACTTCCCGCCAGGTTATATATCTTATTTTTCTACGTGAATCTGGTTCATTCATGTGCTTAGTTATATAACAAATGTTTTTTAAACTTATTTTTAATTATTAATTCTCGGGCACGTTGACGAAGTACATATTTGTAACCGGCGGTGTATTATCGGGTCTCGGTAAAGGTACTATTGCAGCATCTATAGGTCTACTGGTAAAAAGTGCAGGATACTCGGTGACAGCTATAAAAATTGATCCATATTTAAACGTTGATGCTGGTACAATGAGTCCTTTTGCACATGGAGAAGTATTTGTAACTGATGATGGTGGAGAAACGGACATGGATATTGGTCACTACGAAAGGTTTTTGAACGTGGATTTATCAAAGAAAAATAACATTACGTCAGGTCAAATATACTACTCAATTATTATGAAAGAAAGACGTGGAGAATACCTGGGTCAGTGTGTGCAAATAATACCGCATGTTGTTAACGAAATAAAGGAAAGGATCAGGGAAATCTCCAGGGAGAGCGGGGCTGATGTTGTAATAGTTGAAATAGGGGGTACGGTAGGAGATATAGAAGGTCTTCCTTTCCAAGAAGCTGCTAGACAGATGAGATTCGATGAAGGAGTTAAAAACACGTTTTACGTTCACATAGGATTAGCACCTATTCTCCCGTCAGGTGAGTTGAAAACAAAGCCTATTCAGCATAGTGTTCAAGAACTACGAAGAATAGGAATTCAACCTGATGCATTAATAGCTAGGTCTCAAAGGCACTTGGATGACGAAGCACGTCATAAATTAGCGCTTCACAGCAATTTACCACCTAGTGGTGTTTTTAGTTGCCCATTCCTAGAAACTTCTTATGAAATACCGTTGATGCTGAACGAGCAGGGGTTTACTAAGTATTTACTTGAGAGATTAGATCTAGAGGTGAGAGAACCTGATTTAAGTACATGGAATTCATTTGTTGAACGATTGAAGAAACGCAGTAAGCCCGTGAAAATAGCTATGGTTGGAAAGTATACGAAGCTCAAAGATAGCTATGTTAGCATAATCGAAGCATTAAACCACGCCTCTGCATGGAATGGTGTAAAACCGGAGCTTATTTGGATAGAGTCAACAGATATAGAGAAGAATCCAGGTTTAATAAATGAGTTGGATAAAGTAGATGGAGCCATTATTCTACCTGGATTTGGTAAGAGAGGTTCAGAGGGAAAGATAGAGGCTATAAAGTATTTAAGAGAAGAAGGTAAACCCACTCTAGGTATATGTTTTGGAATGCAATTAATGGTTGTAGAAGCAGCAAGAAACCTCGCGGGATTAAGAAATGCCAATAGCACTGAACTCGATTCAAACACACCTCACCCAGTAGTGATTCTATCACCAGAGCAACTTGGTGTCCAGGACAAGGGAGGTACACTGCGCTTAGGTGCAAGAAGAATAATAATTACACCCGGTACATTAGCTTGGAGAATTTATGGAACTAATGAAGTATATGAGAGGCATAGACACAGGTATATAGTTAATCCAAAATACATTGATCTGCTGGAGGCATCAGGGATAAGAATCTCGGGTTATAGTGAGGAGGGACACGTAGAAATTATAGAGTATGGAGATGGGAATTCATTCTATTTAGGTCTCCAAGCACACCCAGAGTTCAAGAGTAGGCCACTGAACCCCAGCCCTGTATTCAACGAATTCATGAAGTACTTATCTATTAGAAAATAATACAGACGACGATCAACGCTATGGTTTTGAACAGTACCCGCTATCCTCAGCTGAGCTGACAAGAAACGTTCATATTTAAATTGCTTCAAGATATATAAATAAAATAGATTTTGTATAGAGGTATTCTGGTGATCTAACACGGCCGAGGAAATTTATATTGATCTAACAAATGTACCTCTCAAACCCCTCGGCAAAAAAGAAATTACCCAGCTAGAAATGGCACTAGTTATCGGAACGTTATATAGACCCGAAGTATTAGAGTTGATAAAAGACCCGGTTGAAAGATCCACGTGGATAGATAGCTTAGCAGTTGCTGCAGCAGCTTTCGCTAGGTATAAGGCTGGTTTAACAACATCTGAAATAGCCGAGGAATTAGGGAGATCGGAAACAACAATAAGAAGCCATCTAACTCAGAAAACAAAAGCAGGTAAACTCATAGCTGAAACCTATGAAAAAATCAAGAAAGGGGAATTAAAACTGCTAGTTCCATTCATCAAGGCCCCGATTACAGGTGTAGAGGGAGAACTTGAAACATTACGCAAAGAACTGGAGAAACTAAGAGTACACGCTAGAACCCTCGAGCAGCAATTGGAGGATCTAAAACAAGAAAACGAGAAGTTAAAAGCATTGTTGAAGGAGAAGGAAGTTGAATTAGAGAATAGTAAGAAAGAAAAGGAAAGTTTAGTCAAAGAAAGAGACGAGCTGGCGAAAAAGATCAATTCAATTTTCGAGGAAATTAAAAGAATTAAGCAAGTAATTTCAGATACGTTAACTGCATTAGATAGATTAACTACATCTTAAATAGTCTTTTCAAATTAGAGTAGATTACTTTCTCCACGTAATCGACGCTGGTTTTTTTCACAGTAGCAATATACTCGATACTTTTCTTTATGAGATCCGGCGTCATAATTAAACCGCGGTAATTGTATGGGGCATCGCTCTCTGTAATCAGATATTCTAGGTTAGCATGTACGAGTATTTCTCTGTGTTTCTGTTGTATTTGCCAAGCTGGATTGAAACCCACGTAGAAACCGATTTCTTCAATTTGTTTAAGTAGATCAAGGGGCCCCGTATACCAGTGGAAATATGCTCTATTAATGTTACTTCGATAAATTAATTCAAAAACCTCTCTCCACGCATCAGCCGCGTGTAAATTCAATACGAGATTAAATTCCTTGGCATAATTCATAAACAAGGAAAAGGCTTCTAGTTGTTTATCAAATGTATGAGGTCTAAATCTCCTATCTAATCCAATTTCACCTAGACAATTAACATCATGGTTGTTCACTAGGTGTTTAAGCGAAGATTCTATTTGTGCAAGACTGTATTCGTGGATATTCCACGGATGAATACCAATACAGGGGATAATATTGCTGTATTTCTTGGAAAACTCTATTACTTCGCGGCTTGAATTCGGGTCATCGGCTACACAAACAAGAATGAATTCCGTGTTATTAGCGTATTTATCAATGTTTTCGAGCTCTGTGCAATGAATATGAGCATCTACAATCATTTTTCTCGACCTTCGACCATGGAAGCAAGCATTGTCAACTTCTGTTGGCAACTAGCAGGATCTTCGTGGTTTACAATGTTAATTGTATTCCGGTGTTGTAGATCATCTCTTAAACCAACAAGTATGAACAACGGCATATTTAGCGCTAGCTTCATCTCTGTGATTAATTCATCTTCGCACTCGGTATAGTTAAGTTTATCACACATATTGGGGAAGGATGAAACAACATATACGTGCTCGGTGCATTCATCGAGGAAAAGATCTTTGAGTACAATGCAAGAACTATTTCCCGGCCTCAGGGTCCATAAAGTGTATTTTGTTTTTCCCCATACGTAAACTTGAAAGTCAAGACCGGTACATAGAATTATTTCATTTAATTCATGTATGAATAATACATTAGTTTCATCATTAAAGGAGAATTTAATAGTACCCTGCTCAATATCCAGTACACCTAGCTCATTGCAATACAACTTATCTTCTTTCTTTACGCACTCAGTGATACTCATGAATTTCACTCGTGTAGTAGATGAATTGGGGAAAATAATAGATTCACTAAAATATATAATATTCTCAGGTATTAACTTTAAACCTGATGATGACTTTGCCGAAAACGGAGTAATGAAGAATCTCCCGAAACCTGAGGGTAAAAAAGTGGCCAGGTTGGAGCTTATTATATTAGATTACGATCAAACGACTGTTGAGAATATTATTGATTTTTATGAAGCATACTGCCAGGCCCTTAGAATACATGGATCAAACTGTGTTTCTACTCAGGAGTTTCTAACATTGCTTCGAGAAAACAGGCTTGGAGATAGAATTCCGATGGAAGTCGATCCCACGGAGTTTTGGAAAACATTTAGACGCGTGTATGTATCAAGGCACTCAAAACCATTACGTGGTTTAAGAGAATTTCTGATCACCTTGAAGAGATTAAACGTGAAAATAGTCGTCATTTCAGGGCGGGAAACATCCCCCCGGTATATACTCTGGGATCTAAGAAATCATGGTTTAGATAGATACATCGACGATGTCTTAACTTTTCAAGACATGCAAGTATATGGATTCAAGGAGGAATTCTTGTTTGATAAATCAGATCTGATAAGATACGTGAAAAAGAAACACGGGGTTAGCAGGGAGATAGTTTGCATTGGCGACTACATAGCGGATTACTATAGCTGTGTAAAAAGCGGCGGTATATTTATCGGTATAAATACGTTTCCAGAGAGAAACCGTGACCTTGAAAAAGCAGGTGTTAAAATGCTTGCTAGAGATTTTTACGATGTTTTAGTAATTATGTATGAGGAGGGGTTACTTAGGTAATTACAGCACTACTGTAACGTACTTTCCATCATTGCCGATGTATATTTCCCCACGATCCAGGAGCATATTAAGAGCTTTTCTGATCTTATCTTCACTTGCAATACCTGAGAGTATTTGATGAATTTCCTTCAGATTCATTGGTTTATAGCTCAATAACTCCCTGACGATGCCTGCTAATTCCTCATCGTTTGGTGCTGTTACAAGGACTACATCATCGTCTTCGTGAAGGATTCTAAGCCTAACTCTACGAGCAAGCTCTTGTATTTCGACTTGGTCTAAATCATTATTTGCCTTCACGTTAAAACACCCTATTTTTATTCATTAAAGCTGTTATACAATAAGAAATATAGTGAAATTTAAATGTTTCCAGGTTAGATGAATTGCGCTATGATATCGTGTTCTTATATGACAAGCGGACACGTTATAGTTTAAATGCTTTGATAGCATCTATAGACCTGATTAGTGGGATCAAAATTCAATTAATGGAGGATTTTAACGAGATTTTGGATTATGCAACAAGTATAGTGAATAAAAACGAGAAATGCGTAGTTGCACTCAGCTTGTTAACGACAACAATTGCCCAGGATGATTACTATTTAAAACTAAAAGAATTTATTCGCAATGCTAAGAAAATAGGATGTATAACGATATGTGGCGGCCCCCATGCAACAGGAGATCCTCTTGGATGTCTCATGTACTTCGGCTTCGACTACGTATTTATAGGTGAAGCAGAAGAATCCATTAGAGACTTCATTATCGCGTTGAGAGATGGAGGAGATATTTTATCAGTTAAAGGTATAGCGTACTTGGATCAAGATCAAGACGTAGTATTTACGGGCCGTAGATCGCCAATAGACTTAAATACTTATGATCCATTTCCCTACTGGAGAAACATCGTAAACCCTATAGAGATTACAAGAGGATGTCCTTACGGGTGTTTTTATTGCCAAGTTTCATATATTCATGGATTTAGGTACAGACATAGGAACCCGGATAAAATAGTCTTCTACGCGGAGCAGATTCTTAGGCGTGGAATTAAAGATATTCGTTTTATCTCTCCCGATGGATTAGCTTATGGATTAAGCGACATTAGTAGGGAAGTAAAGATCGATGAAATTGAACAACTACTATATACTCTTAGCCAAGTAGCGGCAAAATACTCAGGAAGAATATTCTTGGGAAGCTTCCCAAGTGAAGTAAGACCAGAGCATGTTTCGGAAGAAGCTGTTAGGGTTTTAAAAAAATACGTTTCAAATAGGTCTTTAATAATCGGTGCTCAATCAGGTAGTGAAAGAATTCTAAATGTAATAAATAGAAGACACAGCGTAGAAGACGTATTAGTAGCTGTAGAGACAGCTACTAGACATGGTTTTATTCCGGATGTTGATTTAATAATAGGATTCCCAGGTGAAACAGTAGAAGAGATGTGGGAAACCGTGAATTTAGCGAAGAAAATCACCAAGCTTGGTGGAAGAATTCATCTTCATTATTATTTACCCTTACCTGGATCGCCATTCTGCATGAAGCCCCCATCAATAGTACCTGGCGAGGTTAAGAAAGAACTAGCTAGAATCATTGGAGCTGGGAAAGGTTATGGTGATTGGTTAAAACAAGAGGAACTCTCATGGAAAATCATTGAACTACACAGAAATAACGTAATTAAGCCAAGAAGGTGGTCCTAAGCGCCCGGTTTCATCATATATCAGACTGGGGTTCAGGGTCATCCCTTATCTAAGTACAGCATTATATTAAATTTAATATTTTGTAATTATTAATTGTTTTTCAATGAGAATCGTTGCGATAAATACCCAGTAAGTAGCGAACAATATATTGGGTCATGGAACCCCCCTTCATAGCATTTGTAAATATGCTGACATGAAATACATGGAATTTCAGCGATTTGTTTAAAGATCTCCGAAAGCGTTAGAATAGATTCTCCGTGTTCCTCGAGCGTTTTGACAACTTTTTCCACGTTCACACTTACAATATAAGTTCTTCTTTTATTATGAACTGCTGGTTTTCTTTCAACTAGATTCATTTTCTCCAATTTATACAGGGATTTAGTAACTATTTTTAAATCTAGTCCAATCTGCTTCGGTATATCGTTCTGGAACACAGGTTTGTTTAATCGAGACAACCATTTTAATATAGCAATATCGTATTTGTTAAGCGACTTTGACATTTGAGTGCACCGTTGTCGCCTATAATTATCTTTGGCTAAACCACGTATTATACATAACCAATTTATTTTTACAATGGCTATTTAATTTATCTGGTTTAAATTATCTATTTGTATAATAATTGTAATATTTTAATACAAAAACAAATCTTATTTAAATCATGACATCTATATCAAGCGTTCTGATCAACAAATCATATGAACTTCTTACAGCAACATCCGTTTGACCAATAACGCTACCGACTTCAAGCTGGTTCTTCCTATTATTAGTTAATATACTTGCCAAGTATACAGCAGCCGCTGCTAAGCTCGCAGGACTTTTACCACTTATCGTGTGGTTTGTTTTAACATGGGCTAACAGCTCGCTCGCGAAAGCAGCTACCTCAGGGGGTAATTCGAGCTTATTCACTATGTAGCTAACGTAATACCTAGGCTCGAACACCTCGGGAGCTATCTTAACATCACCGTAGACCTCTCTAATTTTTCTAACACCTTCCCACAACTCACTTTCCTTGATGCCTAGTTCCTTGGCATATACTTTGGCAGGTCTAGGCATACCACACATTTTATAAGCGAGATATAGAGAAGCTATAACAACTCGTTTTAATGTCTGCTCCTTTACATTTAGTTCTTTTACTACTTTTTGGAGAATTTCTGCTGCAGTTTCCCCTACGGATTTCGGAGGTTTTAATTGTTTAATAAGTTCATTCAATTCTTTAAGAGCTCTTACAAGTCTTTTATCTTCTTTGCTAACTCTAGCATCAAGGTTTCGTGCAACCCATGTTCTGCCTTGCTTAATGTGTCTACGTAGATTCCCGGAGATCTCCGTACTTCCTACACCGTGATCGTGCACGCGATGTGTAAATGCACCACTATACCTAGATAATGTTCCATCCTTATCAAACACTTCCTGACCTTGGTAAAATGGTTTTTCTTCTACGACACTTCCGCAAAGTTGACAAACGTATATTTGGAACTCGGCATCGAACAATACATTAGTGGATCTACAAAATGGACACTCCATGTTGTTTACACCTATTTCCTTGCTTTTCTCGCTTTCCACGGAAGAGTAAAGTACACTCTTTCTTTTCTATTAGCTAGAAATTCCCCTATATCGCGATAATTTAATTTTACCACTAACCTAGGATCATCAGTGCGTCCAATTACATCTATAACTCTACCTATCTTCCTTCCCATACTATCGTGAACTTCCGCGCCAACATACTTTAGTACTTGACCAACGTGGGGTTTGATCAAGAGATATCCTTCCTTGTTATAGATATCAGCTATACCAAGTAATCTCATATCATCACCGTAGGACCATTAGATAGCTAGTGTTATTAGTAAATAAAAAACATCTTTCTAGTTCTAATCCAATAAGTTAACACACGTACGTTATAAGATTATTTAAATATTTAATTACAAGATCAAATAATACAGCATTTTATTGATTTATTTATTTTATCTACGAACAAGTTGTTTATCAGTAAAACCTCATGTAGTTAGTAATATGATGTATTACCCCTAGTACTTCAATTGCGACATTCTATACTTAAAAACTTTAGATTATCGTAATACATACAAGCAGTTGTTTCACCGAGACTTCTGATGGTGTTTTTTCAATTCACTGGCAATTAAATAAATAGTTTTTAATTTACTTCCGCGTTTATCCACGATTATTCTACCTTTTTGAAGAGGGTTTCGAGGATGGGATTTATCTTGTTCTACCAGTGGATTTAACCCCAGTTGTTTACATATTTTCTCAATATCGCTCAAAATAGGATTGGGTATAGATAACTTCAACGGCACTCTACGACCTTTCTTCCTGGATAAATTTGCATTAAAATACGAGGGGTATACAACTATGCGGGAACCCTTGTATTCTCTGCTCACTATAAATCCCAAGCTTTACTTACTACTCTCTACGTATTAAGATTCCGTTTAAAACACCATCTTGGCCCGGTCTCGATGTTATTTTTACTAATCCGAGCTCGGTTTTAACCACCGATCCTTTGGAGATGATTTTAAACTTGGAATTTTGAGGATTCTCTGGTGTTTCAACAACATCTAATATACGAGCTTTCTTTATAGAACCTTCGCCTAGTGCAACGTTCACGTATGCTGCTTCTTTTAGTTTTACTTTTACATTGCCTCCACGTACTCTTTCGATTTTTCTCTCCTCCTTATTCGACAACACTGTTTTGGTTGGCGGTGATCCAAGCTCATATTTTCTCTTTTTTCTATGTTCTCCTTTTAATCCGCCAGTTGGTTTCCTTAGATCATTACCTTGGTAATAAGCCATAGGTAATGCACCAGTGTTTAACAATTATTTACCGGCTTTAAAATATTGTACGATAAGACCTGTTTATAAATTAACATTAATAACATCAAGGGTTCAACATGAGTAGACCACGGAGACGAAGATATGAATCAGCATTGTTAAAAATAGGTTTCAAGCTTAGTGGACCTATATATAAGCTATATGAGAAGTGGCTGTGGTTACAGATAAAAAACGGCCCATTCCCCAGGCATATTGGGATAATACCAGATGGAAATAGGAGATGGGCAAAAGAAAAAGGATTAAATACAACAAATGGGCACTACCATGGGTACAGGAAGGTAAAGGATGTGTTGAGATGGATCTGGGATTTGAAAATTCCTTATGTAACCATATTTGCCATGAGCACGGAGAATTGCCTACATAGAAGCCCGGTGGAACGCGAGAATCTATTTAAAATCATGGAGACAGCTTTAACCGAGCTCATGAATACACCGGAAATATACAGAAACAGGGTGAAAATCCTCGTCGTAGGGAGACTAGAGCATGTTCCAGAGAAACTAAGGGAGCTGGTGAAGAAAGTTATGGAATCAACGGCAGATCATGAAAAGTATGTTTTAACAATAGCGTTATGCTATGGGGGTCGGCAGGAAATAATAGATGCAGTGAGGTCCATTGCCGAAGACGTCGAGAAGGGTTTATTAAAGCCATGTGACATAAACGAAGATACTTTTACTAAATACCTGTATACAGGTGGTATACCGGACCTAGATCTAATTATTAGAACTAGCGGTGAAGAGAGAATAAGCAATTTCTTATTGTGGCATTCAGCTTATAGTGAACTATACTTCTGTGACGTATACTGGCCTGACTTCAGGAAAATCGATTTTTGGAGAGCTATAAGAAGTTATCAAATGAGAGAAAGAAGATTTGGACGCTAATTTTCTTCTAGTTCTTCGGGGCTTCCATACATTATTTTCAGCTCATCAAGAGTTATCCGCTTTCTACCACGTTGTTCAATGTCCTTTGCAATTCTGGATCTTTTCTCACTTATAGCTGAAAGAGTTTTTGCTTTTTCGATTTCTTCCAAGGTTTTTTGATATTGTTCTCGAAGAGAGTTTAACTTAGAAATACTAACTGTTATTTCATTATTGCATTTCTCGAGTTCTTTTCTCTTGTTTTCGATATCGGTTTTTATATTTGTATATTTTGAAACTATTTCATTTAGTTTTTCCTTAAGCATGTTCACTCTATTTGTTTTCTCGTTAATGGTTTCTCTTAGTTTTTTGAGTTTAGCTGTTAAATCATTTATTTTTGCTCTTGTCGAAATATACGTAGCTCTCAGCTCAAGTACTTCCTCTTTCCGCTCCCTAGCGGTTAATGCTCGATTTAGTAACTGATTGTAGGCTTTTAGTTTCCTGATTAATTCATTTTCTTTTTCTTGTGGAAGAACGTTTGTTTGAAGAGTCCACTCGATTTCTTCTATTTTCTTCTTCAGAACGCTAATAGGTATCCTATTCTCCTTGGATAACGCTTGTAATTCAGCATTTTTGTTAGATAGCAATTCCTTCAGGAGCTTAGCTTGTAGTACTTCTTCTTTCCGCTCCTCGGAGATTTTCTTGTACTCGTCTATTAGTTTTCTTCTTTCCTCGCGAACAGCTCTAATGTCATTTTTAACTTTTCTAATTTCTTCTAGGAGTTTGTTTTTCTCTACTTTGAGTTTATTTAGCTCATCGAAGAGAGTGTTTTTTCTTTCTTTTAATTGCTTAACGTATTCTCGGGTCTCATAGATTTCTCGAGATAGTTCTTCCGCTCTCTTAGCTAATTCCTCGATGTTACCGGTATAATTCATTTATTGCCCCTTTTCAATACTATTCTTACGTCAACTGCTAGAGCACCTTGAGAATACGCTATTACGGGATTTAGGTCTATTGATTCTATTTCCTGGTTCTCCATTAAGAGCTTGGATGTTTTAACAATGATATCAGCTATGGCATGCTTGTCGGCTGGGGGTTGACCACGGAAGCCATTCAATATAGTTGCAGATTTTATTTCATTTATCATCTCTAGAGCATCATCGAGGGATACTGGTGAAATTCTAAATGAAACATCGCGTAGGACCTCAACAAATATTCCGCCAAGACCAAACATTACAACCGCTCCGAAAACATCGTCGCGAACTCCTCCTACAATAACTTCTAATCCCGGTGGAGCCATTTTATACATTATTATACCTGCTATTCTTGCATTAGGGGCTCTCGACTGAACCGTTTTTAACATTTCCTTGACAGCTTCTGATACCTCTTCTTTATTCTTTAAGCCTAGTTTTACTCCTCCTACATCACTTTTATGTGTTATATCGGGAGAAACAATTTTCAGAACTAGTGGATAACCTATTTTATCAGCTAAATCGTATGCTTCTTCCGGCGTTTTCACTAGTACAGCATTGGGTGTTGGGATACCATAGTACTTCGCTATTTCGAAGGCCTCGTGTTCCAAGAGCTTAGTTCTGTTTTCATTTAAAGCGTTTTCAATGATTTTTCTAGGCATCATTTTAATCAACCATGTGCTTAATCACATATAAGCTATAGTCTCTAAGAGCTTTTAAGGCATTTGCAAGTCTCTCTGGGGATTCGAAAACCGTGATACCATTTTCTCTTAGTTTTCTAGCTGTTTCCATGGAGACCTCGCTTCCTATGGTAAGAGCAACTATAGGTTTATTACACTCCTTTTTTAATTTAGCGAGGTATTCGATAAATGTTCCTTTCAACCCCGGTACTTGTGGTAATGCTACTACTACAATAGCATCAACATCGTCTCTTTTCGCTAATAAGTCTAGAACTCTTATGTATCTTTCATCATCCGTATCTCCTGTGAGATCTATGGGGTTTTCTACGATACAGTGTGGAGGCAGAATGCGTTTAAGTTGCTCCTTGAGGTCGGGCGGGGTAATGGGTAGTTCAAAACCGTTCTTCGTTAGCGCGTCTGTTAACATTACTCCTACGCCACCAGCATCCGTGACTACATATACCCTGTTCCCCCTCATCAATGGTTGATCTAGGAAAATTCTCACAACATCCATCATCTCATCGAAGCTTTCTGCTTCGATTACCCCGGCTTGTTTAAACGCGGCTCTATATACTGAATAATCACCCGCTAAGGCAGCAGTGTGACTTGATGCTGCACGGCCTCCTCTACTTGTTTTCCCAGCTTTATACACTATTACCGGTTTTTTAAGAGTAACTTTTCTCGCTGTTTCTATGAATGATTTGCCGCGGTTTTCCTTTAATCCCTCCACGTACATGAGTATTACTCTTGTTTTATCGTCTTCGCCAAGAAACTCGAGTAGATCCACATCGTCAACATCAATTTTGTTTCCATAACTTATGGCTCTGGAAACTCCTATTTCATGATAAGCCATCCAATCCATCAAGGCTGTTGCAAAAGCACCGCTTTGACTTATGAATCCAACATATCCACGGGGAGGTCTCCTCATCTTTGTTGTGAAAAACGTGTCAACACCGCTCCAGTTATCGAATACCCCAATGCAGTTTGGTCCAATTACTCTTATATTATACTTCTTTGATATCTCTACTAGTTCATTTTCTAGTTTTGCACCTTCTTGTGTTCCCGTCTCCCTGAAGCCTCCACTGATAATGATAGCTGCTTTGCATCCTTTTTCTCCTAATTCCATCAGAGCTGAAGGTACATGTTGAGCAGGTATAGCTATAACTGCTAGATCAGGTGATTCTGGTAGGTCTTTGATATTTCTATAGCACTTTAAACCAAGTATTTCATCGTATTGTGGATTCACTGGATATATTCTTCCCTTAAATTTCTTAATGAAATTCTCCAGTATAGCTCTTCCAACTTTTCCCTCTTTCGGTGTTGCACCAATTATTGCAACGCTTTCGGGCTGGAAAAACTCCAATAGTTTTTCTGAACTCAAACAAAGCACCTCAAGTGTGTTGGTTAATGGTCTCAAAAATAAAAATATAATACTTACCCGATTATTTATCCTAGAATACCGAGGTGTTCGATGAACGGAGAACTTAGGTGTTCAACCATGGTTTCATACCTAGAGTTGTTTCTTGAATTTTTGAAAATAGGATTCATAATGTTTGGAGGAGGTTATGGAGGGATAGGAATATACTATAGGGTTCTAGTAGAGGAAAAGAAATGGATAAGTGAGGAAGAATTCTTAAGCATAATTGGAATAGCTGAAAGCACCCCTGGACCCATAGCTATAAATGCCGCTACATGGGTTGGTTACGTATTGAAAGGAATACCTGGTTCAATACTGGCAACACTTGGTATTGTTCTACCGTGTTACATAGTGATCCTAGGTATCGTCATGTCTTTGAGGCCATACATGGATCATTGGATAGCAAAAGCAGTTTTCCGAGGCATAAATGCAGCGGTATTAGCAATCATCCTATATGCATTGATCAGGCTAGCTAATAGCACATTAGTAAAAAGCGGTGTAGTGGACTTTGTGGCTACATCAATGTTTATTATTTTCGCCATATTAATGCTGACACTGAAATTACATCCAATTGTAGTGATAGGATCAGCCGCTCTGATCAGTCTTTTAATAAAATTAATTGGGTTTTAAATCACATTTGATCATTAAGTATTTTAATTATACTTGATTATATTATTCATGGAGTTCAGGTGGTGATTTGACCCAGGATGAAACCTTACTAATGAAGGCTATTGACAGAGGACTAGACCTTGGAGCTGAGTACGTTGAAGCGAGATTACAAGATGATTATGGCTACTCCGTGACTATACGTAATGACAAGGTAATAGGCATATCTCGAAGTAGGTTTAAAGGTGTTGGAATAAGGGTTCTCGTGGAAGGATCTTTAGGTTTTGCATCAACTAATAATTTAACTCTAGAAAAAGTACTTGAAGTAGTTGAAAAAGCGATTACTAGAGCTAAAGCAACAAGTAGATTCAGGAGAAGACGAATTGAGTTTTCAAAGGAAAGATTAGGTAAGGCTAAATACTCGGTCGTGGAGAAAAAACCGTTACTAGATCTCAAGGTTGATGAAGCTGTTCAATTACTACTAAGCATCTACAAATCCTCGCGGGGGGCTTTAAGAGAAGCTAAATTACCTTCAATGTTGAATTCCCTCAGAGTCTCTATACAGGAGAAGCTCGTAGTTACATCTGATGGAGGTGCTGTAGAGTCGAGAATACCTCGTTTATATGTATCTATAGGTAGCACGTTATTTTACCAAGACAGAGTACTGCAGAGATTTAGAGAATTCGGCGGCTCCGGTGGAAGCGAGTTAATTAATGAATGGAAAGTAGATGAGGTAGTAATGAATGAATTAATGAAGCTAGAAAACGTTCTTGTGAAAGGCACAACTCCTCCCGGGGAAAAAGTGGATGTTGTACTGGGGCCAGAGGTCGTGGGGTTAATAGTTCACGAGTCAGCAGGGCACCCCATGGAAGCCGATAGAATTCTTGGTCGTGAAGCAGCACAAGCAGGGGAATCCTATGTTAAACCAGATATGATAGGGAAATTCAAGGTAGGAAACGAACATGCTACCGTGATAGAAGACCCCACTATTCCCGGAAGCTACGGGTTCTATCTGTATGATGATGAATGTGTTCGTGCAAGACCACGTTACCTCTACAAGGAGGGAACTTTGCATGAACCTCTTCACAATAGGCATACTGCTACGTTGTTTGGTACAAATAGTAATGGTGCTTCGAGAGCTATGGATTACGCATCTGAACCTATCATAAGAATGAGTAATACTTATCTAGCTCCAGGTACATTGAAATTCGAGGAGTTGATAGAAGATATTCACCTTGGTATCTACGTGAAATCCTACATGGAGTGGAATATAGATGATGCACGATGGAATCAAAGATATGTTGGTTTAGAGTCATACATTATAAGAAATGGTGAAATAGCGGAACCAGTACTGAATCCTGTGCTTGAATTTACAACGGGTTGGTTTTATAGTAACATTGTGAACGTGGATAGAAACCTCGAGTTTTATCCAGGAACATGTGGTAAAGGAGAACCGTCGCAGGGTGTGCCCGTATGGTTTGGAGGACCAAACACCAGGTTAAATAAAATAAAAGTTGGTGTATTGAAATGAGTGGTTTAGACTTAGCTCAATCTATTATCAAAGCCGTATCTAAGTATTTTGATGAAGTAGCAGTGTTGATTACCGAGAAAGAAAGCACAATGATTAAACTATGGAACACAGAACCTTCTATTACTCAAACCTGGCTTGAAACAAGCATCAGATTAAGGCTAGTTAAATCCGGTAGATTATGGATCCTTCAGTTTGAAACCAAAGACCCCATTTATATCATTAAGAACGCGGAAGAAGTACTCGAATTAGCAGACAGAGTTGAAGAATCGGAGATCTACGCTTCACTGCCGGAACCTGGTAGGTGTGCTCCTTTAAAAGATGCTTATGACCCGAAGGTTGTTGATTTCATGAATGATCCAGGCAAACTTGTCGAAGAAGTTATCGATGCATCCATGTCTCATGGGGTAGATCGAGTAGCTGGCGCAATAACCCTAACTAAAACAAATACATCTCTAGTAACCAGTAGAGGTTTCCAATGTGAGGAGAAAACAACGAGCGTAGAAGCTTATGCAAGAGCTTTCAAAGGAGATTTCAGTGGACACTGGGCTCATGGATCAACAAGACTATCAATTGAGAAAATAAGGGAAGTAGGTGAAAGAGCTGGATATTATGCTACGTTAACGAATAATAAAGTCGATATAACACCTGGCGTATATGACATTATAATATCGCCATTAGTTGCAGGCAACTTATTCAACTACGTAGCTTCTATGGCATCAGCTTTGAACGTTATGACAGGGTTCTCTGTTTTCGCAAAATATAAGACTGGTGAAAAAATAGGGGCCGAGTCGTTTTCACTATATGATAAACCAAGAGACGTGATGCTACCAAATACTCGTAGTTTTGATGATGAAGGCGTTGAAACTTACGATAAACCAATCATAGAAAACGGTGTGGTTAAAAACATACTCCACAATAGTGGCACAGCGCAGAAAATGGGGGTTAAAACTAGTGGAAATGCTGGATGGATCAGACCATTACCGTGGAACTTGGAGATCAATGAAGGCGCCCTCAGGGAGGAAGAATTGATACCTGAGGTGAGAAGTGGATTATTCATACTTAACAACTGGTATACAAGGCTTCAAAACTATTATGAAGGATATTTCTCAACAGTTTCACGAGACATGGTCCTGGTTATTAATAATGGTGAAATAATTGGTCATGGAGGTAGAATTCGTATTGCTACAAGTTTTCCGAAATTAATGAAAAATGTTGCAGGGGCTAGTCGCGAGAGATTCGATATATCTTGGTGGGAAGTTAGAATACCTACGAGAACTCCATTTATAATGTTGCAAGATATTCCAGTAACGAAACCTGAGGTTTGAATCTAAAAACTGTTTTTATCTTCCTTATCCTACAACTACAACGTTCATGGGCTGACTTGGTGTACTCTGCGCTGAACTCTTTGATTGTTGAAGAGATATCGCAGGCGCTAGAGGTAAGGCTTCTAGAGATTCTATTTTATCAACATGTTTCTTAATATCATCCTTCTCTTTTAAAAATATCTCGAGGCTTTTCTTCATAATATCAAGGGCGGTAAGGTACGGTTTCTCCTGTATTTCTCCAGCTAGGTAACTTGTTTTTAATGCGCCTATTGCTTTTTCCACCTCCGCGATTTGTTCTTCGACTTCGTGGAGTCTTTTTCTAAGGTTTTCTTTCACTTCCTTCGACCTGGATTTAATTACAGTTAACTCTTCTTCGAGTTTCTTTTTAAGGTTCTCGTAAACGTGTGTAGCTATTTCTTTTCTCGAGTATAGTTCTTCGATTGACGCTAATCGTGCTTTAATTAACTTTAACCTGTTTTCAACAATCAACGCATCGTATTCATATTCTGGGATTAAAACTACTCCCTCAGTTGCTAATTTTATTCTCTCTATGGGGATCTCCTTATATTCATGATCACCTATGTTTATTTCAATTGCTCTGATCCTACCATCTACATCGCTGTAGAAACTAACGATATGGCCTAGTTTTCTGCCATAAGGATCAAATACTGGTTTACCGAGGCATTCACCAATGGTTTCTATGCTTGTACACATTGTTTTCACCAGTTGAAGTATTATTCTAGAAATGTTTAAAAATCGTAGGAATCAGTAGCCTGGCGCCTGTCATAGCCCTTTTAATGGGCTACACGCTTTTAACCATCATCATTCTCTATTTAAGAATACAATATCTCCTATCCTTTAAAACCTAATTCAAAAAGAAGACAACTAAGGGATTAAACATGGCTGCATCAACCATCAGTAAAGTTGGGGAATTCATGGGTAAATTTATCGAGCTACTATCTGGTTTCAGCGGCATAGGTTTCTGGTTATTTGTCGTAGGCTTCACTTTGCTATTAATACTGGTTACAGTGATCTTCATAAAGTTCTTGGTAGTGGTACTAAAAGCCATACCAAACATGACTATTAGCCAGTTCGTGAAATTTATACTAGCATTAGCATTAGCATTGATGATCATTGGAATATTTATGCCTTAGAAATACGTTAAGAAAGCAATGTGAAAAAATACTTAAGGTTTACGGGGGAACACAGAAAAACCAGGGTACCTTGGATATTCGAGTTCTTCATATATTTCAAGCAACCTATTGTATTTTGCCGTTCTCTCGCTTCTAGCTGGAGCACCTGTTTTAATTAATTTAGCGTTTAAACCTACTGCTATGTCAGCTATTGATGTATCCTCTGTTTCGCCACTTCTATGACTTATTATTGTTCTGTAGTTGTTTTCATGAGCTAATTTAACAACATCAATGGTTTCAGTCAATGTTCCTATTTGGTTGACTTTTATTAGTATAGCGTTAGCAGCTCTAAGCTCTATTCCTTTCTCTAATCTCTTATAATTAGTGGTGAATAAGTCATCACCTACTATTAATACTCTTGATCCAAGCTCTTTCGTTATGATAACATAGCCCTCGAAATCGTCCTCATGTAAGGGGTCCTCTATGCTTACTATGGGGTAGTCTTTTACGAGCTCCTCGTAGAAAGCTATGAACTCGTCTCTGGTGAACTCCTTGTTTTCTCCGTTTAAGACATATGTTTTTTTATCATCTCGGTAAAGCCTAGAGCTTGCAACATCCAACGCTAATGCGATATGTTTGCCTGGTTCATATTCAGCTTTCTCTACGGCTTTGACAAGTAGATCCAGAGCATCTCTAGTTTTTTCAAGTGGTGGGGCATATCCACCTTCATCTCCAACGTTAATTGCTGATGGACCATATTTTTCTTTTAATATGGACTTCAACGAATGGTATACCTCAACAGAAGCTCTGATCGCTTCCTGGAAACTATTGAATCCAGCAGGCACGATCATGAATTCCTGGAAGTCCAGTTTGTTTCCAGCATGAACTCCGCCGTTTATTATGTTCAACAAGGGTACTGGAAGAGTATCCGCGGCTTTACCGCCCAGATACATATAGAGCGGTAATCCAAGGGTTGATGCAGCTGCTTTTGCTACAGCTAAACTAGTTGCTACTATGGCATTTCCTCCAAGTCTACTTTTGTTCTCGGTGCCATCTATTTCAATCATCTTATTATCGATCTCCCGTTGCTTCGCGGCGTTCATGCCCACTAGTGCAGGTGCAATAATCTTGTTCACGTTCTCAACGGCTTTTTTAACACCTTTACCAAAAAATTCTCTACTGGAATCCCTTAATTCGACTGCTTCGTGTGTTCCAGTGGATGCGCCACTAGGGGCATTGGCTACGCCCACGCCGTATCCTTCTGTGATCACTTTAACTTGAACGGTTGGATTACCTCTACTATCTAGGATCATTCTTCCTTTTACGTCTCTTATTATTAAAGATTCCCAATATATATCGATTAATGACATAGCTCATCACATCGGTGTACGCTATGTACGATTATTTGTTTATACTTAATATATTAGCGTCTTATATCTTATGGGGATCAGCGACTCTTGTCATGTATGAGAAAATAAAAAACAAATTCATATACGTTGTTTTTCCAACGTCACTGTATGCGCTACCAGTACTATTTTTTGCTTATACTAGCACAAATAGAATAATTCACATTTTTGGATTAATTTCATGTCTTATACTTCTATCGTTATTCCGTAGATCAGGTGAACGACACAGAACAATAGCTCTTTTTATACCATTTCCTTTAATAATGTGTATTGTATACGAATTATTGATGGTGAGTTAAATGACCTCAAAAAACGCAAAGAAGTGTCCGAAGTGCGGATCTTTAGACATCGAGGTTTCAAGGACCTGGAATCTTGTTTCACCATTGCCTGACAAAGCAGGACGTATAACGGTAACAGTGATGGGAGTGTTTAAGTGTAGGAATTGCGGATACAGTTGGAAAGGAACAGTGAGCAAGATTAAAGTAGGTGGAGGAGTAGAAATAGAGGGGAAACAAGAAATTTTAGATGAAAGACCACCCAAAGAAATTGTGCTTGACTTAGATGAAATCTTAAAAGAGGAGTAGATCTTAAGGGTTTAAGGGAATATGGTTCTCAATGCGTTATCTCGCGAAAAGATCCTTTCTTACTTATTGATCGCGGTACTAGCAGCAACGGTTTTTATCTTTATATACTCAGGTTTAGTAAACGAGCCCATAGTAGCTGTTGTGAAAGGAAAAAGTATGTTGCCTTTACTGAGGGAAGGAGACATTGTATTTATAACCAGAGTTAAACCTAGCGAAATAAATATCGGGGATGTTGTTGTATATAAAACTCCCATGGGAACGTTGATTATACACAGAGTAATCGGCATTGTAGTAGAGAATAACAAGTACTACTATGTTACCAAAGGAGATAATAACCCTGCTCCAGACTTTTTGTACTTTGTGAACGGAAAAGGAATTCCTTACGAAAGAATTGTAGGGAAAGTAGTTGAGCTCAATGGTGTTATTTTCAAAATTCCATATCTAGGTAATTTAGCCTTAATGATTAGAAATGAAAGCTAATATTGCTCACCGGCTTGTAAGAAAGTGCTTTACTACATCCTTTACGAGGCTCCCAGTTGACTTCAGCTTAGCTATTTTTACTAAATAATCGTTAAAAGACAGATTTTTCCTAGTTTTCCACTCTTCATACGTTTTCAATACGTTTTCATATGCTGAATAATGTATTCTACAAAGCCCCTCTTTGAAAGAATCACCTCTGCACCCCGGTATGATGCATTTATCGTACTCGTTTGTTAATGAGAGCTTCTTAGCTAAATGAAATCCAACATCACTGATACGTTCATTGAATCTTAATAGTAGCTCGTTGATGAGTTTTTTAGCTTCATTTAAAACCTGATCTCGGCTCCTGGAGTTTTTCATTATATCTTCCATGAGTAATTCAAATTTTCTGGTTAGGTCAACGCTAACAATGTCTGGGAAAAAAGTTTCTACTACTTCAATAACCCCAATGCCTAGATCCGATAATTCGATGCCAGCTCTGGTGTTTTTTAGGTACCCTCTATCGAATAGCTTTTCAATTATTATAGCTCTTGTCGACTCTGTACCTATGCCGACTTTTTCCATCCATCTCAATACATCGATTTTCCTTAATCTGGGCGGGGGCTTTGTATATGATTCTTTCACTCTGACTTTAGCGATTTCGAGTTTCTCACCTGTACGCATTGGGGGAAGAAGCTTGGATGAAGGTGTGTGGAAATGATAATATGTCATCCAACCCGGGTTTTCAATATTTAACCCCGTGGTTTCGAATATATACTCGTGGTCTAGACTGGTGAACTCAGCTTTAATGAAGACTAGTGTTGCATGAGGTGCGAATGCTGCAAGAAATCTTCTGACAATTAAATCATAAATAGCTAGTTGCTCACGTGTTAGCTTCTGTGGCTTAACTCCTGTGGGGTAAATTGCTGGATGCGCTGGATCTTCTTTTTCACCCTCCACGGGTTTCAATAAACCTTTTGTTTCGCTGAGTAGTTTTGAAACTAATCCACGATACCCAGGGATCTCGGCTATTTTGTAAATTATTTCTTTATAGTTAAGTGTTGGTGGAAGTTTTTGACTATTAGTTCTAGGATAACTTATCAACGCATCTAAATAGAGCTGTTCAGCTATTTCCTGTGTTTTCATGGGGCTGAAGCCATATATCTTGGCGGCTTCTTCCTGGAGATCACTGAGATTAAATGGTGGAGGAGGACTGTATTTTTGCTTATTTGTGACATAGGATTTAACAACTAGGTATTTGCTTTTCTCAAGATAGTTTTTGATATATTTAACTTCTTCGGCTTTCCTAAGAGGATTGTTTACGTAATCAGCTGTTATTAATGTAGAATCTTTTTTCAAAACCACACTTACTGAGAACTGGGGTACAGGTATGAATAGATTTCGTTGAATCTCATAGTCAACTATGTATTTCAACGTTGGTGTTTGAACTCTTCCAGCACTTAAAACTATCTTCTTCTTAGTGCTAGTGTAAACTGCTTGCATTAGTGCTCTACTTATATTAATACCCCATATCCAGTCAAGTTCATGTCTACATAGTCCCGCCTCGATCATGTTATGATCAAGTGATGTAAGTTTATTAAACGATTCCCTTATCTCTGGCACAGTAAGACTAGAGAACTTTGCTCTGAAAGCACGTGCTGGATCTCCGTGGAATTTTATAAGTAGATATCCTATGACGCTGCCTTCAATATCGTAATCACATGCATTGACGTAGTAGCTACATTTCTTAAACAGCATGTCTAGTAGATCAAGGTAGGATTTAACATACTTTCTTCTATCATCCACCATATAAGCGGGAATCCATTCGTAATCAAATACCGGGTACCCTTGTATCTCCGTGTGCAATTCGTAGAGATGCCCAACCGCGCTAGCTATAATGATCGTGGAGTCATTCGAATTTATTTCATAATACGAGATTCCATGGTATTTCTTCACGATGTAGTTGTTTGAAAGAGCCTGCGCGATTTTCCTCGCTGCTTTTGGTTTTTCCGCTATTACAAGTATTTGTCCTCTCAAGTTCCATATGCTGATGTTCCTCGTAATAGGTGTATTTTTAGAAAATGGTAGTTTTCCACTCAAAATGCTGAGCACCATTCGACTAGGTAGTTATCAACGACGTCGTTTTATATCATTGGAACAGGTATGGTTAATAAGAATAATGCAATGTAGATAATAAAGCAACTGATGCACTTAGATTCATCATATTGATTAGCTACTCCGGGATGTCCATGCCTACCGATCAGAGCATATAGCAGTAATGCAAGTAATCCGAGGCTTATGTACAATGCCCCGGTATTCATTATAATGCTTAAAACAACGCCGATCATAATTAATGCAAATGGTGTTATTGTACTAATGTACTTATAGGACTGATCACTAGTTACACTTCTCACAACATGTCCTCCATCAAGTTGCCCTATTGGCAGTAAATTCAGAAATGTAACCATGTACATGATGTATGATGCGAAGAGAACAGGGTGTATGAACAACACGTCGGGAGTAGGTCTCAGCAGTAACAGAAAATTAAACATTAGACTACTAAAGGACATCATCTCTGCTTTACCAGACTGTACTAAAGTTTCTGCTATATTTGCTGGTACAACTGGAGACAGGTACAATCCAACTATACCCATTAGAGTTGCGGCAATGAATCCGCTGAGGGGACCCGACAATCCTAGTTTTGCTAAATCTCTCCTTGTAGATGGAGGCGACTTGGTAAAGATTACTGCTCCAAGTGTCCCAATGAAACCTAGTTGTATAGGTGGTGCTGGTATCAGTATTGGGCCCTCTGCTTCTATATGACTTTTCCTGCTTGTAATTAAATGTCCAAATTCGTGTGATACTAGGATTACAAGGAATACAACAGTATACATTACTGCATCTATTATCAGCCTTTGTAATCCTACGATTTCACCTAGAGCATCATATAATCCTTGCGCTAGACCAAAACCCGTTAAGAAAACTGTTAGAACGGTTGAGAGAGTAAGAATTAATTTGTATTTTTGCAAGAAACTGGTTTTAGGAGTATATGGAACGAGCCTAACAACCGGTGTAATGCTTTTTAACTGAAATGCTAGAATCCTATGCGTCTTCAGGAGTTCTGCATATATTGTTTTAAATTTAATGTTTTCAATTGGATGATCGAGCACTAAATCAATGAAGTTCCCGTAATCCCTAAACTCTACGACTGAGATCCCAGCTTTCGAGAATAGAGTTAAGATATTCTCTAACTTCTGGTGTAAGTAGTCTATTGACTGGGACAAGTTCATATCCACCTTTTTCTCCCGGTCTCAAAATAGACATTGGGAGAATGCCGTTAATAATCTCAATTGTTGCAATGTACACTGGATCTCTTATTTCAATATTAGATAGATCTATCAGTGGAGGTGCTCCCATAGATAATTGCAGTGCTCTAACTCCTATAATTCTAGCTATTTCAAACCTCGTTAATTTCTGACTTATCACCTTCCTGTAAATGTCAAGTAACGCATGCGTCAACCTGTAAACACCTAGTTAGATTAATCAAAAAGAGTATAAAGTATTAGAGTTTAAAAATAAAAATCAAAAACGATTCTATATTAAAACAATTAACTCCTAGGTTCTTAGAACTCCGGTTTGGGGACCTCCTCGGATTCTTTCTTCTCCTTTTCTTTTTCCTTTTCCTTCTCTTTCTTTGCTGGACTTGCTGCAATAATGTCATCTATTTTCATTATGGTCAACGCTGCTTCCGCAGCGGTCTTTATCATTGATTCTTTAACTAATAGTGGTTCAATCACGTTTCTGGTTGTCATGTCTTCGACAACTTCCCCTATTAGTACGTCGATGCCAGCGTTCTTCTTGCCTTCTGCGTGGAGTTTTCTGAGTTCCATTAGCACCTCCAATGGGTCTTTACCGCATGATGAGGCGAGAATCATTGGTATTTCTTCTAATGCACTCGCGAATGCTTCTATTGCTAGTTGTTCTTTACCTCCTATTTTTGCAGCATACTCTCTGAGTTTCATTGCAACTTCTATTTCGGGTGCACCGCCTCCTGGAACAATATAGGATGTTCTCATAACATTTCTGAGAACATTGAGAGCGTCTTTTAGACTTCTTTCAATTTCGTCGAGCACCATGTCGCTTGCTCCACGCACTAATATCGTAACTGCTTTGGGGTTCTTGCATCCTTCTATGAAAACCATTTTATCATTACCAATCTTCCTTTCCTCTACTAGCTCAGCGTACCCGAGGTCCTCGGGCTTCAGATCACGAATGCTACTTACTATCTTACCACCAGTTGCTCTCTCCAGTTTCTCGAGGTCGCTTCTCTTAACTCTTCTAACAGCTAGAATACCCTTCTTAGCTAAGAAGTGTTGAGCAACTTCATCTATACCCTTCTGGCATACAACAACGTTTGCACCGATCTCAGCTATTTTATCAACCATTTCTTTGAGCATTTTTGCTTCTTCATCTAGGAATGCCTTGATCATTTCGGGGCTTGTAATGTTTATCTTTGCTGTTATTTCGGGTTTTTCAACTTCGAGAGGTGCATCCAGTAGAGCTATTTTTGCTTTTTCAACTCTCCTAGGCATACCTGGGTGAACAACCTCCTTATCCAACACAATGCCGTAAACAAGCTGAGTATCCAAGACATTGCCTCCTTTCTTCTTCTCTATTTTGACGTCATCTACTTTGAAGTCCTTTGTTCCATCGGGTCTAGGTTCAGCTACCGCTAAAGCAGCATCTATGGAAATCTCTGTTAACTTATTGGCAACGGTGTCTCCTCCAATGTATTTGCTCGCAATAGATGTCCTTACTACTTTTCTGAGAGATTCTCTATCGTTAATATCTACGGGTATTGCTATTTCGCGAAGAATTCTAATAGCTTCTTTGAGCGCCTTGGTGTAACCTTCAATAATAATGCTGGGGTGGATGTCTTGATCTAGTAATTCCTCTGCTTTAGATAACAAAGTACCGGCTAATACAACAGCGCTAGTGGTGCCATCTCCTACTTCGGCATCCTGCGCTTTTGCAACTTCCACTAGTAATTTAGCAGCTGGATGTTGAACTTCCATTTCTTTTACTATAGTAGCACCATCATTTGTTACTGTTACATCTCCGAAACTATCTACGAGCATTTTATCTAATCCACGTGGACCAAGGCTTGTTTTCAATACCTCTGCGAGTGCTTTAGCGGCTGCAATATTTGACCTTAATGCATCTCTACCAACAGTTCTTTTTGTTCCTTCTTTTAACACTAAAACCGGGATACCGTATAACGCCATGAGACCACCTGATAAATCCGATAATTTCGTAATCTAAATGGGTTCTATATAAATTTTCTTGTCATAACTAAATAAATGATCTAGAATCACTATCAGAATGTATTTATTAGAAAACGTGGAGATATCAAATATGAGCTATGAGCAAAATTATCTCGAGGTAGCATTAATGTATGAACTTAAATCCAAGGAAGAATTGTTGAGGGCTGTCAGAGGTAATGATATAGTTTTAATCGAGTACTATGAGCCAGGTAATAGGGATTGTCAAGTAATGTACGAGTCAATGAAAGAATTTTCAAGATATGCAGATAGAAGCATCTTTTTCTGCAGAGTTAACGTTAGAGAACACCCCGAAATAGCTGATGTTAACGATGTTCCAGCGATAAGAGTATACTATAAAGGCGAATTAATATTCGAGCAGATGGGAGTTCTAAGTACAGTTGAATTAAACTTAAAGGTTATAAGAAGAAGCATAAGGGAAGTCTTCAATAAGCGAAATATTCACGTGAAAATTTAGCGGGGGAACTAAATTCAAGACGTTTAAAACAGAGCTAGTTTTCTTAATCACTATATCGGTAGTTCACGTGAATTTATTTCCTCGATTACTTTGGATATCTCATTGTTTCTCAGGTACACAACATATATGACTGGGTTCTCTGCGCGAGCTCTTGGCGATCGTGGATTGTAAACACCTCTTTCGCCGATCAAGACATGTCCTAGCTGGAGTAATTCATTCAATTCAGCTACACTAGCTGTCTTTAGGTATAATTCGAATTTTTCATTAAATCCAAGTGTTTTTCTAACATATTCTTCTGAGACAACATTTCCGCATATGATGCAATTTCTATCCGGGGAAACAGCGTTGAATCCACACACGGGACATGCAATCATCCCCCTAGGTCCATGAGTGTTCCAGGTAAATCGAAGTGTAGATATAAGATCCTCTCTGCCTAGATGCGAGGCTAATTTGTATAATCGATCTACATCGGAAAGAACAGCCCGCCCTCCTTTCGTAATAGCGAATTCTAATTGAGAAGGAGTTAATTTATTAAATTCACTTAGAAGTTTCGATACTATAAACTCCGAGAACAGGTTTTGATTCCTCTTTATTTTCTTCACTATTGATTCTGTTGATGGTTTACTACTGTATCCTGATACTATGTTTTCTACCATTTCCTTAACTATTTCACGTGCTTTTTCAAGCGGTAACTGTAGTTCGCTTGTTAATGCAAAAATCGCATCTACTTGTTCAAAAACCTCATCTAGGAGCTTATCTAAATTAACATTTACAGGTTTCTTCTTCCTCGCACTTCTTCGGGTCGGTTCTTCTTGCCGGGATTCAGGTGTTTTTGATTCTTCCGGCGGAGCTTGAATAGGCTTCGAAGCACTTGTAGTTTTCCCCCGTTTTTTCTCACTTACTTTACTAGATCTAGTGGAAGTTCTTCTATGTTCTTGTTTTTGCTTTCGAGGAATACGTATCCCCCGTATGTTGATTCCTACACCCCGTATATTACTCGGGAAGTTTAAAACTAGGTTTAATGAAAAGCAATATTTACATTTATTCAGGTTCCTCTAGTGCTCGACTAATCATGTAGCTTACTATGAGCTTTGCAATGCTTTTCTTACTTCTTAATTTGCTTAAATAATCCACGACATCGTTTAGTGTTGCTTTATTATTGAAAATTTCTTGTTTAACCTGATGTGCTATGGAGTACAATATTCTCTCATAATCATAATCGCTTTCTATGCTATCCCCGTAGTATTTATCTATGAGCTCGCTCACGATATCCCCTATGGTGTTCTCAACGATATCAATGAGTTTCCTCCTGTACTGTGCTCTCATGTTTTCTGCCTCTATGGTTTTTCCTATTGGATAGAGGTGTTATTAAGTATTAGCATCTCGTGTTTTTCAGAGTTAAAGCACAGTTTTTTCGTTTCATAATCACCGGTCTCCACGGAGTATTCGTATACTAATACCCCACCGCAATCAAATCCATATACGAGAGGAGAAGTAAATACTGTAACTACGCGTTTATTATGGGATAATTTAATGCCGTTGACCGCTTCATGTCCTCTTATGAGCACCTTGCCTTTAACTAGTTGTAGTGCTTTTTGACTAATCGTAGAACCGTAGAGAATTCCTGCTCCCCGGGGATTATACGTGTAACCATGTATTATTTCGGTTGGATCACTCCAAAGGATCTCTTCCAGTATTTTTCGTTTTTCATTTTCATCAGTTGCCGTGAAAGCGTCTTTCCAATTCGAGGCACTTAGTACTTTTAATGGAGGTCCCCCGTGAAGTGCCATAAAGTGATTATATTTGATTGCTACAAGCGGTAGATTATCGAATAACTTAGTGGTTAGAGAATACAATTCTCTCGCGTTCCCCCCATATCTTAATTCCATCACATGGGGGTAATCGTGTGGATAGGGAATTAGCCAAGCGGGGGGCTCATGGTTTCCACGGAGTAGAATCACTTTGTCAACGTAGTTTCTCTTGAAATTTAATAGAAAAACAAGTGTTTCGATCTGAAGGTATCCTCTATCAATATAGTCACCTAGAAATATCACCGTATATTTGTCTATGTTATCCCATATAGCGTCCAGGATATACAGCAACGTATAGTAGTCTCCATGTAGATCCCCAATAAATACGTAGTTGTCTCTGCCACGTAGTTCTATGATTCCTGGTTCGTAGTGTATTCCTCCACGTGGAGGTAGTTTAATGAAGTTAATGGAGTCTTCAACTAAAGACCTATATGATTCAGAGGAAGAACTTAGATTAACGGTTTCTTCATGTAGGCTTCTAAGTTCTGGATTTATGTTATTCATATCCATGTTTAACACCGAGAACCGGGTACAAGGTGTAATACGTGTTTCTTACGATCCCATGTTCGTATCGATCATCCAGGAATCTTTCGAAATAACCCCATGCATGTATTAATGCAATTACGGGTATTTTGCTGAAGGAGTGTATTTGCCATATTCCAGTGATGAGCTCTGCCTTAAGCAGGTTATTTATAGTGTGTTCCAATTCTTTTCTACCTGGAGATGATATTAGAATAAGTAAGTAGTCGGCGTTGTTTCTAACGGAGTAATGTTTAATTACGTATTTATAAACGTGGCTGTAGTAATGGTACTTAGAGTTTTTTACACCTAGTTTCTTATTTAAGTATTCTATAATTTCATTACTATCGAGTTCGCCGTCAACGGGGGGACTTGATAGCCTAAATAGCTCGAGAATCATATTGATATCAATGCTATCGAATTTCTTTTCCAAGGAGTAATTGGTATCAATTAACTCAACTTCATAACTATCGATTTTTTCAAGGGGAATAAGTGTTTTGACTATTGGTTCACATAATTCAAGTTCACATATAGATGTATCTAAATTTTCTTCAATAAAATTACAGTCCTCTATTAGGTAATTGATCTCCACGGGGACTCCCGTGAATGAGATATACTTCGAGATCACTCTTGGAGGTTTTTTAAGACACGAGGTTTTCGTTTTCTGAAACTTGTTGATTATTGCTACAGAACACGGTAACTGAATGATCTCTAGTGGAAGAACAAGGTGCTCGGAAATAATTCGTTTTCTGAAATATCTACGTATAATACGGGAGAGTTTTTGTTCATTTTCACAATTCACGTGATCGCAAATAATACTCAACTTCTTGTATGTATTTAATAGCGCAACTATCTTCCACGGGTTCAAGACACTAGAATTCAATATAACCACGTGATTTTAATAATGAATACGTTCACATATATTTATAATGGAGTAGTGTAATAGTAGCTTGTTAAGTATTAATACTCATAGTTTTAGTTTTTTATACAATCAATTGATCAGCACGCTCGTGCTACATCATTTAATTTCATTGAATTAGTTCTCATCATTTTGATTAGCTCGGTCAAATGCCTTGTAATCACCTGTCATTGTCGGGAGTAGTCCTCATCGCTAGTTTTAAATATTCAGTATTTCCCTTAATTTAATTTTTACTCTTTCTGCAACGATTTTTCCATCTATTTTTCCTCGAATGGTTTTCATTACCTCGCCCATTACTATAGTGAATGCTTTATCGCTTCTAGCTAATAATTTATCTCTATTGGCATTAATTACATTTACTATTAAAGCATCCAGTTCCTCTACTCCAGGTTTTTTAATTCCGAGATCTTCGATTGCTTTAGCTACATTTACCCCGGGGTTCCTTGATAAGTAGGATAACACATCGGGTACAGCTTCCTTCGCTATAATGCCCTCTGATAAAGCTTTTACTACATCTTCAAGTACATCCTCGCTTATTTCATCTACGGGAACACCTTCTCTTCTAAGTGCAGGTATGATGTTGACAAGTATACTTGCTATTACGGTGTATGAAACGTTCCCACCATATTTACTAGCTAAATATTCGTAGAAATCTAACCGTAGATCATTAAGCAAAGCTTGAGCCAGACTCGTACTTAAGCCGTGTACTTCAACGAGTTTCTTGTATTTAACATCAGGATGTTCAGGTACGTATCTCTCTGCTCTATCCAGCAGATCCATCGTCACAACTATGGGTGGGATATCGGTCTCGGGGTACATTCTAGCTGCTCCAGGCCTCGGCCTCATGTACCTGGTTGTCCCATCGGGATTAGCAGCTCTTGTTTCCTCTGGGACTCCTTTGAATGCGTACTTGGCTCGTTCAATAACATGTAGTAGGGCTTTTTCTCCTTTGTGTTTTAAATCAGCTACTATTACAACAGCGTCTTTCTCTAGATCTGCACCAACCTCTGAGTAAATTCTAGTAATATCATCCGCGGTTATACCATACGCTGGCAACTCATCAGTGTGGATTATTCCTCCTACACCTCCCCATATTTTTGCGTAGTCGCTTAGTTCTGTTCCAAATCTTCTACCTGGTTGAATCTCCTTCCCGAGCAATCCTTTGAATCCCGGTAATTTAACAGCCAACACTGCACCGTTCGGAGTGGAGAGGGCTTTTCTAATTATCTTGGATGAAGAATTTTCAAATAATTTGGTTATATCAATTACATCTGGCATGAGTTGATCTGGATCTATTTTTCTCTTAATTAGTTCTTCCTTTATCTCCAGTAATCTAATTTGTCTTAGTACCTCGTATTCGATTACCTTGGGTATTAGATAAAGATGCTGTATTCCTTTAATTTCGATTTTAGCTCCACCAGCAATACTGACATTAATATCTTGTCTAATACTTCCCAATCCACGTTTAGCTTTACCAGTTAATCTCACGAGTTGACCTATTTTTAGTGCTGTTTTTAAAGCTAGGTCAGGTGAATCAATATCGGGCGCGGTAGCGATTTCTACTAAGGGTATGCCAAGTCTATCTAGGGAGTATGCTACTTCTAGCTCCTTTTCTTCTATTTTCCTAGCGGCATCTTCTTCGAGACAAAGTGTTTGAATACCTATCTTTCTACCTTCGACTTCGATGTACCCGTTGAGTCCAATTAGTGACGTTCTCTGGAATCCACTAACGTTACTTCCATCTATGACTATTTTTCTCATAACATGGATTTCGTCAACGATATTCATGTTCAATGCTTTAGCTACTGCGAGAGCAACCAGTAGCGACTCCTCATCTAATGGATGCGGTGGTTCCTCATCTGCTTCAACTAAGCAAGATGAATTCAATGGCGCAGAATACGTATATACTTTGTTTTTCCTCCACTCTAATAGAGCCGCTGGATCCACTTCGCCAACTTCGCTGCGTGCAGGTCTCAAGTATCTATGAAATATTACTTGGGAAGAGTCGCTTCTGCTTTCCGTTGGGCAATGACAGAATAGTTTTCGCCTGGTGTTTAATTGAACATGTATTTCCAGCCCTACTTTTAAACCCAGGTTCTCGAAGACAGGCTTACTCATATAACCACCTGGGATATAGGTCCAACGTGTGTCTATTGTTGATTTCTCCCAGTAGGTTGTTGGTGAATATTTTTCTTACTTCAACGAGATCACGAGATATGGATCCCAGGATCCACGATAATTTCACGTAAGCCGTCTCAGGCAACATATCGAATGCGGGGATCACCCCGACTTCAAGTAAGCGTCTACCTGTACTGTAGACATTTAAGTTCACGTGACCGAATAAGCATTGGCTGGTCATGACAACTGGAATACCGTTTTCAATGGCTCTTTTAACAGAGTCTATTAATTTATTTGGCATGTGTCCTAGTCCCGTGCCTTCAATTACTATGCCGTGAAAATCCTTGTCGACAAGGAAATCAATAATTTCTTGCTGTAGACCTGGGTACGTTTTCACTAATGCAACTCTGTCATCGAATTCAGCTTTAAGAACGGGGTTTTTTTCACCACGATATTCGTATATTTGACCAATGACTTTAATTTCGCGTGTAATAACGTCAACCACTGCGATTGGTTTATCGTTAATTGATTGAAAAGCATCTCTTCGGCTTGTATGCATTTTCCTAACTTTTACTCCGCGGTGGACGATATTCACGTGATCTGATGTCGAACCATGCATAACCACGACTGATTCAGCGAAGGGGGCTTTGGCTGCAACTATGAAAGCTGATATTAAATTAAAAACAGCATCTGTACTAGGTCTATCGCTGCTTCTTTGCGCACCAACGAGTACTATGGGTACTGGTTTGTTCTGAATAGCGAAAGCTAGGGCTGAAGCTGTGTAAGCCATAGTGTCTGTTCCATGGGCTACGATAACTCCTTCAGCACCTCCTGTGATTTCATTGTAAACTTCTCTTGCTACTTCGCTCCAGAGCTTTGGAGTCATATCTTCACTGAAAATACTCATGATTTCCCTAGTGGAAACTATGGCGATGTCTTTAAGTTCAGGTATCCACTCAACGATTTCCTCTGGTTTAAGTGCGGGTGTTACAGCACCAGTGTCATAATCTACTTTGGATGCTATTGTTCCACCTGTGCTTAATAGTGTTACACGAGGTAGTCCTCTCTCTTTTTCGATTATTTGCTCGAGTGGAGGGCGAGTAATGGAGTGTTTGCCTATTTTTTCTATCTGATCTATTTTCTCAACTCTTATTCCAACGTTGTATCCGTTGTCTAATTTAACGATAATAATGGAGGAACTTGCGTATAGCTGAGGTCTCGGCATTAATAGACCTCTGAGAACAGTGCCGTCTTTTAGTTTAGCAATGACTCTATCTCCCGGTTCCAATCCCCTGGAAGCTAAATATGATGCTGCTTCCCCAGTATACCCGTGGTAAATAAACAATACTCACACCTATTTGAATCAAGCCAATTATAAGTTTAGGAATGAAGTGCTTTAATAACTAATATTAATTCGTTATCGACGATGATATTTCAATCCCGGTATTAAAAACGCTGTTTTCCGTGATTTGCACTATATAACATCCATGTAGAGCAGATCAAAATAAGTACTTGAAGTGTTCCCAGCGAGAATTAAACACGTGAACCAAGAATCAATTTCCCAGCGGTTATTTACGCTAAGTAACTATGGGTTACTGTACTTGCATTGCTTCCGCTGTCTGCGGTCTTAAGAATCTTCTAACATATTCTACTCTGTTTCTCACTCTGGGAGGTTTATTCTTTTTTTGCTTAGGCGGTATTTTTGGTGTTTGACTTCTGACTTTTCCTGCTTTTGTAAGTGAACCGTGTGTAGGCATATTCTCAGCACCTACGTTTTCTTCTCTAATAGTCATATTTAAAAATAGCTTTTTAACTTAACTCTTATAGGCTGGGTAAAAATATGTCATTACAAAATCGAGTATATATAATCGAGACACTACTGGGCATATTCGCTGTAAATGACAATAACGATATAGTAGAATATGTTGAAGCACCAGGCAGACTGGATGATCTTGTCGAATACCTAATTAGTATTGAGAAAGGAGAAATTACATCTCAACATGAAGCATTAATGTCGAAGCTTAAAGAAAAAGGCATCACATCAGTAGTTGTTGAACACTATAGTACTGCAAAAGCTGCATCTCAGAAAGGCTTAGTGCCCGAGGTTGCACCGGGTAACAGCAAGGCGGTTTACATAAGGGGGATTATACCAGAGTTAGCGGTTAAATATGGATTCGCAGGCAGTAAAGAGGAATACTTCGCTAAACTTCACGAAATAATGTTAGAGTATACGCGTAGAAAACTCAGAAGGGAAGCACAGAAGAGAGATCTATTGGCTGTTCAATCAATAAGAGCAATAGATGACATCGATAGAACTATTAATCTATATGTTGCTAGACTTAGGGAATGGTATAGTGTTCACTTCCCCGAGCTAGATGAGATCGTTAGAGATCACGAGGAATACGCTAAACTAGTTTACGAACTGAGGGATAGAACTAATTTCACAAAGGAAAACTTGCTGAAGCTCGGACTTTCGGAAGATAGAGCTGAGAAAATACAGTCAGCGGCAGCTAACAGCATAGGTGCAGAATTAAGCGACTTCGATTTAGAGTATATCGCTATATTAGCTGGAATTATATTGGATTTATACAAGCTTAGAAATACGCTTGAAGGATATATAGATGCCGTTATGAAAGAAGTCTCACCTAATGTATGTGCATTAGTTGGGCCAAAACTTGGAGCAAGATTATTAAGTTTAGCGGGTGGTCTTGAAAAATTAGCGAAACTACCAGCAAGCACTATACAGGTTTTAGGAGCGGAAAAAGCGTTGTTTAGAGCTCTTAGAACAGGAGGAAAGCCCCCTAAGCACGGCGTTATATTCCAGCACCCTGCAATACATAAAAACCCAAGATGGCAGAGAGGAAAAATTGCAAGGGCTCTCGCTGCTAAGTTAGCAATAGCAGCAAAGGTCGATTTCTTCACGGGTAGGTATATCGGCGATAAATTAGTAACAGAGCTAGAGCAGAGGATCGAGGAAATAAAGAAACTTTATCCCAAGCCGCCACCTAAAGTCGAGAAACCTAGGCCACCCGAGAGGGAGAGGGAAAGGAAAAAACGGGAGAGAAGAAGATAGTTATTGATGGGGTGAATAAGAATGAGCACGATTGTATCAATAAATCCACATGAAAAATATCGTGGTGTATATGTAGTAGAACTAGATGATGGTAGCATTAAATTAGCTACCAGGAATCTTGTACCAGGACACCGTGTGTACGGTGAGAGGTTATTTAAGTACGAGAACGTAGAGTATAGGGAGTGGAATGCTTATAGAAGTAAACTCGCGGGAGCATTAATGAATGGTCTTCTCGAACAACCTATCTCCGAGGGAGATAGAATATTGTATCTCGGTGTTGCATCTGGTACAACGGCAAGTCATATTTCAGATATTATTGGACAGAGGGGAAGAATATATGGACTTGATGTAGCTCCACGAGTGCTAAGAGAATTTATAATGGTAGCTGAGGTTAGAAAGAACCTATTCCCAATACTAGGAGACGCGAGAAAACCACAGGAATACAGACATGTAGTTGAAACAGTTGATGGAATATACGCGGATATTGCACAGCCCGAACAGGCTGCAATAGTTGCGGATAATGCAGACATGTTTTTAAAGAATGATGGTTACCTGCTGATAGCTATAAAAGCCAGAAGCATAGATGTAACAAAGGAACCTAGCGAAATATATCGTAGAGAAGTAAATACGCTCAAGGAACGCGGTTTCGAAATAATAGATGTTGTTCATCTCGAGCCTTACGATAAAGATCATGCTATGATCTATGCTAGATTCCATAGAAGAAAATAATGTTGATCAAGGGTAAATATAAAAATATGATTAAAATCGTTAAAAAGTTTTTAAACAAATATATACACTGCGGGTACGCAGTTTGAACCAAGAAATCGACTTAGTCGAAGAAGTCCTAGGAATAGTTAAAAAGGCTAATTTTAGAGCAGACTTGATACTTTACCCGAAGGAAAGTAGAAGCGTAGATATAGTAGCCCGCTCTCCATCCGGAAATAATGTAATAGTACTGAAAATTGTTGAGGATGCTAAGAACTTAACTAGACAGGAAATATCCGATCTAAGGAAAATAAAACTGGCTTATCAAACTCCCACGATAATTGTTGCAAGAGAACATCATGGCGACCTCCTCGATGATGATGTTGTATACTATAAACACGACAATGTAGTCATAACGCCGAAAACCCTTGAAACGTATCTAGTTAAAAACGAGAAGCCCATAGTAGCGTGTATACGCGGAAACTACGTTTTGAGAATAAACCCCAACAAGCTTAAAGAAAGAAAAGAAGAACTTAAATGTAGTAGGGGAATACTAGCAGACATTCTCGGAATAAGTAAAAAAGCAGTTTACATGTATGAACGAGGAGAAATGTATATCTCATTAGATAAGGGAATAAGGCTTGCATCCGTGCTGGGCGAAGACGTATTTGAGGAAATAGATATTTTAAAAGAAGGTAGCATAGAGAACAAAAATGAGGAGGAAAGTTTACCGAGAGATCAAATCGAGGACGCGTTATACAAAATGGCTGTTAATCTAAAACAGCTGTTCATCAATTTCCTGAGGTTACCAATTGATGTAGCTATTAAAGGTAAACTAGTTGTAACGATCGTGAAGAAAAGCAATAATGGTAATGAAAAGGAGAAACTAGAGTACGCTGAGAAATTAGCAGAAAGCGTAAACACGAAAATATTCATTGTAGGTTCGCTTCGAGATATAAGTGAAATCAGGAAACACATATCCTTGATTAGAGTTAACGAAGGAGAAATTTATGATCATCCTCGGTGAATCAATTGAAATATGTGATAACAGGAAAACCAGGAGTAGGTAAATCAACTCTATTTAACTCCATTATCGAAGTTCTAAGAAGTAACGGATTCAAAGTCGGAGGTGTAATAGCTCCTGAAGTACGCGAGAAAGGCATCAGAATAGGTTTTAAGATAATAGATCTTCTAACAAATGAAGAAAGGTGGCTAGCTAAAAGAAACTACGATAGTTCTGTTAAGGTAGGATCGTATGGTGTATTAGTTCATGAAGCAGATGAATTAGTTAGAGATGCTATTTTAAAAGCACTCGTAGAAGCCGATTTAATAGCTATAGATGAAGTAGGACCCATGGAGCTCAAGCTACCTTCATTTAAAACAGTACTATTGAAGGCTCTGGACTCCGGAAAACCGATGATCATGGTTGTTCATTACAGATTAAGCGACATTGATATAGTATCAAGACTTAAAGCAGCTAGGAAAATAACGGTGACGATTGATAATAGAGATAATCTCAGGAAAAATGTTCCTGAGAGCATTTTAAAAGAGCTTAGATCAGTCTTGCAATTCTGAGAAGCTTATTTTCAAGCTCCTCGGGCCTAATGTCTTTGATTAAAACTTTCTTAATAACGCCTCCTCTGCATCCATGAATTATGTCTATTTTCGAGGAAGGTACTTTAAGAGCTCGCGACAAGTACCCTATGAGAGCTGAATTACATCGATTAGCATCATTGAAATCTCTTGTTTTAAAGACTACTTCGTCACCTTCTATAACTATATAGTTCTCCGTTGAGTCATTTTCAACTCTGATGGTCAAAATAACTCCGTTACCTGATTCTTCAATGTTTTTCCTTATTACCCTCAGGAGAGATTCGCGAAATTCTTCAACATCCACTTTTTACACACCAGTTACTTTATTTTTTATCAGCATAGGTAATAAACACTAAATACCTAGTTCAAGTTTCCTTATTTTGTTCCACGGGAAATCTCCATTAGTATATTAATTAAAGTTCTATGGTCTGCTTCAACTCTAATACCGCGTGGATCCATGTGTGTCCTGGAACATTTTATTCCCAACTCGTTGATCTTAAGCAACAATTCATTTATGCTCGGAACATTTATTCTCAAAGTACCGCATAGTTTATCGAGCCTAATGTATGGTGTATTCAAGTTTTTCTCACTATCTATCAGCTTCAATACTTTGAGCGACTCTCTATGTATCCAGGGCATGTTCTCGGATACTTTGAGGGAACGTGCAACAGTAGATTGATCGTGGAGATCGCATATCCATATTTTGCCTAGTGCAATAGGGGTGGAACCATCACTGCATTTTACGTCATTCAAGTCTTCAACATTTCTTAAGAAGCCTCGTTCAAGTGTTTTTGTGCAATACCACACGAATCCTATACAATCGCTTATTATTTTGTGGGCTCTTGTAGCACTTCTCCTTAATTTAAGGAAAACTCTAATGAAGTATTTGTATGAGAGCGTTAGCAAGGGTGTAACTTCTAGTTCAAGGGCGGAGGCTCTCAATGCTATATTCGATATCAATAGTCTAGCAGCGAATTCTTTCTCGAAATCTAGTTTTACACATTTACTCCAGTACCTTATTAGTGCTTTATGAGGATAAGTGCATGTAAGAGGACCTGTATCAGTTGCAGTTACTCCTAGATATGCTTCCTTGCGAAGTGGTTTAAGTGCGGAGTCTATATATGGGGAGGGAGCACCATAAGGATCGATATCGACGTAGTCCACAGGTATTCCCGCAAATACCAATGTATTCAGCAAAGCGTTTGCTTCGTGATTATATACTTCGAGTTTATCAACTAGATTGTTTAATGCAATGTTTTTCTTAATGTAATAGTGTGCTCGAGGATCTATGTCGTTCAGGATGCCTTCGCCCTCTGTTTCCAACGCGATTCTAATACCCCGTACACCTGTTCCAGATAACGCATCTACGAAGAAAAAATCCTTGTTGTTCATTATTGTTTTCAACAGAATAACCGTGAAGTCACGGCTAATAACAGCTTGTGGATTGTAAAACACCGGCATCCACGCTGGTTCAATAACGCCGTCGGGTCTTCTATACTGTTCTAGTCTAGGGACAATTATGTTTGCTAATCCTTCTTTGATTACTTCTTCATGTTTAGTTGTTTCCACGATCTCTTTCTCCTCGCCATGTGTTTAAATAGTTAGATCAGAATGAGAGCTCCTCTTCACATTTCAGATGGTTTACTAATCATCATCATGTTATCCTTTTACACTAGGCTGTATTTAATTTTCAACTTATTTCCTTATTCTATTGATTAGATGGTTAACTATTGCATCAGGTGGATTAACCCCAGTCGCTTTTCTAAGGCCTTCCCAGTGTGGAAACGCATTTACTTCTAGAATATAGTACTTGTCGGTTTTTACATCGTAAGCTACATCTACACCAGCATAGTCTAATCCGAGTACTTTTGTAGCTTTCAATGCTAATTGGAATGGCTCTGGTTCTTCGCTTTCTCTTACTGGTAATCCCACAGCTCCCTGCGCTATATTTGTTTTCCAGTTGTTGCTAATTCTTTTCATAGCTCCAATAGCGTCATCTCCTACAACAAATATTCTATAATCATACCCTGGTTTTTCTAGGTAAACCTGGTAGTAACTTGGTAATCCAAGGTTTTTTAAACTTCGAGTTACTTGAAATGACAGGTCGGGATCTTTTATTAAGGTGCTTCCTAATCCAAGGCTACCCATTAATGGCTTATAAACAACAGCCTTTTTCTCCATGGTGAAGCGCATTGCTGAGAATGGATTTTCCGTGATGAGTGTTTCAGGTACAGGTAGGTTGTTTAAGTGTAGTCTCAGGAGGCATCTCCATTTATCTCTTGTTATAAGGGTTGCTGATGGATTATTTACTACTGGTATTTTATTCGCTAGTGCCTCCAGAACCCCGAGTCTTTTGAGAAAAGTATCGAGGTTTAGGAATAATCCGAAGTTTCTGAGGAGTGCTCCTTCTACTTCCACTATTTCGTTACCGTGGTATATCTCAATGCTTCTATTCATTAATCTTGCATCCAGTAAATGTGCCTTTAAATACACTGGGGTGTGCCCCTTCACTTCTATTGCCTTCATGAGTTCTCTCGCGGTTGCAGGTGGAGTTTTTCTATATTCTATTACGGCGATCTTCAACGTTTATACACCATTGTTATAGATATGGAGTATATAAGCAAGACTACTAGGATGCTAAATGAAACGAGGATGGAATATAGAGTACGAGAGAGTAAGCTACCTACGAAGGAACCAATAGATAACGATAGTAAGATAAGTAGAAACAAACCAATTGCCTCATTCCATGTTAGCTGCTTATCAACAAATCGCGCTGAAACAAGAATTACAGAAATAAGTATTACTATACCGAGCAAAGTCGCTAACGACTCCGTTGAGTAAGTTAATAGTGCTGCAGACACCGTGGTTAACGTCATGATGCCCCCTAGTTTCATTCCTGAAGCCGGCATATCTACACCTAGGCGTCATTTTACGTTGGAAAGCTTATATTTTTATATATTTGTTGATCTAACGATGATGTATGAAAGCATCGTTAAATACACTATCGCCTCCAGAGGATCAACGTTCAATAGGAACTCGTTCACTAAGCCTTGCTTCAAAAAATTGAGTTCCCTCCTCAGACGTTCCTCTGTGGTTAGAAATATTGCTACGAGCGGCGAGTTCACGTTCACAGCCACCTCGAGAGGAATATACTTCGCTGATTTACCAATTTCATTAATTGCATGAGTGAACAAGATCGACGATGCCTCTAGAAACCTTGTTGAGGTGATGTGCAAATCATCCAGCTTCATAATATTATTGATCTCCTCTAGGTACCTTTCTATGAAAGAAGCCAGTGTAACTGCAAACCCTTCTTGTCCATGTGTAAACAATCTACGTCCTCTCGCTTCTAACCCGCTCTTATATAAATCTGAGATAGCGAAGAAGGACGCCAGAGTCATGAACAATGCTGCTTTAATTCTATCTTGTATTCGCGAAGGAATTCTTTCAACTGCGTAAAATTTAGCAATGGCTTTAAGATTATCGGTGGGAGGCTCCGGAGCTAACGCTAGGTAATCCACTCCTAGGACTCTCGCTACTTGCAGAGCGGGTATTAGTTTGGAGTATTCTCCGGTGCTAAATATTAATAGAGATAAATCGTCTCTGTATGGAAGTAGGTAAATTGAGGATTCCTCGGCTTCAGCTAATACAGGATGTTTTGAACTCTGGAAAGTTAGTGAATACCAGTACATTAAACTAGCGGGGGTATAACCATAACCTGTATATGAAAAAAGAAAAACGCTTCCCCGGCTCTGAACTAGGAAATCCAGTATCCTCTTGGAAAACGAGCGCGCTTCGTGCTCTACTTCGGATACTTCGTTGATCAACGTTTCTATAATAGTGCCGTCTCTAAGCTTTTGCAGCAACTGCATTGTTTTTCATCCGGTTCACTTGGTATTAGCTCTATTATACGAGGCAGGAGCTTCTTAACTTTAACTATATTTTCATTCATGGTTTTAACAACCTCCTCTGCTGTAACTGGTTTCTCGGCCCATACGTCGTAATCAGTTATCATTGCAATAGTGGCGTAGCATAATTGAGCTTCGCACGCGAGATTTACTTCGGGTACCAGCGTCATACCTATAATATCAGCTTTAAACACTTCTTTCCACACCCTGCTCTCGGCTCTCGTGCTGAATCTTGGTCCCTCAATGCAGATGTATGTTCCTTTGGTATGTAATTTTATATCAGGTATGCTCCTCGCGGCTTCAATAATTATTTTTCTTAAATGTTCACAGAACGGGTCGGCCATGCTTACATGCGCCACGACTCCTCCTTCGAAGAATGTATGTGCTCTGATTCCCTTAGTCATATCTATGAATTGATCTGGTACAACGAAATCTCCTGGAGCATAATCCTCTCGTAAGCTGCCAACAGCGGAAACCGATATGATCCATTTTGCTCCAAGCGTTTTTAATGCCCATATATTAGCTCTGTAGTTTACTCTATGAGGTGGTAGTTTATGTCCTCTGCCATGTCTCGCTAGGAAAGCTACTTTCTTATTATTTAATTCTCCTACGATTATGTTGTCGCTTGGCATTCCATATGGGGTATAAACTTTTAGTTCTCGTATTTTCTCTATACCTGGTAATTCGTAAAGGCCGCTTCCGCCTATGATCCCAATATCAACTTTAACTGGAGGAGCTATGAGCACGTTGTCTCCCCTACGTTGTCTTTAATCTATAGGTTTTTTTCTCCGGATCAAAGTCAATTATGTTTTTCTCTACTAGGATCTCGAGAGCACGTTTATAATATGTTTCCCCAACGTCTATACCATACCACTCGTGGAAACCACGTATTATTTCCTCGTATGTCCACTCTCTTTTACCAGTTTCCTTGTAGGTTTCAATAAGCATTCTCTTGGTGAATTGATACGTATCCTCCAGTCTAGTCCATGGGTATTGGAACCACACCCATTCTTTAACCTCGATGTAGTAGTAATCAGGTTTAAACTTCGCCACGGGACTAATCCACTGCAATGCTGCTGTTTTCACGCTTATGGGTCTCCAGTTTTCCTCGATATAGGTTTTCGCGAGCTTCAACGTATCGCCTGTGTCTACGATATCGTCTACAACTAGAATCCTCATGTTTTTAGCATCAATGAAATAGGGGAATTTAATTATGGCTCTTTCCTCCATTTTAGCGGCTTCTGTCCAGTGCTGGCTTTGAATGCTCAACATATTATCAATGCCTAGAAAATCGCATAATAGCCTCGCAGGAACGAATCCTCCGCGGGCAACCGCAACTATTAGATCAGGCTTAAATCCATCTCTCTTAATGATATCCGCGAGATGCATAGACCAATCTACTATTTCATCCCATGAAACCAGCTTTGTTTTAACGCGCACCATTTTCTCACAATATTATTATATGTTCCTCGTCTTTAAAACGTTACATCAACTACCTACGAGCAAGAATAAGCTTATATGGCGTTGTGAACCCTCTGCCACCATTATGTAGAAGTATTTTCGCTTTACTTAGATCCCATCCATACCTGGTGTACATTTCTTCTACAACATGCACTGTTTTCACTTCGGCTAGGAACAACGCTGATTCGCCAACTTCAATTTCGTTTATTACTCTACATTCAAGAAAACCAAGCATATCTTCTAGTCCGGGAGCCTCTATGATGCTCGATTTAGCTAAACGAAGCCCAAGAGTACTTATCTTATCTACTTCTCTTCCGCTTATTGTACCAGCTTTATATACGATGTCTAAGTGTTTCTCACTAGGAATATTAATGGTGAATTCCCCGGTTTCCTTAATGTTCTGGTAAGTTAAACTACCCTTCCAAATGGATACAGCCACGATAAATGGTTCATCTGATACTGGTGAAACCCATGAAGCAGACATAACGTTCACAGCGCCGGTTTTACTCTTTGAAACAATTAGGTATACGGGTCTGGGGTGAAGTACATGGTAATCTGTGGGATCGATGATCTTATACAAAACAAACACCTTTCCACTGTACATGAAATAAAATTGTTGTAAAGAATTTAAATCGTCACAATAGATTTAACTATGAGTGATGCGGGGGTGCCCGAGCTTGGTCAAAGGGGTCGGGCTCAGGACCCGATGGCGTAGGCCTGCGTGGGTTCGAATCCCACCCCCCGCACTCCTGGTTTCGCTGTAAGTTAACTACTTCTTCTGCTAGTGCTTTAGCTATCCGCTTCAAGTCCCGCTTGGTGAAAGTG
>JAUQPA010000004.1 GCA_030550615.1 Thermoproteota archaeon | reverse complement strand
GGAGGAGGCAGGGAAGTAGGTAGGTCCGCTGTTCTGCTCAGAGAACCCGAGGGATCTATTCTACTGGACTACGGAGTGAATTTTGATGAAAAAGATATACCTCAGTTACCAATACATGTTCGCCCAGTGGATATATCAGCTGTAATTGTGTCGCATGCACATTTAGATCACATCGGCGCAGCTCCATACCTATATATCACCGGTAACCCGAAGACAATAGCAACTAAACCAACACTTGATGTAGCTAAGCTGCTCGTGATGGATTTCCTGAAATTGAACTCCTACTATGTAGACTACGAGCTACGGGAATTCGATAAAATGTACAATAACACGGAGTTCCTGAACTACGGTGAAAGCGTAGATATCAATGGATTCAACATCAAGTTGTTTAATGCAGGCCACATAATCGGTAGCTCTATAGCCTACGTTGAAACACCCCGCGGTGAAAAAGTACTCTACACTGGAGATTTTAATACAGTGCAAACTTGGACCCTAAGTAGTGCCGAGACGCCGCCAGTGGAACCTACCACGATTATCATTGAATCAACCTATGGAGGCAGAAACCACCCGCCTCGCCACATTGTTGAAAAGAAATTGCTTGAAATAGTTGAAGACACGATTGATAAAGGCGGAGTAGTGTTAATACCTGCTTTCAGCGTTGGTAGAACACAAGAAATAATGACACTGCTTTACTCGCAGGCTCCCTACCTGGATATCTATATTGATGGGATGAGTAGAGATATCACAGACTTGTACTTGAAGCACAGAGGATTCCTGAGAGATCCTGGATTATTTAGCAAAGTAGTTGAAAACATTAATTTTGTAACAGATGTATCAATGAGGAAGAAAATATTGAAAAAACCATGCGTAATCATATCATCAGCTGGAATGCTTAAAGGCGGGCCAAGCTTATATTATCTCAAACACTTATACAATAACCCACGTAATACAGTTATCCTTGTAAGTTACCAAGCACTAAATAGCAATGGGCACAAGATACTAGAGCAAGGGAAACTCGAGGATCAATCGATAGATCAAATACAAGCTAGGTTGACATGGCTAGATCTCTCGAGCCACGCGGGCAAGGAAGATCTAGTCAAATTCGTTAATAGATATAAAGAAAGCGTGAAGAACATAGTGATTATTCATGGAAACCTCGAAGAAGCAAACGATTTCGCGAGTGCCATACGCGATAAACTAGGTGGAGATATCAACATATATGTTCCATCAAATGGTGAGACAATAAACGTAGCTAATTAAGCCTTTTAGAGAGCAATTATTGCAGTATTTTTAAAATCCCTTTATACAATTAGAATTAAAAGGGCGCCGGGGTAGCTCAGCCTGGAAGAGCGCCGGGCTGTTAACCAACACGGGTTCGAGCCTGGCGGACACCCGGTGGTCCGGGGTTCAAATCCCCGCCCCGGCGTTGGGTTCTCTACTAGTGTTAAATACGCTTATTAATTGAGTAGAGGTAGAGGAAACTAGTGTAGTGAAGTAGCGGGTAAGTAAGAAAAATAGTTAGAATTCTTCAGGGTCCTAGAAAGTCCTCTGGTCTGGGTGGTTCAGGCTTCAATCCTTTTCGCTGCCTGATTTTAGCGATGAGATCCATTAGTAGCGAATCCGGGATAGGAGCCCACCTGCTGAAGTCCTGTCCCCATATTGCTTTGCCGGCTGTAGCGTTTCTCAACATATCCGCGATGTCGAATGATTCAGCAACGGGAACCTCAGCTATTACTCTAGCAAGATTCTCGGATTGCTGTATATCCAGTATTTTACCTCGTTTTTTAGTAACTACAACGGAAAGGTTTCCTACGTATTCTAAGGGGGTTCTAATATCTAGTTTCAATATAGGCTCTAGTAGCGTGGGGTTTGATGTCAGTATGCCGGCGAATATAGCGTTTCTCACAGCGGGGTATATTTGCGCGGGACCCCTGTGCGCTGGGTCCTCGTGTATTATTGCATCATGTAGAATGACGAGAAGTCCTCTAACTGGTTCTTGTGCTAGCGGCCCCTCCTTCATTGCGAGCCTAAAGCCTTGTATAACGGTATCTCTTACTTCGCGGAGATATTGAACACCGGTAGTTAAGTCCACGAATATATTTATGTTTTCGTCTATAGCCATTATTCTCCTGGCCATGTCTGTATCCCAACCAGCATGGTCTCTCAGAATCTTTGCTCTTTCGCGTGGATCCATGTCTTCGGTTACCAACCCCTCTTGAACCAGCTTTATTGTGGTTTCATCTAGTGGTCTAACGCTGAGGTAGAACTTGTTGTGTTTATTAGGTGATTTTCCTTCGAATACCCGGCTTTCATTTCTAACAGTTTCTCTATATACTATCACTGGTGGGGAGGCAACAACGTCTATTCCGTACAGGTCTTTCAGCAGTGTTAAAGCTATTTCAATATGTAATGTACCAACTCCGCTCAGTAAGTATTCTCCAGTCTCCTCGTTTATTTTCACAATGAGGCTTGGATCCTCCAGGTGGAGCTTATATAGTGAATCAATGAGCTTGGTGAGTTGTTGTGGATTCTTTGCTTCAAGTGCAACTGTAACTACTGATTCCGTTATCATCCTCATCTTTTCAAATGGAGCCATGGAGTCTTTTAGAGCACTTATTGTTATCGTTTCACCTGATCTTGCCTTGTCTAATCCCAGTGCAGCACCGATGTTTCCAGCGGGGATTTCATCGGCAAGCTCTCTGTATGGACCCATATAGAGGCTTACTTGTAAAACTCTCTGAGCTGTTTTAGCGTTTACTAAGTATACTTCTTCTCCCGGTCTGAGAGTGCCTGAGAATATTCTACCTGTTGCAACTAAGCCTGCGTGAGGATCTACCTTGACGTCGGTAATCATCATTACTAGCGGCCCGTTTGGATCACACTCTATCATGTACTTTGCGACTTCACTATTTACATCGCCGTGCCATATTTTCGGAATTCTATATCTTTGTGCCTCCTTGGGGTTGGGTATGTACTTTACAACCATGTCTAGTATTGCCTCATGTAACGGTGCAGCTTTCTGTAGCTCTGCTACAGCTTCTTTTCCTCTGTTATATATGTCAATTATGTCGCTGATCTTTATACCTTTTTGCGCAGCAAGAGGTATTGTCAAACCCCAGCGATCCCTGGCTGATCCGAATGCTACCTGGCCTTTCGCTGGGTCTAGTAGCCATGCTTTTTGAAACTCTTTGTCAGCATAGTTCGCAATTAGTGTATTGATATCTTTAACTATTTGCACTAGCCTCTGCTGTATCTCGGAAGGTGAGAGTTTCAGTTCCTTAATTAATCTATCTATTTTATTTATGAAGAGAATTGGTCTAACTCTCTCCTCTAGTGCAACTCGAAGATACATCTCTGTTTGAGTCATAACTCCTTCCACTGAGTCAACTACAACTATGGCTCCATCTATTGCTCTAAGAGCTCTAAGGGTTCTCGACTGAAAGTCGACGTGTCCAGGGGTATCTATTAGGTTAATAACATATGGTTTACCTCTGTACTCGTGGTATAAGCTTACGTTAGCGGCTTTAACAGTCATTTGCCTCTTCTGCTCGATATCAAGGTAGTCTAAAGCTAGTGCCTGCCCAGCTAATTTTTCAGAGAGAAGCCCCGCAGCGCTCAACAAGGAATCTGAGAGCGTTGTTTTGCCATGATCCACGTGCGCTGTTATACCTATGTTTCTTATTTGCTCAACGTTTTTCATTATTTTAAGTACATCCACGGTCTGTTTATATTTAACCATGATCTAACACCGATTTAAGCATGCTTCATTCATTTAAGTGTTATATTCAAAATAGCAATTTATACCTTTAAAAATTAAGGCCTGCTCCTACCTATGTTTTCACATATTTGGATTTCATGTATTCGAGTGCTTCAATTAGCTTTCTCTTAGCGTAGTTAACAGCATCCTTTGCTTCTCTACTGTACTGCTCTAGTCTTCCTCTTATGGTTACATCAATAGATACGGTAACAGCATCGGTTTTTCTCTCAACACTCACCGAGACATTGAAATCTGTTTTTGGAGGAAGTATCTGCTTCAAGTAATCGTTTGTTTCTTCCTCAACTGTAACTACTAGTTTCTCTAGTTCTTCATCAGACATCTTCCTAAGTATCTCCAAGTACTCTCTGTTTCTATTTTGTTTACTCAGCGTTTACTCACCGAGGTGTTGTTATACCGTATTTAGCAAGCACTTCTCTGAGCTTGTTTTCAAGATCACTTATTTGCTTTGTTAGGAACTCTAGTTGCTTCTTGTATTTATCTCTCTTAATAACTAATAGTTCCTTTCTTTCCTCGAGCTCCTTTGTCACTTCTGCTTTCGATTTTTTCACAAGAATGTGACCTACAGCTTTATAAAGCTCAGTATCTTCAGCCATGTTTTTAAGAGTATCCATAATATTGTCTATTTCACTAAGTTCTGCTTCAACAATTCTTAGTTCAGTCTCGATTCTTGAGTAGTGTTCTCTAAGTGTTTGGTATTGAATTAATAGTTGTTGAACTTCCGGTGGAAGCGTTTTCTCAGCCATTTCTAATTTCACCTGCTAACTCCAATAACATTACTAAAACACCTATAAAACTATTATTTAATGCTCTTAGCTTTCCAGCATCACTACACTCTAATTTAATATTTAGCTTTCCTTCTTTCCTAGATATACGCCCTGTACAATTCCCCGGCAAGTTTCCTAGTTCAGGTGTAAGCGATACGAATATTGATTCAAGTAGTTTCTCCGAACTCGCTTCAAGCTCATATTCTACGCTAATATTCATCTCTATTACCTTCAATAACGCGTATTATTCTCAATACTGGACCTACGGGTTTCCCGTGGATATTTATGAACTTTAATTCAAGAAATCTGCCTTCACTTAAAACCAATGTTATCTCTGGTCTACTGTTCAGAATTCTCTGGAAAATTTTACTCATTAGGTCAGCGATGTAGAAACACTCGTTTGAAATACAATTTGAAGCATCTACTGATAATCCTCTAACACCATATGTTCTAGACGCCTCGGGATTTTCTCGAGATAACTTAACACCTTTTAACTCTAAAGTAACGAGTTTTTCGAGTTTCGGGTGAGCCTGATATTCCTCCGTAACTTCATATATGCTTATCTTACTGGGATTCCCCCTGCGATCTGACACTATCAGAATATAGCGGTAACCCAGCTTTCTAGCTTCGAAGGCTAGTTCTACTAGTGATTTATGACCTCTATTGATTTTTTGCGCGTAAGGAATTATTGAAACAAGATCCTTGATAAAACTCCTGCTTTTAGGCGAGGGCCTTCGAGATGTTGTTACTAATATCAAAAAACCTAGTCCCTGGTAATGATGTTTGGAAAAGTCTTTGATACCTCTGTTCTAGGGGTGTACGCGCCGCCAGCCCAGCGGGCTCCGCATTTTTTGCATATCCATATACCAGTGCTTATTCTAACTACTTTTCCTTTGTGCGCGCAGAACGGGCATGTGTGCGGTGAATACCTTCGTGTTAATACATCTCGTATTTTTTTGCGTAGAGTGGATCCATACCTAGCTCCATATCTTCCAGCTATTCCAACTATTTTTGTTCTACCCATGGCTAAGCACCCATCTCCGATAATGGTTTAGTGTATTCTTGGGGGTTATTTAATACATTTCTCATGTAGTTTATTAACCACTTGCTTTTATCAATAGCTATGTCTACAGCTTTCTCCAGCATATGTCTAGATATTCCTTTTTCACCTCTCTTTTGTGCACCACAAATCCGCTCTTTTTCATCTACTGCTATTGTTAGTATTGCATCCGCTATTGCCTCCTCCTCTAAGGTTGGATCTACTAATATGATGTCTCCTATAATAGCCATAGTAACCGTTGCCACGAGAGTAGATATTGGTAATAGGCGTTCTTTCACGCTTTTATCAATCTTATATCCTTGATCTGTCCTACTCAAGCTAGGTATTTTTGTTGTTGCCAGCGCAAGCATAGATGCAATCATGCTTGCGTCAATAGCGTTTCCAGCATGATCTACTAGATATATGTCATTGTACACGATCCACACTACTTTCTCGGGTTCTATTACTAGTTCATCAAGTTTTACTGCTTTGGGTTCTCTGATGGAGCGATCTATTACCCTCGCTAGTTCTATAGCGCTCTCGTCGGGTGGACCGGGTTCAAAAGAGGGTGATGCGAGTGGAACAAATTCAGCGTGAACTTGTAGAACGCCTTCGTTTGGTCTATCTTTGAAAGGTGAGCCTAGATCCAGCTTTACTCCAACCAATACTTGCGTCTTGCCTAATCTAACTAATGCGCTTCCCTCTGCTTTTTCAATTGGATTTAGTATCACGCTTATAGGCCTGTAATCAAGTAGACTTCTATTATCTATTCTCTCCCCGCGTTTAAGCAATTTCATTATGTATTCAATGTACATTCGAGGATATAGTTCGCGTTCCGGCGTTATACTCACTACACTTTCACCTCTTCAAGTAATTTCATGTATTTGGAGTGTAATGCATCTTTAGCTACTTTATATATGTACTCCGTTGCCTTGAACGCTAGTTCCACGGCATTTCTCAATTCATCTCTCGTCAATACCCCATTGAGCTGGAATAAGACTATTTCACCGAGATTCGGCGTTATTCCAATTGGTAAATCGGCTTCACCATATTGATCCTCTACTTCGTTTACATCAACAACTAGTACTCCATCCACTTTACCTACAGCTACACCTATAACTAGGTCCTTCATCGGTATTCCCGCATCAGCTAGCGCTAGAGATGCGGCTGTTAACCCCGCTGTTCTCGTCCCTCCATCAGCTTGTAGCACTTCAATGAAAACATCTATCCCTGTTCTTGGAAACAGCTGCGTGAAAACAACGGCTTCAAGCGCTTCTCTTATAACTTTCGATAACTCTATCTCTCTCCTCGTTGGAGCCGGGGATTTTCTTTCATCCGTGGAGAAAGGCGCCATGTGATATCTCACTCTCAGCACCGCTCGATCCGGCATGCTTATGTGTCTTGGTAAAGCTTCGCGGGGACCATAAACAGCTGCTATGACTCTTGTTCCTCCATACTCCACTAAAGCACTGCCATTAGCGTTTTTTAAAACTCCCACTGTTATTTTAACTGGCCTAATTTCATCGGGTTTTCTCCCGTCAATTCTTCTCCCATCTTCTCTTATTAACACAGGTCTACTGCTCATGTTTTTCCACCAAGTGTAGATTCCAAAAACAATTTTACTTCTTCTGTTAACCCCTTCATGTGTGCTTTTGCTTCTATTAACTTAACTGCCTTAATTAAGATATCTAGCTTCGCTTCATCAGGGCACTTAGCCCAAATATACCCATTTAATCCTATCACGAGCTCGCACTTCGTCATAGTAGCTAATAAATTGTACATGCTTCCTTTTTTACCTATGACGCGCGCTACTTTACTAGGCTTAACTTCTATAACAAATCCTTCAATGATTTTTCCAAGACCTTTACCTTTAGTTGTCAAAACAGGGTCTCTCAGGCGATCGAAGGAAGCTATTTTAGCTAGAACATAGTCGCCGATATTAAGATAGTTTCTTAGATTATGTACAGCCGGGTTAAATCCCTCTATGACATCACTAGCTGGTAGAATCGCTTTGTATGGTGCTTTTATATCAACCTCCCAGTATGATAATCCAACGTCGCTTATGACGCCTATTACGATATCATCTTTGCGTGGATAGTAGACTCCTTCGAGTGGTATAACCGATAAAGACCCTTCGCTTACACTCGCGATTCCAATGATGTCGCTGAATACTTTGTTGTTAAAGATGTATATGTGTTTATCTGGGAAATATCGAAGCTCTTTCTCTGGTAACGCCTCCTCCTTGTCCAATACCGCTAGGCAGTCACCCGGTCTAACGATCTGCCTATCTGCGACGAGGATCTTCATGTTTTACCCCACGCTCATAATTTTTACTTCTCCTGACCCCTTCGTTAAAGCGTTAACTTTATCAATTAACTCCTGTTGTAGTCCAGCAGGTATCTCCAGCTCGAGTTCTAAGCTACCATCGCTCAGCCACCTACTTTTTTTAACTGTACCAATGCTTTGCAAAGTTTTCATACTTCTACTCGCGTATTCCGGAGGTATTCTCACCGCTACGTATGCTTTAGCAACTTTTATTGGAATAATCTTCGCTAACTGCGAGACTATTTCCTCGAATTGCTGCTCAGCGGGCTTAAATGGATCAATGGATACTCGTGATTGTTCCAGCGCTAACTCTATTCTCTTCAATGGTATAGGGAGTTTTGTTTTAGGATCAACAACGTTTCTCGCTATTAGATTAATTATCTGAGCTTTTTTCTCTTCAATTAATTTTCTACGCTGCTCCGCAGTCAGCTGTATTTCACCACGTTTAATTATTTCAAGGGCAACTGTTCTAGGGTCGTCTGTTCCAAACACCTCCCTCATAGCCTCGGGAGAAGCTTTTAATCCTTTTTTGGCATCCTTGTAGATGATATCGCTGATTAAGACGTCATCTATGCTAATGCTTTTACCTGATTTGAGTTCAAGTGCGCGATCGGGATCAACTAGGATTTCGAATCTGTGGCCTTTAGCTTCAAACCGGGCAATAACATATTTTTCTTTCAATAAAGACACCTATGAAAAACAATGAAATAAATTAACCACATGTTCTATATAATTACCAAACTAGGCTTTTATTTTGCCTTCTTTCACGAGCTCGTCGATGTATACCTTGATCTCCTCGGGTGTAAGTATTTTGAATTTCCGGGTATATATGTCAGCGTAACCTAGTTCTATGAAGTTTTCATAAGGCTTGCTCTCAACGATGTTAACAACTGCTTCAATAGCTAGTTTAATTGATTCTTTCGGATCAACGTCATGTTTATAGTTCTTTTCGAGATACTCTAGTATAGTGTTGCTTTTTTCACCGATAGCTGCAACGTAGTATCCAACATATCTTCCGCTAGGTTCAGTCATGTATACTTGTGGGCCACGATCATCTATGCCAGCAAATATTATTGATACACCAAATGGTCTTACGCCGGCATGCTGAGTGTAGAGCTGTTTAACATCGCAGACTAGTTTTGCTAGGTATTCAACAGGTATCGGCTCATCATAGTAAAACCTGTGTATAAGAGCTTTCTGAATAGCATAATCTAACAGTATTCTTCCATCTCCAGCCATTCCCGCGTAACTTGCTCCGATATGATCATCTATCTTGAACACTTTTTGAACAGATTTCTCGTCTTGAAGAGGCGAAATTTTTCTTTTCTCAGCTGCTATTACAATAGCTGTTTTCGTTTTCAAACCTAAAGTAGTCCAGCCTCTTCTGACTGCTTCAAAAGCATACTCAACTTGGTATATTCTTCCGTCCGGTGAAAATATTGTTATTGCTCTATCATATGCCGCCGCCATTGATAAACCCATATTTCTCACCACGCTAATATCATAATATTAATGTAAGGAATAAAAATTAACCTTATTTAACTTAGCACTAGAGGAGTTTATATATTCTCCTACCTGCACATTCCTCCTTACTACCTAATCTGGTATAGGCTTTGATCCTGTAGTAATCGTTGATAACAGTATTCTTAATAATGTAGTCTACATCTACTTCATCATCCAATAATACAACAACAAATCTACCTTGAACCCTGGCACCCCTCACACCTTTTAATTGAAGCAAGTGAGGTATTATCGTCGCAATGCAACTCGGGCAACCCTTGCTTTCAACCTCCAAAAGCACACATTGCACATCTAAACACCTCTCGTAATCAACTTCTCTAATAATTAAATAAAACTTATTGAACACCGTGTATATATGCTAGAGCAATATGTGTGGAACGAGGAGTGCGGGGGGTGGGATTCGAACCCACGCAGGCCTACGCCAGCGGATCTTAAGTCCGCCCCCTTTGACCAGGCTCGGGCACCCCCGCATTTTCTAATTATAATATATCATAATTACTGGGGCTTTAAATTTAATCAGTTCGTCGCGAATTAATCACATCTCATTCTGGAGCGGCGTCATCATCTAATAGCATATTTTTTACAACCAATTATAATTTTAACTTTTCAACATATTCACGAGCTTTTCTCAATGTTCCAGTTGTTTTAATTGGAAGCATGATACAGTTCTTATCGTTGATTTTCTTAATGAGCCCCATTGTAGCTAATAAGTAATCGGTGCAAGTATGTAGAACTCGAATAACCCCTCGACCAGTAGTTTCATCGTAGAGTATAAGACGTGGAGATGCCTTATGATACATGCTTTCCCCATAGTACTCTACGAATTTTTCTTTCACAGCGTTTTCCACGCTCTTGAAGAGAACTCTATCCTCACATATAACTGCGAACACCACATACCTTTTTCTAGGTTTTTTAACACCTTTAACCCGGTTCTCCATGAGTGTTTTAACAGCTCTGAAATAACGTAGGGATTTCTGTAGTAGGAGAATCGATGATGAAAACACTATTACCGATGCAATAAGCAATGCGAGCAGGATATACTCCACCAAGCTACTCCACCTCCTTCTTCGAAATAATAACCCATGGAATATGAGTAATCGCATTTAAAGTTATCCTCTCGGGTATATCGTACTGCGTTAATAGCAGTTTCACAATTGAGATCGGAGGATACAGCTCATTCCATTTCTCAGCCATAGACGATATTATCACAGGTACTCTCCGACCAGCGTATAGTTGCATACGTCTATATATTACACCTCTCAGTTCAACATCTCCTCTGAATAATATATGAAGAGGAATCTCCAACGGCTTAGAATAGTATTTCATCGTGTTTTGCTGTTTTTTATCAAAAACATGAATGTTTTCAGTTGTTAACAATATACTATCAATTCTGCTATCATGTGATGCCCATCTAGCAACCTCTATATCTAATGGTTGCACAGTTACAAATTGTTTTCTATAGTTGACTTCGCCGAGTTTTTTACGTAATTCCGGTACATCTTTTGCTCTAATAACTACTTTTCTAATTAATCTAGTTGTGGAAGAGTTGCTCGCGTAGTTTTTATTTGAGAAGGGGACATTGATTTCTTCACACACTAGGGCCCTGTAACCCATGATCCAGGCTGTTTCCAATAAGCGACTATCGCATTTCCTAACGTAAGCATCTACGAATATCTTTGGAAGCAGAGCAAGCCATCCCCAGGTCTGATCTTTAAGGTATAAGCCCAACGCTCTTTAGGTATTCAAAAGCGTTTTCTTTTTTCTTAGCGTTCTTTAGGTAGATAGTTAACTTTATAACGTCGTCTGTATCTGAGATCTTTATGTTACCTAGGTAAAGATCCTGCTTGGAGTACCTAACGATGAATCTACCCGTTCTCGGATCGTACCTTAGATCAAATGTTGCTCCCAGTATGCTTTTCTCGATGGGATCCATTTTAAACGCTAGGTGATTGATGAGCAGATCTATGTATTGCTTATCCATAATTTTCAGACTCAATATTGAAATAGGATTTCCGTAGTACCCGTCTTTTTTATCCTCGTTTATTTTGACTCGTGTTTTAAGTTCTGCAGGTAGAAGGTTTTTAATTGATTCCTCTACTCGTATACAATCCTCTGTTGCATGACAAAAAGTTGTTATTTCCACGTGAGATACTTCTACTTTTCTTCCTTTAGCTTCTCTGCTACTTGCCATGGCTCGCGAGCTCCTCTACTTGCTTCATGTCGTTTCTTGAGCTCGCGTTCTTTCTGCTTCTTCTTCCATTTATAATACACTGTTCCACGTAGGCCCCTGCTCTTTCTTAATCCTCTCATTTTCTTACCTGCACTGGTGAGACCTCTAAACACCCTGCCACGATTCTGGGGTTCACAAATCCATTTAATCTCGGGGTCTCTGCATACAGCTGGGTGACTTCTATCAACTAGTATAACCTCAAACCATTTGTATTTGCCATCTTCTCCAACATAGTAGCTATTGAGAACCTCCATGTTTCTGTATTTTCTAGCAGCTCTTTCCTCAGCTATTAATCTAAGGCTTTTCGCTGGAGCATACCCGTAGACTCCCATTCTCTTAGGTCTTCTACCACTCCTCGGTCTAGGTTTTCTTTGGCCTCCCTTACGTACTCTTACTCTCACGATGATAAAACCTACTTTTGCTTTATATCCTAATGACCTAGCTCTATCTAGTCTTGTTGGCTTATCTATTCTGACAACTGCTGGTTCTTTTCTCCACCTTATTATCTTCTCCCTAAGCACTTGTTTTAGTTCTCCTTCATATATTTTCTGCCAGGTTTCAGCCAAGTAATGGTACATGCTTTTACTCATAGTAAACACCGTGCCAAATCTACTTAAATTACTAAAGGGTTTTTATATAATAGGTTAATAAATATGCCGCCACCAGAGAAAATAGTAGGAATCGTGGGAAAAACAAACGTTGGTAAATCAACGTTGTTTTCAGCGTTGACAATGGTACCAGTTAAAATTGCAGATCACCCGTTTACCACAATTGAACCAAACATAGGGGTCACGTACTTAAGGAAGAAATGTGTACACGTAGAATTAGGTTTACCCAGTTGTAGTCCACGGAGTGGCTATTGCGTAAGAGGATACAGATTCATACCTGTAAAACTAATAGATGTAGCTGGATTAATTCCAGGCGCGAGTCAAGGCCGTGGTCTAGGTAACAAGTTCATGGATGATTTAAGGCAGGCAGATGCCCTAATACACGTGGTGGACGCGTCAGGTTCAACGGACCTAGAGGGGAATAGAAGCAAACCCGGAACACATGACCCTGTCGAAGAAGCAGAGCTCATAGCAAGGGAGATAAATGAGTGGTTCAAGAGCGTTATTCTACGTATATGGAACTCGAAAATAGCGAGAATTATTACAACAGTGCAAAACCCGGTGGATACAATATTTCAGAACTTATCGGGTTTAAGCATTAAGAGAAAACACGTAGTGGAAGCAATAAATCTAGCTAACCTTGAAAACAAGCACCCAAAGACGTGGAATCAAAGCGACGTCGAGGAATTCGCAGTTAAATTGCGCGAGGTTTCAAAGCCTATCATCATCGCAGCTAATAAAATAGACTACCCTGAAGCAGTTGATAATGTCAAAAAACTAGTGAAAACCTTTGGCGAGGAAAACGTTGTACCAGTAAGTGCATTAGCTGAGTTGATTCTGAGAAAAGCCAATCAAGCAGGAATAATCGAGTACATCCCTGGTGATGGGGAATTTAAGCTCAAAGTACCCAAGGAATCCCTAGCCAAAGATCAGGTTAAAGCACTGGAATTAATAGAGAAAAACGTATTTAGAGTATTCAAAACAACTGGTATTCAAGAACTGTTGAAAAAAACTATCTATAATAAGCTCAAATTAATAACAGTATACCCCGTTGAAGATGAAAACAAATACACTGATCACCACGGGAACATTCTACCAGACGCGTACCTAGTTGAACGAGGAACAACTGCGAGAGAGCTAGCCTACATGGTTCACACCGAGCTAGGAGACAGCTTTCTATATGCTGTAGACGCGAAGAGAAAGAAGAGAATAGGAGAATCGCATATACTAGAGGACGATGATGTAATTAAAATAGTTGCAACTAAATCTAGGTAGATTCTTCCTCTTGCTCATCCTCCATCGCATCAGGTCGCTTCGATGCTAAAGTAGCCCAGTATCGTCTAGCGTACTTGTAGTAATAGTCGTCCTCTTTCCTACCTCCGAAAGCCTCTATACCGCCATTTCTCAGTTTTTCCTTCAATTTCTCGGCGTCATCCACGCTGAGCTCGTTTCTTCGAACAAGGTAGTCTATTACCTCAATGGCTTCTTCCACGGTTTTACATCTTCTTATGTAATCTACTACTGTTGGAACATATCCTCTCCACGGATCAACGACTTGGATTCTAAGTTTAAACTGTTTTGATTTACCTGAGAATATCTCGTCTGCAAGCCTTGGAAACTTCTTCTTGAAATCCTCAACGTCGTATTCGGGCCCCATGTATTTCACTCAGTAATATCTGTGGATTTAGAGGGATATATAGTATTACTAGGTACATCTCTGTAAACGACTGTTCCAGGTAAAATCCAGCTATTAGAGCCTATTTTAATACCGGGGTTAATTGAAACATTTACTCCAGTCTTGGAGTTAGCTCCTATGATTGCTCCTAGTTTTCTTCTACCAGTATCCTCGAGAATACCTTTAATCATCATTTTAATTGATTTATTATCGTGCCTTAAATTAGCAAGGATAGTTCCAGCTCCCAAGTTCACGTTTTCACATATCACGCTGTCACCAATGTAGGCTAAGTGATGTGCGTGAACGTTTTCAAATAGAACACTTTCTTTAACTTCCACGGAGAACCCTATCTTGCTGTAATCGCATATAACAGTCCAGGGTCTTATATATGCGTTAGGCCCTATCTCAACGTGTCTACCAATATACACGGGGCCCTGTATAGTTGTGAACGGGTGAATAACGCTGTCGCTATCAATATGTACTTTTCCAGATATGTGAACAGGCTCAACTACTCTTCCCTTTATATTTAAATCTATGTGTTGTAAAGCAACTTTGTTAGCTTCGATTACATGCCATGGTTTCCCCACATCTATCCAGTTTTTCTCGTACATTAATACCTTCACAGGCTTCTTTGCTGCTATTTTGTTAATTATATCTGTTGCCTCTATTTCTCCACGTGGACTAGGAGGGATATCTCTATTTTCGAGAATGTCTCTTGTGTTAAGCTTATAGATTCCTGCGTTTACAATGTTCGATTCCGGTTTCTCGGGTTTCTCGATTATTTTTTTGAGATGTGAACCATGTAGGTATAGTACGCCATAATTCTGCGGATCGCCCACTTTTACTCCAATAATTGCATTGTTTTCTTCTTTTAGAAGCTCAGCGTAAATACTCCAATCTTCAACGAAGAGATCAGAGTATGCCACGATGACATCTTCATCTAGACCAATGTACTCACTAGCCTTTATGATAGCATCCCCCGTTCCACGTAGCTCCTTTTGATCTAGGACTTTGACTTTGCCGTTGAAATAACCACGGGATTCAAGGAACTTAACTATGTGGTTTTTCATGTGTCCTACAACAATTACTACTTCCTCTACGCCCGTATTCAATAATGATTCAACATGCCACTCAAGTAAAGGTTTACAAAGAACCGGGATCATTGCTTTAGGTCTAGTTTCAGTTATAGGTCTAAGCCTTGTACCTTCGCCGGCAGCTAGAAGTATGCCTTTCATTTAAACGCCCCTTATGTAACTAATTTATTTCAAAAATATTAATTGTTGAAAACAATTAGTGATCTCTGTTTAAAATCACAGCCTAGGAACATAGTTTAATTTCTTTTCCACAAAAATAAATCCTAAGAGTTTATTTTTGAACTTGTTTGAGTTGAATAGGTGATATAACTACTGCGGGCTTTAACCCCTCCGGCGTTGGCACCATTAATAATTTTGTTTTATATACTTCAACTCTTCTAATCGGATAAATCTTCCTTGTTTTTTCAGATATCTCATTTGAGATGGTTCCACGCAATACCTCATGTATCAACTCGTCAAATGTGAGTTCACCTGCTTTCTGCACTATGTATTCTTTCATGATCTTTCTAACAGCTCTCTTTTGGCTGGTTTTACACCTGTAACTTGTAAGAGCTACTATAGTTATTCGAACTACGTATCCATCCTTTGTTTGGACATCGAAGATACCCTGTATTTTACTACTTTTTCTTCTAACAAGGCTTTTCATGTAGTCGCGGGCTAGTTCATGCCCCTTGAACCTTGTAAATGCCTTATCTCCTTCGACCTTGATTATTTGGAAATAGAGTTTTACATGAACCTGGGAGATATCGCCTGTTAAGTCGTAGAGCGTTGTTTCTAGAACTCGTCCAATTAACTTATCGGGGTCATCGGATGGAATAGAACCTAAGCTAACTGTGCCGAAAGACTCTGGTGTTAGTGCTTCATACCATTTCTTAATCTTCCACTTGTCTTTAACTACTGGTTTTGAAGACAACTTAGTTAAGCACCTCTCTTGAATCTTTTACTTGAACTAGTTTTTACCATTTAAAACTCACCTTAATAAATACTTTATTAAAGATTCTCCAGGCAGGTTTCCTTTACGGCGCATAGCGATTTCTGAAGTGTTTTAATGATAGCTAGGATTTCCTCCATGGTGGAACGCGCCCTCCTCAGGGAATGAAGAATATCATCCTTTACAGTTAGATTGATTAAATAAATACATTCTCCGGTTGAATGAGCCTCAAATACTTCGTTTAAATACATATTGCTAGGCAGAACTAAATTATCCGGACTCAGGGAAGCTCTCAGTGACTTTATGAAATTACAGTTTTTTGAAGCAATTTGTAATTTAACTCTTACTTCGTTGGACATATTTGATCATCCTCGCAGGAAGAATAAGCTTCCTCGGGCTTAACACCTATTCTAATTAACTCCCTCAGTACCGTTAAGGAACCTCTGTCGCTAGTTAATTTTACTGCTTTATCTTTGGGTAAAGCATTAATATAGCGTAGAACATCAATTATTATATCCGGCCGCTTAATTAAATCCCCTCCTTCAACAGCTTCTCCTCTTTTCGCTTTATCAATTTGACTGGATAGGTAACGCGAAAGATCATCTATTACCTCATCGTAAATAGCGACAGCTTGTAGTATTATGGATTTTTCCATTGATAATAAAGATACATAGAATGGGCAATCCCTACATAAACTCGCTAAAACAACCAGTGAACCCATGAGCTCATTTGCTTCTATTTCGCCTGATACCCCAAGATCAGATAAATTAATATAGAAATCACCAAGCAACTTAAAAGCCAATTGAGGATCCCTCGCCTGCTCCGTTAAAGTTTTCAAAAACAAAAGTATTGAGTCTTTGGCTTCATCTACTCTTAGTTCTTTTTGTCTAATATTTAGAGGATCCGTTGTTTTAAAAACCTCGGAGACGATCTTCATTGATTTATCAATGTTGCCTGTCACACCGGGTATGAACGGCATGAGGGTTCTATATAGAGCAGTCGCTAAATTGAGTCTTTTAGAACCCCACAACCTTAACCCAGCGACATCTACTACTACCTTATCGTTGATGAGATCTTTTAGGAAGCTGTTTTCAACTCCTTTGAAACCTCCCGCCTTAAAATCATAGAGCCCTTTGTATAACCCTGCAATAATAGCTGAAAGTTTATCCCATTTATCCACGCCAACTAGTTTGTCTAGTTTTAATACTAGTAACCCAGTTAAAGAGCTATTATCATCTTCTCCAGGTAATAGTGCTAATTGTTTATTGCTATTAACGGAAGGTAAACCTATGGTTAACGCGGGATCATCCGGGTAATCGATTAATATTTTTGAATCCAGTGAAAGTTTTACGTCGAATCCATGTTCGATCAGCTTCTTGAAAATTACTCCCCCGCATAATAGTGAATCAAGAGAAGTATCCGGTATTATCGTGAAACTTTTATATCTTTCGAGGAAATCAGCTAGAAGTTTTTCACTCAATGGATCACCAATTAGTTAAATCTCAAAAAAGTCGGTATTAAGCAGCTTCCTGAAATCTATATATTCCAGTAGATATGATTAGCTTTGCAGCCTCTGGATCGTATTTCCAGTCCGGTGGAAGTTTACCTACGCGTTTATAGTATCTCGTTAATCTATGTATTTTTGACTCTATTTCTATTAATCCTCTTTGGCTATGGTAGTCCTTCGGGTGTTCTTCTAGATGTCTTCTTAAGTTAACAGCTCTCTTCATGAGATTGAATAAATCTTCGGGGATAACTAGCTTTATATTGTGTTTCTCCAAGATCTCTTCGATTTTTCTACCTATAACTTGTTTAACTAGTGGTATGCCGAACTGATCTCGTAGAATAATGCCAATCATCGAGGGAGTATAGCCTTTCCTAGCTAGCTCCACCACTAACAGCTCTATGTCACTTGGACTCATATCGAGTTTAAGCCACCTTGGTGAACCAGCTCTAGCTGGCCGCGTTGAATGAGATTGCCCCTTATCTCGCTTCTTATTCATTGTAAGCACCCGGTCATTTCAATAGAGATTTTATTTTTGGTTTATAAATATGTAGCATTAGTGTTTTTATTTAAATAAAAGTTCAAAAACTTTCCTCACAGCTTTTGCTCTATGACTATACTTGTTTTTCTCGTGAATACTCATTTCCGCAAATGTTCTAGAATCCCCCTCTGGAACAAATATTGGGTCGAAACCGAATCCCCCAGCGCCTCTAGGCTTCGTTGCTATTTCTCCGCACACCTCACCCGTGGCTGAAAACACCCTGTTGTTAATTACAAGAGCCACTGCTGATCTAAAACACGCTCTTCGATTACTAGCGTCATTCATAAGTTTTAAAATTCCATTAATACCTATCGTTCTATATACATAGCTACTATATGGACCTGGAAACCCGTTTAGTGCATCAATGAATAATCCCGCGTCTTCTACGATAATAGGTTTATTTAAATACATGTACGCTATCAGAGCTGATTTAAAAACAATATCCGCCAAATCATCAGATTGTATTTCCAGTTTTAAACCGGGGCACATTTCAACTTCTAATCCATACTCCAATGCAACTTCCTTTATTTCGCTGAACTTGTGTTCATTACTAGTAACAATACAAATCCTAGGCAACATATTTCTCCCTCATAATGGATTTCCTCAGTTCTCTATCTATATATCGCCCCCTAGCGCTTATCTCGCGCATTCTGTGTACTACTTCCTCCGCGCCTCCAACATAGTGTATTTTATATTCATTTAGCATCTGCTTAACAAACACATCAGCTATGTGGGGAGCTGTTGCATTAATGCTTCTAACGACTAGATGTAGGTCTATGGCATATTCCTCGATGTCGTCGCTGAAACCTGAAAGACCAAAGTCTATTACTACTATTCCCGCATCATTGAGAAGAATATTTGCTAATGTGTAATCTCCATGATATATTCCTAGGTTATGCATTTGAGCTGCAAATTTACCGATTTCCCGGGATATTTTTAGAACATCATTAATTCCAAGTTTACCTATAATATTTGATAATCGTTCTCCTTCAATGTATTCCATTAGTATAACGCCGTGTTCTTCGTCGACAAGGTAAACGGCGGGAACGCGTAACCCAGCTACATATAACTCAGATAATACTCTTCCTTCTATTTTTGTCCTATTCCTGATAAATAACTTATCGAATTCAGGGTTTCTATATGTTTTACTCACTCTCTTCTTTGCAACAGCTTTTAATCCAAAGAAGTCAACGAGGTAGATTTCAGCCTCAGCGCCTTTCGATAAAAAAGTATATTCTTCTATGGAAGCCATGGATAATTCTCCTCATCTAATCTGTATCTTTGCTTAACGAAAACCAATTCGGGTTTAGTTGTTTTTCCATATAGGTAATGAAGTAGACCAGTGTACGCAATCATGAGCCCATTGTCTCCTGCCACCTCTGGGGGCGTGCCATAATATTCAACTCCGTGTTGTTCAGCAACGGCGATCATTTTTTCTCGAAGCACCTTGTTTGCTGCAACTCCACCAACCAGTAAAAAGCTCTTTTTATTAGTCAACATTAGCGCTCTCTCAGCTACTTCTATCAGCATATTGAAAGCTGTTTCACGCATGCTTCTACAAACTTTGCCCAGATGTTCTTTATCATTCAGGCGTTCTCTAGCTATCCTCAACGCAGCAGTTAATAAACCAGAGAAACTTAAATCACAACCTTTAATAGTATAGGGGAGAGGTAGGAACTCGCTGCTCCATTCCGCACATACGTCAACTGCGTGGTTTCCATTAATTACATATGGGGGAGCTATTCCTACTTCTCTAGCGAAAGTATCAAACAAATTACCTAGAGGTATATCGAGAGTTTCACCAATTACTCTGTATTTGTTGTTTCCCTGAGTTAAAACCATAGTGTTTCCGCCGGAAACGTAAATTATAACAGGGTCTTGTAATCCCCCTATTAATTTACCAATTTCAATGTGGGCTACTGCGTGGTTCACAGGAGCAACTGGTTTATTGAAATATGATGCTAGGAATCTAGCGATACTAGAGCCCACTCTCAAGCAAGGACCTAAACCCGGTCCAACGGAGACAGCTATAACGTCTATGTCTTTTACATCTAATCCGCTTTCATCTAGCGCCTTGGATATAATTTTAGGTGCAACGTTAACGTGGTGAATAAATGATTCGCGTGGATGTATACCTCCTCGCGTTGGCTTATATTGGCTTAGTGCATTGGATAAAAAATATACTTTGCCATCACGAAACTCCACGATCCCAGCGCCAAAGGTGTGACTCGTGGACTCTATGCCGAGAACTCTAATGGGCTCTCCTCGATAAAATACTGGTGTTTTAAGCTCGTAGGGTTTTTCAAAGATCGACATGTAAACACTCCGATTCATAAAAACTACTTAGCGTACTCCACGTAGCTACATTTTCCACAGTGCCATCTCGGCACGGGCTGCTTGTGGAACGCCATGAACGATCCGCACCTAGGGCACTTTTTGTTTTTCCTCTTCAATGTCCCGGTCTTGTAGTCGACTTCGTAGAGCTTATGTATATAAGGCAACGCTATCACCTATTGAGTAGCTGATATTTTCTTAAATGACTCTTCATCTCTTTTAACCACGTATTCTGGTTCAAATAACTTAGCTCTTTCAACGCTATCATATACATGTGCTTCAACAACGGTTTCTGAAAGACCGTATTTAGATTCAATTCTCCTAATATACACCAGCGTGGGTTCCTTGTTGTATAATTTACCGATACCTATTTTTAATAATCCACGGCTGGGCGTTCCCTCTCCTAAATGTATTAATCTGAGTGTTAATTCACGTCTACCAATCAACTTGTTGTATTTTTCTTCGATTACTTCTGCATCATACTTGTCCAGTATTCTCACGTGTTTGCTCATGTAACCACCCCTAAGCTACTCGTATCCTATATTGTATAACAGTTGCTTTAAGTATTTTAAACACCTTTATAGCCATTTCCACACTGGAATTTAATACCACGATGCCCGAGTCCGGTTGCCCATAAGCTATTTTCCTATTGATTTTATTGAGGAATGGTATTGTTAATAAATCTTCTTCTCCTATAACGCAAATAACTCCTCTTGTCGCTGAATCTATGAAAGTATAACTATTTAAACTAATGTTACCTGGCGGATTTAGAACAAAGTAGTTACATTTCTCGTGCTCATCAAATCTACCTATGAGTTTTCTCTTCGTCTTGAAGTCAACTACCTTTATGTAGCTATGATGCCTCCTTGAAACAACATCTCCTACTGTTATATCAACATGCAAATCCGTTATGGAGCCTTTAGATGGATGAACATATAACGTGCCTTGCGGAATCCACAGATCCGACCTGAATTCATCGGGCAAGCTTAGTGATGGTAATTTATAAACACTATTCGAGTTTGACAACGAATCTGCCTCTATTTTTAATTTCCATGGTTTTTGCTATTTCGGATGAATCCGGGTTTATTATGATTATTACCCCGTCCCATTCATCACTAAACTCTTTTGAACCGCAAACAGGGCATACCTGGACATCTCTATCTACGAGGGATCTGCAAGATCTACATGCTTTAAATGGTTTACTTTTCGATTTAGTGCTCATTTAAAAATCACCCTTCATGTTTTTTAACCCACTCAATTTTCCCAAGTCCAGGTTGGCGCATCGTCATATGTATTCTTAATCCTTTACCAGGCATCGTGCTCACCACGTATACCCTGGCTCTTACAACATCTCCTTTATCAACATACCTTCTCGACTCCTCTAGAAGTAGTGAACCGCGTGCTGCGTCGAATGTTGTTCTTTCCTCGGATACCTGGTTAATGTGTATAAAGCCATCTAATACTCCTAGATTTACATATAAGCCTGCACGTGTGACAGATACTACTTCTCCTTCTACTACTTCTCTCTCGAAGGGCATAAAAACTATCGCGTCGAATACAACTTTGTGATATGAGGCTCCATCACCAGGGACTATTACACCTAAGGGGTCTGGCTCAGCTTTTATAATAGCTATAATTATGCCTAATCCAGGTTTCTCTTTTTGATACTCTATGCTGACTAATGCGCCTTCATACCTTGCCTTGAGTTCTTCGAATACAGCAACATCTAGTGGTTTACCAAATTTTGAAGGTGGAATTCTCACATAGTCATTTATTCTCACAATGGCAAACATTTTGAAAAACACCTTGATTAATCAAAACTGAAGATTTTATAAAAAATAGGGCTATTTATAGTAACCTTCTACTTTTACTCTTCTAGCCTCCTCTCTGAAGTAAGCTTCTGGTATACCTGCTTCGCGTAGTCTAGCTCTCAGTATTTTATCATTTGTAGCGACTATAGCTTTGTTTTCGAGTGCGAACCTAAGAATTGCGTCGTCTACATTTTCATTTTTTCTCAACTCGTATTCAGTAATTTCACAGTATTTTTCTGCTATTTCTATAGCAAATAGCGCTTTCTTCCGTATCTTCCCGTTGTTGCTGTAAGCTATTTTCAATAATTCATCGTAAACCGGTTTAATTACAATGAACCTGGGTTCTGCCTCGAGTTCTTCCCTGATGTGATCTAAGACGGGTATTCCATCAGCTATAAGCATCAACATATTAGTATCGAGTACAACAATTGGCCTCCTACTCATAAATATCCTCGATTATACCCCATCCTGCAAGTCTCCATCGGGCCATAACGCGTCTTCCGATGGCTACGCGAGATCCTTTCCATGCCGCCACGGGCTCATCTAATTTGAGTTCCACGTGTTCTTTCCTCGCGGATTTAATTGTTGCTACTCGAGTAGCTGAACCAACGGCGACAATTACTTTCTCGTTCACCTGGAGTGGGGGTAGTTTTGCGGGTTGACCTTTGATACCTACAACTCTCTCAAGCTCGTGATATGCTATGCTCATAGATGTTGTTACGGGTAACTTGTGATCCGGCTTGGTTACAACTGATCCCACCAACTGATCTGCTTTCGTTAACGAAGGATCAAGATTGGTTCTTATCGCCACTAATCCACTAGGCGTAGCTTCTTCGACTGCTAGGTCTCCATATCTAATTTCCTCTATGGTAGTGGTAATGGGTTCATATATATAGGTCTTTGTTTTACCGCTTTCCTTCGGGACTTTTATTCCCGGTAGGATGATGATTTCTTCCCCCAGCCTCAGCTTGCCTTGGAACAATGTTCCACCAATTACACCACCTTGGATCATATTATGTGGTGTACCAGGTCTATTTATATCGAAGCTTCTTACAACGTACATTATTGGCGGTTTAGAGAGATCCCTCTGCGGAGTTGGAATCCGTTCCTGAATAGCCTGTAGCAATACATCAATGTTTACTTTGTGCAGTGCACTAACAGGTATTATGGGGGCGTTCTCCGCAGCTGTTCCCTTAATGAAGCTAAGTATTTCCTGGTAGTTTTTAATTGCTTTTTCCTTCGATACAACATCTATTTTATTTTGAACAATTATGATATTCTTAACTCCTAAAATCTCCAAGGCCATCAGGTGTTCTACGGTTTGGGGCTGTGGACATGGTTCGTTTGCTGCAACAACAAGTATTGCGCCATCAACGATCATCGCGCCGCTCAGCATAGTTGTCATATATGCTTCATGCCCGGGCGCATCAACGTAACTAACCCTACGTAGAAGCCTTGCTTCGCTGCCATCGGAACACACTAGATCAGTTGTATACGCCTCCGGGGGATTAAGGCTTGAACAATATGCGATGTTTCCATCCGCATATCCTAGAAATATCGTCATTCCTCTCTCTAGTTCTTTGCTATGTCTAGCTGTCCATATTCCCGTTAGTGCCTGAACTAGTGTTGTTTTACCGTGGTCAACGTGTCCTACAACACCAATGTTGACTTCGGGTGGCTTAATACTACCTGAGCTCAAAAAATCACCTATGTTTCCTAATAATTATGAAACTTTATATTATGCTACTCGTACTTTATTCTTGTATTTATTTGAACTATATCAGGTGCTATTGTATTCCCCCTTACTGTCTTTCTACGTCTTTCTCCATTTTCTCTCGGGTAGTAACCAGGGGGATTTGATAACAATGCCTTCTTTTTCACTGGTCCAGGTATGTCAGGTCTCATTGGGAATCCGCTTATATCACTGCCGCCAGTAATAACGAGCTTGACATTTTTCAATCCCACGACTTCACCTGAGACCTCGTCACCTATTTTTAGGCCTAAGAACGCGTTTGTTCTCTCATCGTTTATTCTTATTTGCCAAGCGGGAGCTCTGAAGACTTCTCCATCTAGTTCTTGTGTCCCAGTTAAATCTATTAATCTTGCTAAACTAACTTTAATTGTGTTCTCTGGTACTGTGTCATCTACTGAAATTTTACAAATCATTTTTACTTTATCACCGGTGTCCGGGCGGCGCATTCTAATTGCTATAACACCGTGTTTAGCATCTATTTCACTTAGTAGCTTCGAGTTTAATTTGGCGATGGGTAATTCGAATTGATCCTTCATTTTATCCGTAAAAGGTATGTCGGAGTCGCCAAGAACTTTTACTTTCACTATTTTCAATTTCTTCGGTGCTTCCGGATCACTTATTACTATTTTGTAATCCGGCATGGGTATCACCACCAGTTGCCCGGTGGCATGTATCACCAATTAATTAAGGCATTTATATATTCTAATGCCTAGGTGATTACGTGGAGGCATATAGTAAAACATGGATTAGGCAGCCGATTATAACGGTCCTAGGACACGTTGACCATGGCAAGACAACTTTGCTTGATAAAATTCGTGGAACAGCTGTAGCTAAAAAAGAGCCCGGTGAAATAACACAACATATCGGAGCAAGCGTTATCCCAGCTAGTGCCTTGGAGAAAATTGCTCAGCCCCTTAGAAAGTACTTCCCTAAATTGAAAATCGAGATCCCTGGTTTATTGTTCATAGATACTCCTGGACACGAATTATTTGCGAGTTTACGTAGAAGAGGAGGAAGCGTAGCCGATATGGCTATACTAGTGATAGATATCGTGGAAGGTATAATGCCTCAAACCCGTGAATCCATAACATTACTCAAGGAGAGAAAAGTTCCATTCGTAATAGCAGCTAATAAGATAGATAGAATAGAAGGATGGAATCCGCAACCAGACACACCGTTTCTCGAGTCCATTAGGAGACAATCCCCTAAAACCCTGAATAAGCTTGATGAAAGAATATATGCGCTAGTAGCTCAACTCTACGAGTTCGGGTTCGAAGCAGATCGGTTTGATAAAGTAAGAGACTTTAGAAGAACAGTTGCAATAATTCCTGTTTCCGCTAAAACAGGCGAAGGTATAGCAGAGTTGCTGGCGTTGATCGCCGGCTTAGCGCAGCAGTTCATGAAGAAGAAATTAATAACTAGCGGGGAACCAGCTAAAGGAATAGTGTTGGAGGTTAAAGAGGAAGAAGGCCTTGGAGTAACACTCGACGTAATAATATATGATGGAGTAATAAGGAAAAACGACGCATTCATAGTTGCCTCTAGAGATGGTTACAAGCTATCTCACGTAAGAGCCTTGTTGTTGCCTAGACCTTTACAGGATATGAGAATGCATGAGGGTAGATTCATACAGGTAGATGAAGTAGTTGCAGCAGCAGGAGTAAAGATCGTAGCTCCAGATCTAAGTAACGTAATTGCTGGAACTCCTCTATACGTGATACCCCAAGGTAAATCCATAGACGAGTACGTTAAGCTCTTAACGGAGGAAGTTAGACAGATAAGAATTAAAAGCGAAAGCGACGGTGTCGTGGTGAAAGCTGATACTCTAGGTTCCCTTGAAGCATTAATAGAAGCATTGAACAAGGAAAACATCCCGTTGAGACTAGCTGACGTTGGGCCGGTTTCAAAGAGTGACGTTATAGAAGCATCAATTGTAAAGAAATCAAAACCTGAGTATGGGGTAATACTTGTATTCAATACCAAAGTGCTCAAAGAAGCAGAGGAATTAATTGAAAGAGAAGGAATTAAGGTTTTCATGAACAACGTAATATACCAGCTCCTAGAAGACTACATGAAGTGGCTCAAGGAATTTAGAGAACAAATGAAACTAAAAGAACTCGAAGCGCTCGTTAGACCGGGGAAAATACGATTACTACCTGGATATGTTTTTCGAAGAAGTGATCCCGCAATAGTGGGGATCGAAGTGTTAGGAGGCACGGTTAAACCAGGTTATCAATTGATGAGAGAGGATGGTGTAGAAGTAGGCGTCATCATGCAGATCAGAGATAGAGACAACGTGTTAAAACATGCAACCATAGGGCAAAGAGTTGCTATTAGTATAAAGGGCAAAATCATGGTAGGCAGGCAGATTGATGAAGGAGATATACTGTACACGGACATCCCCAAAGATCAAGTGGTTCTTTGGTTAACCAAGTACAAAGATGAGTTAAGAGAAGACGAAAAAAATGTTCTAAATGAAATAATAAAGATCAAGAGAAAAACCGATCCACTCTACGGCATGGTGTTTCTACAACACACGGCAACAAGTTGATTTCACTTAGCTTGTTGACCGTACTTCCTGGTCCATTTCAGTTTCCTAGGGTCTCTTTTCATCTGGTAACTTTTAAAACATTTTCTACTGCAGAACCAAAGTATTGTTCCGTCATTTAAAACATACATTAGCCCTGTTCCAGGCTCTATGCTATTGCCGCAAAAGGTGCAATTAGATTGTCTTGGCATAAACACCCTCTCTTTTTTAAACCTAACACTAGATTTTTAAAAGCCTTAAAAATTATTTTTCACGGTATAGTCAGGCACGGTGATTGAGATGAGTGAGGATAGTGGAAGAATAGAGAAAATAGTTTTCGAGCCGCCGAAGATTAATATCATCGAGGAAATAGGTTTCCCAGCGGAAGTCATACAGATACTTGGTAGAACAGGTGTAACAGGGGAAATAACGCAGGTTAGAGTAAGAATACTTGAAGGAAGAGATAAAGGTAGAGTAATAACTAGGAACATTAAAGGACCCGTGAGGATCGGAGATATAGTCATACTGAGAGAAACAGAGAGAGAAGCTAGGAAACTAACTACGCGAAGATAGTGTGAGTGTTTTAAAATAAGAAACCTGCGAAACAAGCTAGATCTGGTTTTACTCGAAGAACGAGTATCTTATGCTCATTAACATTAACTAAGTTGAAATAAAAAATACTATGATCTACTGCTTAGTACTGTTTACTTTAAACACCCGCTTGTGCACGGATTTCTTGAACTTTCTTTATTATCTCATCCACTAGATCCTTGGCGCCGCCAGCGTCAATTATAGCTACTGATGCAGCTGAAACCTCTATGCCAGCAGCTTCTCCTAGTTTCTTCTTGCTAGGTACATACGTATATGGTATTTTCTTCTCGTCACATAGAATTGGTAGGTGTGCAACTATCTCGGGGGGATCAACGTCTGTTGCTATTACTACTAGTTTCGCCAGTCCTCGTTCAACCGCCTTTGTTGTTTCATTTGTACCTTTCTTTATCTTTCCACCGGATTCACGGGCTTTTTTTACCGCATCATATGTCTTCTCAGCTAATTCTTGTGGAACATCGAATTTTACATAAAATGGCTTAGACATAGTCATCCTCCTCCTTTTATAGTCGTCCGCGTTTTGTGATTAACGCTAGTTACCTCTTATAAATTTTTCATACATAATGGGCGGGAATCGTTCATCTACCTTACTGGTAAAAATGAGTTATTCATGTGTGAAAACTAGTACTACTTTGTTTTCACTAATAGAATCCACTCTCGCAAAGCCCAATCTATATAATTGAATGATATTATCGATTCTTTCCCCAATGACTCTTCTTTCAATCAATAGTCTTTTCTCCTCGAGGTTTAAACCCATTGGTTTAAGCATTATTGCTTCTATTTTTTCTTCTTCGTGAACCCATTGTATTATTGGAGCATCTAGTTTTTTAACAGCATCGTATTCGACGCTATGCAACTCTGCGACATAGTGTAGTTTTCCATCTATTTCTAGTGAGCTTTTAATAACGAAGTTTGCTAACCCCATTAACCTGAATACCTTATCTTTGACAAGTTTGAAATCAATACTTGATATTAGAGCCTTTGTGCCATCGACTACTCTATAAGCATAGTGCTCTTTCCTCGAAGGATGAATGGGTATTAGAGCTTTTAATTCGTCTTTTATGCCTTTTAAGACGAGGGGGATGGGAGACTCAACTGCCATATACCTATTAGCAATCGGATCCACAATTACTCTGTTAATAGCGTATAAATTAGCCAAACTTATTCTAGCATCTATTCCTTTGATTCCAACATCTTTAATCAATTTCCATATTGTTTCCTTGACTATTCCACGCCTACGTAGACCCTGTATTGTTCCTAGCCTAGGATCAGAGTATGAGGAAATACCTCTTTCGGTAATCAATTTCTTCGTCTTGGATTTACTTAAGATAACTCCCTCCAGTGATAAACGCCCAAAGTGCAGGGTTTCAGGGTACTTCCAGCCCATGTGATCGTATAGGAACCTCTGCTTAACAGTATTTGTCACGTGTTCCTTTGCACGTAGAATATGGGTAACCCCCATTAAATAATCATCAACTGCAGCAGCAAAATTATATGTTGGCCACACGATATACTTTTCTCCTGTAATTGGATGCGGGGTTTTAGTTGTATCAATTACTCTGAACGCAACCCATTCCCGAACGCTTATGTCGGGGTGTTGAAGATCTGTTTTAACTCTTACAACAGCTTCTCCTTCACCATAAACTCCTTCCAGCATTTTATCGAATTCCTCTAGGTGAGTTTCAACGGGTTTGTCTCTATGAGGGCATGCAATACCTTGGTTTCTATATTTCTTAAAACTTTTATCATCGCATAAATCAACATATGCGCCCCCTCGTTTAATTAGCTCTTTAGCTACGTTGTAGAATAGAGGTAAGCGGAGGCTTTGAATATATTCCTCATCCCATGATACACCCAGCCACTCTAAATCTCTTTTAATGGATTCATACGTATCAGGATATGGTGCTTTTGTTCTTGGATCAGTGTCCTCGAATCTTAAGATCATCCTTCCATTATACATTTTAGCATACCAGTAGTTTAAAAGTGCAGGTCTAGCGTTGCCGAGGTGTAGTGAGAAATCTGGGTTGGGTGCTAGTCTTGTAACAACTCTACCTTCGATGGCGCCAGGTAGAGGTGGTAATTCCTTTTTGTACTCACGTGATTTCTCCTCGAGTAGCTCCGGCCAATTACTCCTCACTATTTTTTCCTGCTCATCGAGCGATAACTTATTGACTTCTTCAACGATACTTTTAATTATCTCCATGTAAAACTTCATGTTTCTACGGGCTTCAGGGATCTCAGCAGCTATTTTGGATACAACAGCCTTTAAATCAGCTTTTCCACCGTGTTTAACAGCATTTACTAATGCATGTTTATAAGCTACTTCACGCACTTTCTCTAGCAACGATTGATCCATAGACATTTGAAACCACCAAAATCGATTTCCTTGGTTCTTCCCATGGTAAATCAACTATAAAAGCAACTAATCCTTCACAGTTAGATTTAACGTTTCTAACTTCAAGTTTATTTGTTACAACGTAAGCCACAGGATCATCCTTTCCGATAATCGAACCCTCTCTGGTTAAAATAAATATAGCACTACCCGTGATTTCCTGGAGGCAAATCGACGTATTTTCTTCGAAAATATATCCTTGGTATGCGCCTTCCCATGGATTTTTTCTGAGAATAACTATTGATCTTTTTGTTTTCGCCTCGGTGAAATCCAGGTAGTTTACAACTTGTTCATACGGTATTAATCCAAATCTCCTAATACAATGTTCTTGGTTAATGACATCGCTATTTACAACTAAGGTACCGTTCTTTATGCAAACATATTTCTGCCCCTCCACGTCTTCAACGTATGTCTCTGGAAAAATATATTCTTCCGTCATTTTACCACTCCGCACCTTGTTTTTTCAATATATTCCTTGGCGTTTATACCTCTGGATTCTACGTAGTATTTAATTGTTGAACCCAGGACGAGTGGTTTAAAGCACAATTCACTTATTTCACTAGCACCAATCAGGAACATTGTTGTCTTTATCTCGGTAATGTATTTCTCAAGGTATTTTCTAGCGGATTCATATCCATGTTTAATAAGTGTCTTCAGGATAGGCTTCGCTACTCCCACCATATTGGCTCCGAGCGCAATCAACTTAGTTGCATTAACACCGTTCCAAACACCGCCGCTTGCTATAATAAATGCATCGGGAGCAACCCAACGTGATTCTATAAGTGAAAGAGGCGTTGGTATACCCCAATTTATTTTTGAGAACAATAATCCAACTTCTCGCTTAACACTGTTATCGGGGTTTCTGAGCGCTTCCACTTTGATCCAGTTTGTTCCACATGCACCAGCTACATCGAAAATTCTTACTCCTCGTTCCCTGAAGGACTTAACAACTTCCATGGATAATCCATGGCCAACTTCTTTTATAATAATAGGTAATTTAAGCTCTTTAGTCAATTCAGATACTTTACTTAGTAAAACAGCGCTAAAGTCGTGATCTCCCTCGGGTTGAATAACCTCTTGGGCGGGATTCAGATGAATAGCGAGCGCGTCTACTTCGACTACTTCTACGAGTCTTTTAATTACATCTATTGTAGTTTCATGTAGCAAAGTTATTCCAATATTACCTATTACTGGGACACTTCGAGCTATCTCGCGGACAACTCTGTAGGTTTCAACTACTTCTCGGCTAAAACCCGATTTAATTATTGGTTTTTCACTTCCAAGTCCTATTGCTAATTTCAACTCTTCTGCGAGTTTGGCGAGTTCCTCATTTACATGTTTTAATTGGGGATGCCCGCCCGTCATTGCTTCAATGAGAATAGGTGCGTTCAATGTATAACCTAGGAACTTGGTTACCGTATCTACATCTGAATAGCTTACTCCAGGTAATGCCTGGTGAATTAAAATTATTTCTCTGAAGTAACTTTCACAATTATCTTCGAAATCAACATCTTCCCTTAAGCATATTTCGATATGCTCTATTTTTCTCCTGGCATCATCCAATTACAGCACCTGGTTTTGGTGAAACAGTAAACAGTAATTTATGCTATATTTATAGGTAAAACTTTATGCTTGCATAGCCTACAACAGCTGTTTTATCTCCCCCTGTATCACCGCTGGTAGCGTGTTTCAGCAGTACGGCATGTCCATTTAGGTGCTTAGTTATCTCTATTAGCGTCATTACTCCACCAGGTCCACATATGCTTATATCTTTTTCAAGCATAACTCTATAAAACTCCTCGCTACTTAACTCAAGTATTTTACTTATCGCTAACATATCCTTATCAACTGTTACCTCGTGTGGTTCATAGTGGTTAAAGTCGCTACTGGATAACACTATTATATCACGGTTTAGTTTCCTAGCGGAATTTATAATAGCAGATGCTAAATCCCTTGCGGCTTCAGGCGTGTGAACGCCCATGACTATGGGAAGCAATTTTAATTTTTCTCCATATATGTACTGTAAAAACGGTAATTGGACTTCTACGGAGTGTTCATCTAGGTGAGCATACGTATCTAAATCAGCTAATTCGCTTTGTTCAGTAATAGCTTTAGCGAGCTCGGAGTCAACTTGGAGAACACCTAGCGGGGTCTCCCAAACCCCCTCCGGGTATACCGATACAGGTTTACCTACGCCAGTGTGGTTTGTTCCAATAATAATCACTGTTTCCGGTGTTCCATGCATCGCCATATCATAGTATGCGTGTGCTGCAATGGGACCGCTGTATATGTATCCAGCATGTGGAACAACATACCCGATTATACCACGTTTTCTCTCGTGCGATAACTTAGGTAAATCACCTGGTCCAAGAGAGTGCTTGAATGACCATTCAATTGCTTCGACAAGTTTTTCTCTGCTTCCCGGGTAGAAATATCCAGCAACAACGGGCCTTCTTGTTTTCTTCAAACGAATACACCTCGACTATAATTTCATAAACATTGCTAATATCTTATATCATGAATCGAAATTGATTAACATACTTGTATTGTTAACTCATCACATTAATCTAGAGGTGTCTCTTGGTTAAAGGATTTCATATATGAAAAACTATACGGCTGTTTCAAAATCTGAAGGAGATTCTGGTAAATCCGCGTTTGGCGGTATTAAACCTTTTTCGCGTAGAACTTGCCTGGTTAAGATCCAGTATAATAACGCTAAGCTCTTTCTACCTTTATTATTGCCCGGTATTGCTAAATCAATGAACTCGGTTTTATTATCTGTATCAACGAATGCAACTACGGGTATGCCGATCTCCGCGGCTTCTTTGAGTGCCTGTGAATCAGCCCTGGGATCAGTGATTACTATTACCTCTGGTTCAAAGTACCATTTCAATGACGGATTAGTGAATGTTCCAGGCAAGAATCTTCCGGTAAACGGCTTACATTGTAAATACTGGCACATTTTTTCAACGGGTTTCCTACCGTACAGTCTAACCGATATAACAGCTATCTTGGATGGATCAAACGAGGCTAGAAACTTACCTGCCACTCTTAATCTTTCATCGATTTTTCTAACGTCAAGTATGTATACCCCATCTGATCTTATTCTATATACAAATGGTTCAGCGAACTTTGTGCAAATATGTGTACCAATGTGTACTCCTGCAGATAAGTACTTGTCAATTGGTACTAGTAGTTCAATTGTTATTTGTTGCTTCATTTCTTCAGCCATTTAACCACCTCATGAGATCTTCGGGAAATGTAACAATTCATCAGCGATTTCAACATGTGAGAGGAACATTCTTCTGCAACAATAGCGCTTGACACCTAGCTCATCGAGTACTTTAGCTGGTGGTTCACCTTGTTTCACCCTCTTGTTAAATTCCTCCCATAGGTGACCTATAGGTGCTCCGCAGGTAAAGCATCTTACGGGGAAAAGCATGCAATTCTCACCTGTAACTCTTCTGCCACCTTCTCCTAGCGCTGTATCTACCCCATTTCTCGGGCTCGGTTTGACGTGGATCACCACTTAACATATGCCTATCGTATTCCTTAAATATCCTCGTTAATTCCTCGCGATGATCTGAAAAATACTCGATCAATCCTCTCGCGATTGCTACACGGCAGGCATCAGCTTGACTCATAACTCCGCCTCCTTTAACGTTTACCTTTATATCAACTTGCTTTGCTAAATTACCTATTAATTCCAATGGTTCACCAATCTTATCTTTAACCATTTCTATTGGGTATACTTCGAGCGGGATATTGTTTATCCACACCCTTCCTTCTCCTGGTTTGATTACTGCTCTAGCCACGCTTGTTTTTCTCTTACCTGTTGATATAACAATTTTATATGCTGATTTCGATTCCTGGCTCATTTCTTTACACCTCTCCAACCCAGGGCTCGAGCTACTTCTTCTAGAGTTATATACCTACCACGTAATCTACTACTCATGGCTTCCGGGAACCGTGTTAACTCAACGTTTGAGAGATCCGGGGGCAAGCCTATATATACCTTAAGTCTCTTATATGCTAATCTACCATGGGGTTTATCTATGGGTAGCATTCCTCGAACAGCACGCTTAAATATGTTTTTGGGATTTCTAGGTCTCCTTATTCCCGATCTCTCCAAGTTTAAATGTGACCTGACCTTTAGCAACAACTTGTATCCTTCTATGACGCGTTGTCTCTCTCCGCTTATCACAGCTTTTTCAACGTTAAAAACGTGGACTCTATATCCCTCCAAGAGTTTTTTAGCTATAATACTTGCTAGTCTACCCAATATGTGATCACTAGCGTCAACATAGAGAATTGGGGGTTCCTGCTGCATGTTATCACCCAATAATCTTAACGTTAGATCCCTTTGGGTTTTCACGTAAAAGCTCGAATATACTTATCGCGCGCCCCCCAGCTCTATTTATTTTCTCGAGAGCTGTTTTTGAAAAACTAAGAGCAGCTACCGTAACAGCATGATCTAAGTCACCGGAGCCAAGTACTTTTCCAGGTACAATTACGTAATCACCACTGCCTGTATATCTATTGATTTTACTAATGTTAACCGCCCTTCTTTTTCTAGTTGGTTTTAAAAGTTCCTCAGCTACTTGACGCCATATTTCAGCTTTTTGCTCACGTGAATACTTTAACAAGGTCTCAGCGAGATCTCTAAGTATCAAATTAGTCTTTTTTCCAAGATTCTTCATTGAATAACACCCAAATTCTTTAATTTTTCTTCGAATTCATCAAGCTTCTTAATAAGAATATTTGAAGCTTCAACAAGGGTTTTACGAGGAGATAATGCACCGGTAAATTCAAAATAAAGAATATACTCGTTTTCCTTATGCGAAACCTTTATTGCCCGTAGCTCACATACTTGCTCGCATAACCTACAGAAATTGCATGATAATTCACGGGATTTATCAACTGAAACTTTGCCATCAGATAGTTTTAATAATCCACGTGGACAAACATCAATGCATTTACCGCACCCATTACAATTATCATTAACTATGATTTTTGGAACATACTTGTGTGTAGCAACCGATACAGGGCTCCACTTTATATGTTCTCTACCACGCCCGAGTCTCGCAAATGCCTCTAGTTTTATTCTTTGTCCTTTAACAAGTTTAGCTAGAGGTATTTTATCGAAAACAGGCTTTATATCGGGATCGCTCGGCACCAGGTCCCCGCTGTAAATAGTCAACATTCCGTTCTCTAAACCCTCGGCTTCCAGGTCAAATTTCGCAAAGCAATCCGTTGAAAAAATTCTTTTCTCACCTGCTTCCATGCATTCTTCCGGCGATTTATACTTATCGTACGCGTTCTCGCTATCTAAAGGTATTAGTCCAAGTCTATGGGCTATGTACTCATCGTAAAATACACTGGAGTTTTCAATGAAAATCACATAGTCAATGGCCATGACCGGGACTTCGCTGATCACTGTTCTCCTAATAGCATTTAGAACATGTAATGGGAGATCCCTGATGTATAATTTCAATGCGTACTGATTTTTCTCCAAGATCTCTACGTTCAAGCTGCACACCTAACTTACAGTCTTCTACCTCTTCTTCCACCAGGTCTCCTTGTAGTGTCGTGGGGTATGGGTGTAACATCTTCTATTCTACCTATTATAAATCCGGATCTCGCCAGAGCTCTAATAGCAGATTGTGCTCCTGGACCAGGTGTTTTGGGGCCATGACCGCCGGGGGCTCTGACTTTGATATGTAAAGCCATTATTCCCTTTTCCATGCTCTCAGATGCAGCTTTAGAGGCAGCGAGCATTGCAGCATAAGGACTTGGTTTTTCTCTATCAGCTTTTACAACTCTTCCACCACTCCACAGGCTTACCGTCTCGGCACCAGATAAATCCGTTACATGTATAATGGTGTTGTTTGAGCTACTGTATATGTGGGCAATACCCCATTTCAATTCTCTGAATGCGAAGGCCACGTGAAATCACCTCAAGCACTTGTTTTTAATGAAGCCTCTTCGCTTTTAACGTAGGGGCTTTTGTAGTAATATGTAATTAAAGATTCTTCATCCCTGGGCACAATGTAGCCTGGAGATCTTACCCTTCTTCCACCTATTGCTATGTGACCATGTATTATCAATTGCCTTGCTTCATGTATGGTTTTCGCCAACCCTTTCTTATACACAATTGTCTGGAGTCTACGCTCTAATAGATCTTCCACTCGAAGATTTAAAACATCATCTAATCTTGCTCCTTCGTTTAATAAACCTAATTTCACAAGGTTCTCTACAAGTGTCTTTTCTTCCTTTTCGCGTATTTCTTGTGGAGCTGCTAGAAGGGCGCGAGCTCTATGCCTAAAGTACCTAATAATAGTTGCAGCTTTCCATAGTTCTCTTTTGCTTCTGAGGCCATAAACACCCAGTAATTTTGATTCCTCCATTAATCGATCCTTGCGCCACGGGTGCCTTGGGCCGATCCACAGTCTACGTGATTTCCTAGGATCACCCATATTGTGCTCACCTACTGCTTTTTCTGTTGCTGTTGTTGCCCAGCCTTCTTCCTTTTGACTCCAACAGTTATACCTGCTCTTCCCGTTGTTCTTGTTCTCTGTCCCCGTACTTTCAAACCTAGTGCATGTCTTATACCACGCCAGCTCTTGATTCTTTTCTCGCGTTCTATGTCTTCCTTAACGTAAAATATAAGCGTAGAGCTCACTAATTGCATGTCTTCACCTGTTGAATAATCCTTTCTTCTATTGCAATACCAGGATGGTATATTGTACTTTCGCGGCTCCTTCACAACGCTTTCAATGTTCCTCACTTCGTCGTCCGTTAAATAGCCAATCTTCATCATGGGGTCTAATCCAAGCACTCTGCAGGTGGCAAGTGCGTAGTTGTATCCAACACCTTTAACTACGGATAAACCATAAACTATTGGTAACTCCCCGTCGATATCTGTTTCTAAGATTCTAACTATTCTTCTAAACTCCCTATTCAATTACTCCCCACCATAAGCAATAATCCTGAATCAGTTTCTTGCCTATCATACTTAGACATTAACAAGCTTTTAAAAACTACTGTGAAACAGGTTTTTAAATTACTTCTAAATTAACTTATGCTTAATACAGAAATCAGAATATAAATTAATCACTTGTAAAAACGCTATCGGTGGTAAATGAAGGAAGCGCCGGGGGCGGGATTCGAACCCGCGCGGGAGAGAATCCCCCACTGGCTGTCTGAACGAGATCTTTCTCCAGGCCAGCCCCTTAGGCCGCTCGGGCACCCCGGCTCTTTAGAAAAATATATTACTAGTGAGGTTTAAATTACTTAAAGCTCTATTTCTATCCATACTTCTGGCGGTACTCTTACACGTATTAGTTGTTTCATGACTCTCTCGTCTTCCGCGACATATAAAAGTCTCTTATGTACTCTCATTTCCCATTTCTCGTACTTCTTTTTGCCTTCTCCATGGGGTAGTTTAAGTGTTCTAACTGTAAGTCTCTTTGTTGGCAAAGGCACTGGACCACTGATTTTAACGCCGCTCTTCTTAGCTATATCAACCAATTTCGATACAAAATCCTCTAAGACTCTTATGTTAGTGCTCCACATTTTTATCTTAACCATTCTTGGCGTAGACAAAGAGGTTCCCCATTACACGGCTTAAATAAGCACATCTTACATACTGTGTAAAAAACATTATCTTTATTTAGTATTTAGCTACTTCTTAATAGCTACTTGGCTTGGTTTAACTTCGATTACTTGTCCTATTCCAACAGTTTTACCCATGTCTCTCATGGCGAATCTTCCGAGTCCCGGGAATTCAGCGTATTTCTCAGCTACTAGTGGTTTAATTGGCTTAAATTTAACAATTGCTATATCTCCTTGTTTAATGAACTGTGGATTCTTCTCCAGTTCCTTACCTGTTCTCGGATCGATTTTTGCAACGATCTCGGTTATTCTACAGGCAACGCTAGCCGTGTGTATGTGGATGACCGGCGTGTAGCCAACAGCAATGGCTGTTGGATGCCAGACAACCATTATTCTAGCTGTGAACTCATCGGCTACTGTTGGCGGGTTATCTACGGGTCCAACTACGTCTCCGCGTTTAATGTCCTTTTTCTCAACACCTTTCAGGTTAAAACCTATGTTGTCTCCTGGTTCAGCTTTCTCTATTCTAACGTGATGTGTTTCAATAGATTTAACTTCAGCAACTACTCCAGGTGGAGTTATAGCTACTCTATCACCTACTTTCAGCACTCCTGATTCAACCCTACCTACAGCTACTGTACCAACGCCAGATATTGAATAAACATCTTGTATTGGTAGTCTTAGTGGTTTGTCAATTGGCTTCGGTGGAACCTGTAGCATGTCTAGTGCTTCAACCAGGGTTGGTCCATTATACCACGGCATATTAGGCGAGCGCTCTATGAGGTTTTCGCCGGTCCATGCAGATATGGGTATGAAGGGTATTTTGCTCACATCGTAACCTATGCTTTTCAGGAACTTGCCTAGTACTTCGACTACTTCCTTATATCTTTTCTCGCTGTATGGAGGTTCTGTGGCATCCATTTTATTAACTGCTACTAGTAACTGACCAATACCCATGGTTCTAGCTAATAGAGCGTGTTCTCTCGTTTGACCCTCAGCGCTCATACCTGCCTCGAATTCACCTTTTCTCGCGCTCACAACCAGTATGGCTGCATCAGCTTGGCTTGCTCCTGTTATCATGTTTTTAACGAAGTCTCTGTGGCCTGGTGCATCTATGATCGTGAAGAAGTATTTTTTCGTTTCGAACTTCATGTATGATAAGCTAATTGTTAATCCACGTTCTCTTTCTTCTTTTAATCTGTCAAGTAGCCATGCGAACTTGAAGCTTTCTTTACCCATCTTCTGGGCTTGTGCTTCTAGATCCTTCAGTGTTTTTTCATCGAAATATCCTAAGCGGTATAGCATGTGACCTGTCATTGTGCTTTTTCCATGGTCTACGTGTCCTATAATTATTAGGTTTAAATGGGGTTTCTGCGGTGCACTCATTCTTAACCACCTTCACCTTCTACTCGGTAGATTACAAATTATGCTTATAAAGTTTACTAATAGAGCTCTCGATCTAGCATTAAATAACTTGAGTGAATTTTAATGAGAATATCGTTCAGAGTAGTAGTTAATGAAGGATACGAACAATTCGTTATATAGGAGAAAATATCTTCTAGGTGCTAAACGCTATCTGCTACTTAAGGCTATTCTTTCAATTTCGTCTTTTCTTTGTATGGCGTAGCTCTTAGGATCATTGTTAGCTGCAAGCACTATTTCTTCAGCTAATGCTTCTTCTATTGGTAATGGATTATTAAACGCTTTTACTCTCGCTCCTTCCGTAAGATGCTTTAATGCTACATCAATTCTTCTTAGCGGCGAAATATCAACTGAAACATGGTAGACTATACCTCCATACATAATCCTCGTGGTGTCTTCTCTAGGAGCAGCATTTTCAATTGCTCTAACAAGGATCTGCAGCGGGTTTTCCCCGGTTTTCAGATATATTAGTTCAAAAGCTTTTTTGACGATATTATATGCCAAGTGTTTCTTACCTGTATTTCTCCCTGGAAACATGAGTTTGTTGATTAATCGTTCAACTATTGGAACTTCGGCTTTGCCGAATTTTCTGTGTTCATGCCTCCCACCGCTATGTGGTAGGCGAACCGGCTTTAAACATATGTATTTCTTTAAACTAGGATCCTTAACGTCGATCCAGTCGTAACTCCATCTACCAAATAACTTTATTTCCTTGACCTCGAGAGTATATGAAACCTGTGTACTCAAGTTAATACACCTTATCTAACTGGTTTCTGTTTTTTACCAAGCCATAGTGCTTTGAGTGAAACACCATTAACCATTACAACCTTGTATTTTACTCCCGGAATATCGCCCATAGCACCGCCGAGCGTGCCACCTATTCCCTCAATGATTACTTCATCGTGTTCATCTATATAATTCACGCCGCCGTCCCAAGGAACGAAAGCTGTAACTACTTTACCGTTTTTAACTAACTGTACTCTTACACACTTTCTTAGAGCTGAGTTTGGTTTACGAGATTCTACACCAACCTTCTCTAACACTATTCCACGAGCCATTGGTGCGCCTTCGAGTGGATCTAACCTCATACCAAATTTTCTAAGTACTCTCCACTTATACTCTCTTTGGTACCATCTGAACTTCTTTCTTTTCTCCTTTAATTTTCTCGCTGCATACAATCCATTAGGTCCTTTTTTACCAGGCACTTTGTAAGCACCCTGTTTCTACTTTGTATGTATAATAGGTTTTTTAAATCTACTTAAAAACTCTTTATGCAATTATCACTGAGTCTATTCCGAAATGTCTTTTCAATATTAATTTAAGTCTATGGATATTTCTTCCTCCTTTACCTATAGCCATGGCTTTATCCGCTGGATGAACAGCAACATATAGAACTCTTGTTCCGTCTGGTCTATTTACGAGCTTCATATCGGTTACTCTGGCTGGGACTAATGCTAGTTTCACTTGTTCTTCTAATTTATCGCTAAATCCAACTATTTCAATGTTTTTATTGAGAATTTTCCTCAATTGTTGTACATAGAACCCACGTGCGCCAATGGCTTTTCCAACTTCTTCGGGATTCACTAGGAATATTATGCGATTATTTTCATCGTCTATTATGCAGTCTCTCACAGTTGTATTAGTTAATTCACTTAAGAGAGCCATGTATCTGAATTCCTCTGGTGTTATTTTTGCTTGAGCTCTCTCCCTATTGCTCACCTATTGCTCACCTGTTATCAGCTCTAAGATTCTCGATTGACCAGGATCTACTATTGCTAACGCGGTAACACTGTGTGGTCTACCAATAATATTTCCTAGCTCAATGCTTGTTCCATCGAATAGAACTACTGGTATTTTACTCAGCTTGGCGTAGTAGTTGATATCTCGCTTTATATCCGGGGGCGTATTCGCAGCTAATACTACCAGTTTCGCTTTACCATGCAGAACTAACTTTATAACTTCTTTCGCTCCATAAATTACTTGGCCGGTCCTAGAGGCTGTTTGCAGAGCTTTAATCAAATCAGGTTTTGATATCTGATTACTCATTTTTCTCACCACTAGGCATGTTTTCCTCGCCTTTCTTATTAAAACTTGGATTCATATATACCCGGACGAGGCCTGTTCCTACAGGAATAACTTGGCCAATTATAATGTTTTCTGTGATACTCGGCAACGTGTCTTCTTCCCCTGTTATCGCACTTTCCACGAGTTTTTGAACGGTTGTTTCAAATGTTGCACGAGCTAGTACACTTGGCTTCTCCCCAGCGATACCCATTCTTCCAACTTGCCGTACGTGCCCCGTCCAAGTCATCATATCGGCAAGTAGCATGATGTGTCTTATATCAACATCTAAGCCCTGATCATCCAATGTGTTTTTAATTTCTCTGATAATGGCTGCTCTTGCAGCCTCTATTCCAAGTACTCTTTCTATTTCATGAATGTTGTTTGTGTATATCTTTCTCCAATCTACGCCCGGTATTTTCATAACTTCTTCGAGATTGCTTCCTTCCGCTATGATTACGTATTCGTTGCCTCGTTTTTGTATAATTGTCTTCTTTATGTTCCTTATTCCCTTCACTTGAGTTTGGAGAATCTTAGCTCTAAGCTTCTCTATTTTCACTGGATCTAGGTATTCCTCGCTGAGATATACTTTAATTTCATATGGATCCTCCGATGAAATTTCCACTTCCCCTATTCCCGCTTCTTTCAAAACCTCGATGACCATTTCAACTGTTACTCCTTTATCAATTAGCATCTCTCGATCCAGCTTTACTATCGCTACTCCCTCCGTGTAATCTATTCCGAATTCCTCAGCTATGTTTTCAATATATGTCGACTCTATTTGTCGCGCTATTTCTTTAACCTTCTCGAGGTCGTGTTTCACGTCATCAGTTAAGTAGATCTCCATGATAGGAGTCTCAGGCTGCCTTCTTGCGTCTACTATTTCGATGAGACGTGGAAGGCCAAGTGTTACGTTATATTCTCTTACTCCAGCGTAGTGGAAAACTCTGAGAGTCATTTGAGTTGATGGTTCTCCAATGCTTTGGGCGGTTATTGTTCCAACGGCTTCGCCTGGATCCACTAGTGATCTATAGTAGTTTTTGACCACTTCTTCAACTATTTTTGATGCTTGATCTAATCTTAACCTACGTTTTTTCACAGCTTCCTTCAGTTTCTTTGATACCTCCTCGAATAACTGCGGTGTTATTTCTGATTTAATTTTCTCTAGTAAAGCATCAATTTCTTCTTCTACATTATGGGGGGAATTCATGTTGGATCAACCAGCGTACCTATCAATTAACCTATCGATATTTACTGCTTTACCATGATCGCTTTTCATGGGGTCAACACCATCCTCTCCGTAAAGTAGTTGAACTATTTCACCCATGGCTGTTCGCACTGTTCCATCATAATGAACTCTTAGATCTTGCAATGCATTAATTAATCTTCTCTGCATGTATCCTGATTGGCTTGTTCTAACAGCTGTATCAATTAATCCTTCTCTACCCGCTGCAGCGTGGAAGAATAGTTCTAATGGATTTAAACCATTGACGAACCCGGATTTAATAAAGCCTCTTGCATCAGCCCCGATATCTCCTTGTTTGAAATGCGTTAGCATTCTACCATGGAACCCTCTTGTTAGTCTCTTACCTCTCACTGTTTGTTGACCTAGCAACCCGGACATCTGAGTGAGATTAACTGGGTTTCCACGCGCACCCGTTCTCGCCATTACTACGACGGGGTTCGTTAGTTTAAAGTACTGTGTAATAACATCTGCAACTTTATCAAGTAGTTTCTTGGAGAGAGTATCGATGATCTCGTCTTCGAGACTTTCTTCTAAAGTTTTACCGGGTCTGGGTGTTAGTTTTCCTTCTCTATATAATTTAATTAAATCATCTACTTCTTTTAGTTCTTCGTTAATTATATTTTCAATTGATTTCCTAGCGTAATCGCTTAGAACCAAGTGATCATAGCTCATGGTGAATCCATACATTTCACAAACTCTGACAAACATCTTATATACCTTGTCCATGAAGAATCTACCGTAGTTTTCTCCATAGTCTTTAATTAGCCAATGCATTAAGCTCTCTGGTTCCTCGCGGCCAATACTGGCTTTATCTAATACGCCCTCAAGTAGTATTCCATTTCTTACTATTACTAAGCTATCGTGCGGGCAGTCCTCGTCCAAACATCTTAGGACAGATGCACTCCCTATTTTTGAATTCCTTCTATAGTTGAAATCTTTTGGCAGAAAGAGGGATACGAGTTGTTTACCCGTCCAATACTCCCTTGGCTTGAGTATTGCTGGTTCTGGCAAGGATCCCTCGTATCCACTAGCGGATAATATCATGGCAGCTCTATCTTTCGTGAGAATAGTTGATTTCACCGTTAATAAGTAACCTCCACTGATATAATCCTGTAAACCACCAATAATTGGTCCACCGTATCTTGGTGTTAAAATGTGTTTTTCAACTAGCATTAAAATTCTAGCTTCTGCTCTTGCTTCTTCGCCTTGAGGTACATGTAGATTCATTTCATCTCCATCGAAGTCTGCATTATAAGGCGGGCAGACAAGTGGATTTAATCTAAGTGTTTTATAAGGTAGTACTCTAACTACATGGGCCATGACTGATATTCTGTGAAGTGATGGTTGTCTATTGAAGAGAACTATGTCTCCGTTTAGTAAATGTCTCTCGACAATAAATCCTGGTTCCAGGGATTCTGCGACAACTTTTCTATCTACGTACTTCAAACTAATTTTTCTACCATCAGGTCTAATAACGTAGTTTGCTCCAGGCCACTTATCCGGGCCGTTTAATACGAGTTTTCTCAGGAAATCAATATTCCAGGAGCTAACTTTTTCCGGTACGGTCAGCATTTTAGCTATTTCCTCAGGTACCCCTACTTCGTTAATGCTTAAGCTTGGATCAGGGCTTACAACTGTTCTCGCCGAGAAATCAACTCGTTTACCTCTAAGATCTCCGCGGAATCTGCCTTCCTTACCCTTTAATCTCTGAGCTATTCCCTTCAGAACTTTCCCACTTCTATGTTTTGCTACAGGTATACCTGAAACTTCATTGTCTATGTATGTTGCAACATGATACTGTAAGAGCTCCCATTCCTCTTCGATAATTGCACTAGGAGCACCACTTTCAATATGTTCCCTCAACCTGTTATTTACTCTTACGATATCCACTAGTTTATGAGTCAAGTCGTCCTCGCTTCTAATTCCCGTTTCCAATGTAATAGAGGGTCTGACGCTTCTCGGCGGAACAGGTAGGACGGTTAGAATCATCCACTCGGGTCTAGCTTCCCTTGGATCGCCGCCTAGTAGACGCACGTCTTCATCGGGTATTTTCTCTAATCTTTCTCGAATTTCGCTTGGGGTAAGCTTTCTAAGACCTTTATCTGTTTGAACATAGAATGTGTAAGGTCTATCTAGCTTAATCTTATGAGATGCTGTGCCACAATGAGGACACGTAGTTGTAGCTGATGCTTTCTTCCTGATGTATTCGTGGAATCTTTTCTTTAAGTAAACTAATCCTAGATCTTCGAGGTCCCGTAGAAGTCTAAGGTACTCTTGTCTTTCATCTTCAGGTATTTTGATTCTACCGCATACTTCACAAGTGGTTTTTAAGTACATTAGAATATATTTGACGAAACTAACGTGTATTACGGGTTTAGCTAATTCTATATGGCCGAAGTGGCCTGGGCAGCTGTCACGCGTGTTCCCGCACACTGGGCATACTTCGCCTGGTTCTATTGCTCCCATACGCTTATCCATTACTCCTCCATCTATTGGTAAACCATCATTATCGTAAACATCCGTGGTCGCTATTGTTGTAACACTCATTTTTCTTATTTCATCAGGTGACATTATTCCGAATTTTATTTTAGATATGCGTGTTGTAAGCACACCAGCCATGTTGTCACCCTTTGAGCAAATCTTCCACTATTAATCGCGGTCTAATACCCATGCTTATCAATTCCTGTATTAATAGTTTAAATGCATAGCTAACATCGATAGGCTTCAATGTAGCTCTATCCTTATGTATCGGGCACATGAGTTTACCTTTGTTCTTATCGAAGTAACCTATAAATCCACATTCCTCGCACACATATATTCTCGCTAGATCACTTCTCTCACGCATCGTTTCCCTTAATAGTAGAGCTGCGCCGTGTCCAACTAGGCAATCAACCTCCATTTCACCCCACCTGAGTCCCCCAGCCCTCGACCTTCCCTGGGTGGGTTGCCTTGTCAAGATTTGAACTGGTCCTCGAGCTCTTGCATGTATTTTATCGCTAACCATGTGGTGTAGCTTTTGGTAGTATACTATACCTATGAAAACCGGTCCCTCCAGCATCTCACCGGTTCTACCATCATACATTACTTCTTCGCCGGTCGGAGAGTACCCATATTTCTTTAGTACTAACTTAATAGATTCGACATTTTCCTTGTAGAAAGCTGTTGCATCAACGAATTCTCCACGTAAAGCAGCTGCTTTTCCAGAGATGCTTTCAAGTAGTTGCCCCACCGTCATTCTACTTGGGAAGGCATGTGGATTAATAATTAAATCTGGTGTTATACCTTCCTCTGTGAACGGCATATCAAACTGTGGTATTAGTAAGCCCACAACTCCTTTCTGACCATGTCTTGATGCAAATTTATCGCCGAGCTCGGGGATCCTCAGGTCCCTTACTCTAACCTTAACTAGTTTATTGCCTTCATCATCCATAGTTAATATTACCATGTCTACGACTCCTTTCTCGCCGTGTCTAACTGCTACACTTGTATCCTGCCTTGTTATTCCGCCGACGGCGTATTCTTGTGCACTTATGAATCGCGGGGGGCTAACCTTCCCTATTAAAACTTCTCCTCCCATAACTTCTGTTTCGGGTGCAACAATACCGTCTTCTTCTAAGAGCTCGTATGCGCGTTGACCTCTATACCCTCTGGCACTTGGCGGCGGCTTTGTTATTTCATCCTGTATTCCTCCGGGGTACTTGTATTCAACTGTTGTGTAAAGTCTAAAGAAAGTTGATCTACCGAGACCTCTTTCCACACTACTCTTGTTTAGTATAATAGCGTCCTCGATGTTGTATCCTGTGAAAGTTAAAACAGCAACCACGAAGTTTTGGCCAGCCGGTCTTTCATTGTATCCTATAACATCAATAGCTTTTGTTGTAACTATTGGTTTCTGTGGGTAATGTAGTAGGTGGCCACGAGTATCTACTCTTCTCTGGAAATTAGCAGAGTTTAACCCGAGAGCCTGCTTTGCCATGGCTGCCTCGTACATGTTTCTTGGGCTCTGATTATGTTCTGGGTATGGTATAATAGAAGCTGTTATTCCAAATATTCCTGGCACCCATAATTCTAAATGAGTGTGTTCTTTTGTAATTTGATCCATCGTTAACGCAACATATGCGTTTTCTTCTTCGTCTGGATCCAGGTACTCTATAACTCCTTCCTTAACTAGGTCTTCAAATGATATTTCTCCCTTCGTTAATTTTTCAATGTGTTCCTTTGTTAAAGCGGGTGTACCGTTCTCAACCACTATTAATGGTCTTCTTATCCTTCCGGCATCGGTGTTTACGGTAACTTCATTCAAGTACTGGGTTTTGGTGTAAGATACATTGACCTCTGGGCTTATCCTACCTTGTCTTCTCATTTTTCTAATTGTTTTCGCTAAAGTTTCCCCATCTGGGTGATAGCCTATTAGTTTGCCATTTAAGAAAACCCTGCTCCATCCCACGTATTCGTCTCCGCTTAGCTCTCCTTTCTCGAGTTTTTCTACTATGTCATCTAGGTATCCTTTAACTAATTTTCCTTTAATTCTCCTGGTTACAATGGGGATGGTGCCTAGTTCATATAAAAGTTCCTCCATTAGTTTATCTTCAATTCCAACGCTGACGTTTACAAGTAGGGCTAGGTTTTTGACTAAACCAATATTTGCACCCTCTGGTGTTTCGAACGGACAGATTCTACCCCATTGAGTCCCATGAAGTTCTCTTGCTTCAAAATGTGGTTGTCCGCGAGCTAATGGTGAAACCACACGTCTTAAGTGACTAAGCGTGCTCAACATGTTTGTTCTATCTAGTAATTGACTAACGCCTGTTCTACCACCAGGCCAGTTTCCTGTAGCCATAGCATGTAGTATTCTATCCGTGATTATGCTGTGTTTAAATGCAGCTTTTATTTCAAGTTTCCTTGTTTTAGAAAGCTGTTTCTCGAGTTCCTCGCGTACTTCTCTAGTGAATGATACTAATGCCGCTCTTACGAGAGTTGCTAGGAGATCTCCAGCTAGTTTTAATCTCTTATTTCTATAATGATCTTTATCATCAGGTTCGCGGCGATCAAGCATCAACTCTATTATCCTAGCTATCATTTGCCCTATGAACACGGCTTTGAGAATTCTTGTTTCTCTACTGGAGTCTGTTCCAATATGTGGAAGAAGCCTTTCATCGAGAAGTCTACGTGCTCTTTCAATTCTCTCTTCTCTCGGTCTACCAATGGCGAATCGCGAACCAATAAAATCTAAGGCTTCCTCCACTAATTTCTTTCTATATTCCTCCATGTAATGTTTTAGCTCTTCCTCGCTTAAACCAGTAGGGACCTCTATTTTCGGAAGAACTTGTTCAGCTTGGAGAATTGATGGTAACACGTAGCTGTGATATGTGGGATCCGGGCTAACAGCGTATAGTACCTCACGCGTATCTAAACCTAGTGCTATCATTAGGATTACTGCTGGTATCCTATGTCCCTGGAAATTAGCGTAGAATATGCCGTCTTTCCTACGATCTATGATCAATTGCGACCTTCTTCCACGTGCAGCGCTAACTACTTTAGCAGTATGCGTTATTCCAGTACCTTCCTGGCCGTAATCTACGAGTATAGTGTTACTCGCTAGGTCCTCCTGGGCAATTAAAACTCTCTCACTTCCATTAATAATGAAGTATCCTCCGGGATCTCTGGGATCCTCGCCGTATTGTATTAGTTCTTCTGGGGTTGCTTTACTCAACGGATCTATTTCTGATTTTAACATAACTGGAAGATCCATTAATTTCAAGCTTAACTCTCGGTAAATACCATCTCCTTCAAGTCTAACATTTACGATTACAGGCGCCATATATGTTAGGTTCCTAATTCTACATTCAAGTGGAGTTTTGTATTGAGGTGTTCCATCAATCTCAATCCACTGGGGTTTTTCTATTCTCGGTTTTTCAATGTATAACTTCACCGTGTCTGTTACAGGTATAACTTTGAATTCGTCAATAATGGATGGTAGTATTTCTCTAATGAATCTATTGTAACTATCAAGGTGTTGTCTTACTAATCCTTTTTCTTCGAGATACTTTTTTGCTACGGTCCATAAATCTTCGTGTGTTAATTGCTGTGTCAAGACTTCTTGGTCACCTCTACGACCACATATCTATATGCAACAAATACTCCTGCAGTCGGACTCTTCCTAATAATTCTTACAATATCTCCCGGTTTTGCACCTATAGCTTTGACAACTGGGTCATCTGCTGACATCCATGGAAGTTGCCAAGGTTCTATTCCAAGTTTCTTTAGTAAATCAACGGCTTCCTCGGGGGGCACTACCTCATGTTTTGGTACTAACTCGTGTTCAAGGATGTTTATTTTCCCATTCATATGTATCAACTATCAAAGCATTCTAACCTTTATATCACCAAGGTTACAGGGGCTTTTATAGTATTAGCACTTATTTCCCTCGCGGTGTTTGAATTTAAGCATAATAATAGTGGACCGGCCGGGATTTGAACCCGGGACCTCCCGGATTTCGGCGCCCTGTTGCCAACCGGGCGCTCTTCCGGGCTGAGCTACCGGCCCACTCTATTTCAATAAGTGATTTTTTAGGTTTAAAAGTGTTTATATAGTTTTAGTCTAGGAATACTATTTTGGCTGGGGAAGAGGCAGGTTTTCTTCACTAAACTCGAACAAGGGTGCTTTAGATTGTTTAATTTAGAGGAATTAGATATAATTGATGAGATTATAAAAAAACGAGGCTTAGCGTCGAAAATATTTATTAATAGAGAGGTATTACATCCGGATTATGTTCCGGATTCTCTGCCTCATAGAGAAACCGAAATAAGAAAACTCGCAGATATACTAGTTGTATCAGCTAAGGGGGAAAGACCAAGCAATGTTCTACTATATGGTTTAACGGGAACAGGTAAAACTGTTGTTGCTAAATACGTTGTCAAGAAATTAGCGGAGAAAGCATCATCGATAGGTACAAAGATGAATTGCGCATACGTTAATACTAGGAAAATTGATACCCCATACAAGGTTCTAGCCACAGTTGCTTCTAGCATTGGATTAAGAATACCATATACTGGTTTAGCTATAAGCGAGGTGTACAGGAAGTATGTAAATGCCCTAGAGAGCTGGAGTGGGTTACATATCGTTATACTCGATGAAATAGATTACTTTGTTAAACGTAATGGTGATGACCTGCTCTATAAACTCCTAAGAGTAAACGAAGATTTATCCAAATCAAAGGTTTCAATTATCGGCATCACGAATAACCTATATTTCATTGAAAACCTTGATCCAAGGGTTAAATCCAGCCTCGGTGAAGAAGAAATCTTCTTTCCACCATACAATGCTGATCAATTATTCACAATTCTCAAGCAAAGAGCAGAAAAAGCATTTAATCCAAATGTAATAAACGACTCTGTTATTTCGTATTGTGCTGCACTAGCTGCAAGGGAACATGGAGACGCCAGAAGAGCACTAGATCTACTTAGAGTATCCGGGGAAATCGCGGAGAGAGAGGGTGCATCCGAGGTAACCATTGAACATGTCAAAAAAGCGATATTGGAGATAGAAGAAGGGAGAATATATCAAAGCATAGTGACATTACCTCTACAACAAAAACTTATTCTAAAAGCAATAGTTGAACTAGTTTCAAGAAAAGGATCAACTACGACAGGCGAGGTATACAATTTATACGTTGATATAGCGAAGAAATACGGTTTAGAACCTCTATCCATGCGCAGTGTAAGTCAAGTAATATCGCAGCTAGATATGATGGGTATTGTAATAGCTGATGTCAGAAGTATGGGGAGACATGGATTAACTAAAGTAATTAAAGTTAAAGAAGATGTAATAAAAGTAGTTGGCGAGGTTATGAAAAACATTGCATAATACTATCATAGAAGCATTTGATGACGGATATTTTCCTTCTTGGTACAAAGGTGGAAAAGGCTGTACTTACATCGCAGGTGTTGAAACAGTAGAATTTCTCGTGGTACGGAGAATTGCGTGGTCCACCGTTAATGTTGATTCAAACACCTCGATGAGTAAAATTATTGAATTATCGAAGTTTTTCGAAGGCGAAGTGGTAATTTTAGATGGAGTAACTTATGCGGGTTTCGACGTGGTAGATCCCGATCAAGTGTCTGATCGTACTGGTAAAGGAGTAATAGTAATTCAGTTGTATCCACTGAACCTTGATAAAATCAAAGTAGCTTTACAGAAACACTTCGTTGATTGGAGAGAACGATATAGTGTAATTGAAAAAACCTACTTAAAAATGATTTACTATGATACTCCTTGGAGAACAATTAAAATTTACGTTAGAAACATTGATTTAGAAAAGGCTTTCTATATATTAAAAAACACGTGTTTATTTAGTCCAGTACCCGAACCACTTAGAATAGCAGATAAACTTGCATCAGCGCTATCCCAGGTTTTCTCAGATAAACCCAAAGTACTCAGTAATAGTACTATGAAGTCTTAAGTACTTCTTTCACCAAGTATATTCGATTGAAGTAAGAAGTAGTTTAAATTAAGTAGCCGGGCGGGGATTCGAACCCCGGTCACGGGGTTTCCTCCGTGTTCGGCCAAAGCCCCGCATCCTTGGCCGCTAGACGACCCGGCTACTTCTCCATAATTTCTCTATTCTCATATGGAGTTTATTAAGTTTTAGTCATTTACCCTATAAGTGTTTATAAGGCTATTTCACGGCAGGGTTTTTAAACCTTACGTTAGATTTATAAGGGAGTAAAACACAAAACAAATGGTGCCTGGTGAGTTTTCTCATGTTTAATGAAGAATCAGTTAGTAATAATACTGAATTAAATAAATCTCCTCAAGAACAAGGCAAAGATAATAAATCAAAGTGTCCACCAGATAAAATCGTATACGATGTAGCAAGAGCAGAGTATATTTGTCTAGAAACAGGTGAAGTAATAGAAGATAGAGTAATAGATGATAGAGCGGAATGGCGTGCTTTTACGCCGGAAGAAAGAGAGAAAAGAGCTAGAACAGGCGGTCCAATAACACCAACTGTTCACGACATGGGCTTCACAACTGCCATCGACTATTCAGATAGAGATGCGTCTGGTCATACATTAATAAACAAGAAGTACCAGTTGTACAAGTTACGTAAATGGCAGGCCAGAACACGTATCTTAACAAGCGTTGAGAGAAACTTAGCTCAAGCTATGAATGAACTCGATAGATTAGCTGATTTACTGAACTTACCCACGTACATAAGAGAAGAAGCAGCGAAAATATATAGAGAAGCTGTTGATAAAGGATTAGTTAGAGGTAGAAGTATTGAAAGCGTTATTGCAGCTGCCATATATCTTGCTTGTAGACTAAGAAAACTTCCAAGAACACTCGATGAAATAGAGGAATATTCGCGTGTTAGTAGAAAGGAAATAGCAAGATGCTATAGGCTACTACTTCGTGAGTTAAGCATTAAAGTCACAACTAGCGATCCAGCGGATTTCGTCCCAAGAATATCACATGCACTTGGGTTATCAGGAGCTGTTGTTAGAACAGCTATTGAAATATTGAACAAGGCGAGAGAAGCAGGGGTTCTGGGTGGGAAAGATCCTGTGGGTTTAGCTGCGGCAGCTGTGTATTTAGCCTGCGAAAAGCTAGGAGAGGAGAGATCGCAAAAGGAAATAGCTAATGTTGCGGGAGTAACAGAAGTAACTGTGAGAAACAGATGTAGAGAATTAATGAAAGTTTTAAGTATGGAAGTTGAGGAGTAGAAAAATCATTGAGAATATACGTTATTCTCTTAAATTACCTAACTCATTACCAATATGTTTTCTGGATTAATACCTAGTTCATCCATTAGAATTTGTTTTACTCGCTGCCTATGATCTCCTTGTAATTCTATTCTCCCCTCCTCTTCTCTATATGTACCTCCCGCAGCTAGTTTTGTTTTAAGATACCTTGCGATATGTTTAAGTAGCTCCTTGTCATTAGGAAATCCATCTATAACTGTTACTGCTTTACCGAATTTCCTTGTATCAAGGCGGATCTTTAGTAGTGGTTGCTCTACTAGTAATCTCTCGCATAGTTCCTCCGGTATTTCGCTTCCACATGCTTGGCCGGACATGATTTTTGTCATCACCGGGTACTATCAAAGTTTAATTTACATATTAAAGACTTAAAAACCTATCCCAGAATTTTGAGCAAGGATGACTTTGGGTGTTGGTGCATGGTTAAATACAAGTGCGGTAGATGTGGATATGTTTTTGATTATGAGGAAATGGTGAGAACTTACGGGAGGCAAGTTAGATGCCCCAAGTGTACTTACGAAATAGTTTACAAAGTAGCTAAAACATATAGAATTGTCAGAGCAATATGATTGTACAACAGGTTAAGCTATTAAATTATGGTTTTTCAAATAGAGACCTGTAGCTTCAATTGCTATTTTAGCAGCAAGAATACTCGTTATATCGCTGTGATCTACAAGCGGATTAACCTCTACGATATCAATTGCTCTAATATCCGAAGCCTTCTCAAAGATTTCTTTTAGAATATTTAGAAACATATAGCTACTTAATCCAAAAGGTTCAGGGTTCGATACTCCAGGTGCTATTGATGGATCGAACGCATCTAAATCTACGCTAATATACGTTTTACCGAGTTCACCTAGTTTAATCCTGTTGTTGTAAACATCAAGAATGTTGAACAACACCACGTTACTTCTTCCTTTAACATATTCGATCTCATCTCTACTATATGCTCTCGACCCGATGTGTATAACATTAACTCCTTCCTCAACTAACTTATGTAGAAACGTTGCATGATTTAAACTCGAGTCAAGGTATTCGGCACGCATGTCGAGATGAGCGTCGAAAACAACGAGAGTATCGATTTCACTTATTACTGCATGTACTGTTGAATACGTTAGCAAATGCTCTCCTCCAATAATGATCACTAGGCCTTTATGATCCTCAGTGATGTTTTTAATTGTTAGCTCTATTCTCTGAATTGCTCTGGTTATATCCCCGGGAGGTAGTATTATGTCCCCATAGTCTTTGAACCCGACATCCTCCAGCGGTAAATTCGCCGTGAGACTATACAACTCGAGATTGCACGCAGCCTCGCGTACTTTCTGTGGAGCAAACCTCGTACCCGGTCTATATGTTCCAGAGTAATCTAATGGAACGCCAATAATTCCGATTGAAGATTTCTCGTTTTCCAGGCAAGCGAAAGTAGGTTTTACAAGCATGGTTCTCCATGCCATTGCTCATCACGCTTGTTTTCATTTTAATAGGTGAAAAGCAATATTTAACTCAAAACCACGCATCGATTAATGAGGAGAAGGGGTATTAATTTGAGTAACCAAAGCCAGGACTTATACGAGAAAATATCGGATCTCTCGAGGAGAAGAGGAATATTTTGGACATCGTTTGAGATATATGGAGGGGTAGCTGGATTTTACGATTTTGGACCCGTAGGTGTATTGATAAAGAGAAACATAGCTAACCAGTGGTTAAAACACTTCGTGTACACTAAGGAAAACGTGGTTGAAGTAGAAACACCCATTATAAATCCTCGAATCGTGTTCAAGGCTAGTGGGCATGAAGATCATTTCACAGACCCGGTTGTTGAGTGCTTAAAGTGTAAGCGGGTCTATAGAGCAGATCATTTGATAAAAGACCTGCTTAAAATCAACGTCGAAGGATGGCATCCAGAGAACATAACGAATTTAATTAAAGACAATAATTTAAAGTGCCCTGAATGCGGAGGGGAATTAAGTGCCGTATTTAATGCACTTCTTCTCTTCACTACTCAAATAGGTCCATACAGAGGGGAAACAGCGTATTTAAAACCTGAACACGCCCAGGGAATGTTCATTAACTTCCCTCAGTTATTTAAAATTTCAAGAAGCAAGCTACCGCTGGGAATAGCGCAAATAGGAAGAGTATCCAGGAATGAAATATCACCTCGTCAAGGTCTACTAAGGCTTCGTGAATTTAACATCATGGAGGTTGAATTCTTCTTTGACCCGGAGGAAGCCGATGAGGAAGTCAAGGAAGTCCTCGAGGAAATAAAAGATGAAAAACTAAGAGTAATCACAGCAGATATGAGGCTAAACAATATAGAGGAACCAGCTGAATTCACTGTAAATGAACTCATTAATGAAAAAATTGTAAAAACACCGTGGTTAGCCTATTGGATGGGCGTTGGAAATCGTTTCCTCAGAAGTTTAGGAATACCTTGGGATAAAATCAGGTTTGTTGAGAAACTGCCACATGAAAAGGCCCACTACTCCGCCCAAACCTTCGATCAAGAGGTTTATACGCAAAGATTCGAATGGGTGGAAGTAGCTGGCTATGCCTATAGAACAACTTACGATATCGAAAGACACGCGGAATACAGTGGAAAGGACTTCATGGTTTTCAAGAGATATGAAGAACCTCAGGTAATAGTAGTGGAAAAAGTCACCCCGACTCCTACTACAATTGAAAAAATAGTTGGAAAAGAAAACTTAGGTCGCGTTATGAGGATCTTATCTCAAATTAAACCTGATGATATCGCAAAAGAGCTAAATACAAAGGGATTTATTGAAGTAGAAGGCTTCAAATTACCATCAGAGTGTTTTCAAATTAAGAAAGAAGAAGTTAAAGTACATGGTAAGAAAATATACCCGCATGTCGTTGAGCCATCTTTTGGACTAGAGAGATTATTATATGTTGTTCTAGAGTATTCTTATCACGAGAGAGAAGATAAAGTAGTATTAAGACTACCACCTTATCTAGCACCTTACCACGTCGCTGTTTTTCCATTGCTTGCTGGCAGGAAGATCGAGCACATTAAAATGGTATCTATTGCTAGGAAGATATACAAAGATCTAGTTAATCAAGGCTTCAGAGTCTTATACGACGAGGAGGGTAGTATTGGAAGAAGATACGCGAGAGCCGACGAGATAGGTGTACCTTACGCCGTAACTGTTGATCACCAGACAATTGAAGATGACACCGTAACTATTAGGGACAGAGATACAACGGAGCAGATTCGAATAGAAATAAGTAAAATAACAAAATTCCTTCTTGAGAAAATAGGAATAGGTACACTTGTTTAAATTATACATGCTTATCTAATTAATTAACACTGGATTGTAAATAATCTATTAGGTGGTGAATAAATGATGGAGGAAAAGCCCGAAGCACCTGTTCAAGAAGAAAAACCCAAAGTAGATGTAACAAAACTGTTATCAATCATACCATCTGCAACGGAGTTGAAGAGTGAGAAGAAGCAGTTGGTTGAAAAAAGAATAAGGGTAAAGTATGATAGAACGCTCACTAGGCCTATTGCAAAAATACCTTTACATGTTGCAAACGAGCTAGGTATTAAAACGGGAGATAACGTAGAAATCGTTGTAGCTGGAAAGAAAAAAGTACAATTCACCGCGGAAGTGGTGGAATCAAAAGATAACGTTATTGTAGTTTACCCAGCAGAGCTCGAAAAACAAGGTGTAGCGGATAACAGCATAGCTACCATTAGGAAAGCCAGGTAGATTTAATGGATCTACACGACATTTTATCTGCGATCAGGCAACTCGTGAACGATTGCGAGAACGCAATTGATGAAGGTAAATTAGCGGCATCAACAGGTAATATTGACGACATATTTCGATATATCGAAGTAACCAGCGAGATCTTCAATAGAGCGTCTTTTGTTTTAAAAGAAGCGAAAAAAGTCGTTGAAACACACGGGGAAGATAGTTTAACCAAGTACATAAATACGTATTATAGAATGCTTACATTAATCTCTCTTCCATATATGATCACTATACTAAAGGACATGATGCAAATACTTTATAAACAAGGTCGCAATGACAAGGCAGTAGAGATAAACAAGCTCATTGAGAATTTTGAGAATACTCTGGACACTCTAAAATTGAAACAAGGCGTCCTTTAATAAACCTTGGCCCAATATCAACGATCTTTACAATACCCCTGCACCCGCTCACAGATCTTCTATAGGGGTTCTCGACGAACACTACGGGTCCATGTTTAACTGGGTAACCATAGGTTTTTCCATCGAACTCCAGGAGCCAGGCCTCGATGTTTTTACCTATGAAACGTCTTTTTGTTGCTAAGTTATATAGCTCTACTGTTTTCCTTAACTTACGTATGAGATCATCTATATCTCTACTCATCAAGGGCTTCGAGTTCTCGAATGCTGTAGCTGGTAAATTCATGTATTTGTAGAGAGTTATTTTTTCAACATCGCATTCCCTTAAGTAATCCATTGCAGTTAAAGTTTCCGCGTATACTTCCCTTGTAGCATATGGTAACCCTATCATTAGATATATGTAGGGTCTTAATCCATGTCTTCTAAGTATCCTAGAAGCATTCAGCACGTGTTCAAGGGTAATGGGTTTACCAAGAACTTTTTCATTAAACCAGTTACATCCTGTTTCAAGCCCTATGTGAACGGTGGTGCCTTTTAAATACCTGCCCAGTA
>JAUQPA010000041.1 GCA_030550615.1 Thermoproteota archaeon | reverse complement strand
TCTCATATAGCCAGCATTTAACAAATCTATTCTTCTCAACCTCTATTAATGGTGGTTCTTCGAATTTACATCTTTCATTCATGAATGGGCACCTTGGGTGGAGACGGCAACCTTTAGGCGGATTAGCTGGGTCTCCTATTTCGCCTTTTAAATACACTTTTTCAATATTTAGTTGATTACTTATGAGAGGTAGGGCGCTAAGTAAAGCCTTTGTATATGGGTGAAGCGGGTTATTTATAATTTCATCAGCGGGGCCTTCTTCAACAAGCTGAGCTAAGTACATGACGCCGATTCTATTGGCTATTAGACTTAGTAGTGCAATATCATGCGTTATGAATAGTATCGATTGATCATATCTCTCCTTGAAATCTAACAGTAGTTTTATAATTGATGTTCTTATAGATGCATCAAGATTACTTGTTGGCTCATCCGCTACTACGTATTTGGGCTTTAGAATCATAGCACGAGCAACAACAGCTCTTTGAAGCTGTCCTCCACTTAGTTCATAAGGTCTTCTTTTTATAAAGTCATCTGGAGGAGTAAGCCCTACATCTTCTAGTGCTTTATGTGCTTGCTCCAACGCTTCCTCTCTGCTGATCCTGTAGTGAATGATCAATGGCTCGATGAGGGCTTCACCTATAGTTTGCATGGGATTAATGGCTCCATAAGGATCCTGAGGTATTAATTGCATATATTTTCTCAGCGATCTTAGCTTTCCCTCGGGTACAGAGGTGATATCTTTATCTTCGAACAACACTTTTCCTTTTGTTGGTTTATATAATCTCAGTGATACTCGACCAAGCGTTGATTTTCCACTGCCGCTTTCTCCAACTAATCCATATATTTCTCCCCTGTTTATTTGCAGAGATACGTTATCTACGGCTCTTACTTTTCGTTTTCTTCCAAATATTCCTGTTTCAAATTCCATAACTACGCTAACTAATTTTACGAGAGTACTCATAGAATTTCACCGGCATAGTGACATGCAACTAAATGATTCTTTGAAACTTCGCGAAGCCGGGGTTTCTCTATTCTACATTTCTCGGTTGCAAATTCGCATCTAGGGTGGAATATGCATCCTGGTGGCGGACGCCGTAGATCAGGCGGGTTACCCGGTAGGGATTTAGGTAGGGTTTTACACATTACTCTAGGTAGTGCTTCGAATAAAGCCTTCGTGTAGGGGTGCTTCATGTTATCATATAGCTCTGTTTTATCGGCATACTCCATTATGTATCCACCATACATTACCATGACTGAGTTTGCTCTTTCCAGGGCCAAGGCTAGATCATGAGTTATTAGAATAATTGATGTTCCATATTTTTCTTTAATTGCATCAATTAAATCCATTATTTGCTTTTGGACAACTACATCAAGAGCAGTGGTGGGTTCATCAGCTACAACTACTCGTGGATTAAGAGCAATAGCCATAGCTATTGAAACTCTTTGTTTTTGCCCCCCGCTGAGTTGGTGAGGGTACGAATACATGATTCTCTCGGGTAATCCAACTGCCTCTAAGTATTCCCTTACAATAGTGTTAACTTTGGATTTCTCTACTCCATGCTCCACTAGGAACTCTCCGAATTGATCAACTATTTTCCTCAGGGGATCAAGCGTTGTGAATGGGTCTTGGAATATCATGGATATTTTACTTCCACGAATTTTCCTTATTTCATGAGGATGTAGTTTAAGAATATCGGTGCCTTCTAAAAGTATTTGACCATTTACAATTTTGCCTGGTTTGGGAACCATGTTCAGTATTGAGAACCCTAGTGTTGATTTTCCACTGCCGCTTTCTCCAACTATTGCAAGCATTTCTTTTTCTCTAAGCCTGAATGATACACCTGAAACAGCTTCGACAACCCCGCTCATTGTGTAATACTTAACCCATAAATCGTTAACTATTAAAACCTCCAAAAGCATCACCTCTTACGGGTTGTAATTAGCGTTGAAATTCCTTCGCTTATAAGAGCGAACCCGACAGCTAGAAGAATAATACATAGACCGGGGAACAGCATTATCCACCACATGCCTGCTAATACAAATCCTCTTCCTTTATATAAGTCGAAGCCCCAGTCAGGGGTTGGTGGTTGAACCGTTAATCCCATGAAGCTTAATGCTGCCTCCGTTAATATAGCGTCTGCGCTATTCATGCTGAAAACGACCATTAGGGTCTTAGTTACGTGTGGGAGTATGTGTCTTAGAACTATTCTCGTTGAGGGTAATCCAAGGGCTCTGGCTATTTCAATATATGTTTCATTCTTAATGCTTAAAACTTGTCCTCTAATCATTCTAAAGTATGTTGGAATATATACTAACGCTATGGCTATTGCGGCATTTATGGGACTTGGTCCAAGTGCAACTGATAGCGAAATAGCTAGTATTAGTGAGGGAAAAGCGTATATTGAGTCCATTGTGAAAGATAAGAGTCTATCTAATATTCCGCCTATATATCCGCTTATTAAACCCAGAATAGTGCCTACAGCTCCACTTATTGCAACGGCTATTGCTACAATTGTTAACATTATTCTTGAACCATAAACAATTCTTGAAAATATGTCTCTACCCAGGTTATCCGTACCCATTATGTATTCTCTGCTAGGGGGTTGTAAAGGAGGTCCAACGTATTCCACGGGGGAATAAGGAGCTATGAAATCAGCAAAAACCGCCATGAAGACGAATATCAATATTATGATTAAACCTGTTAGCACGTATCTATTTTTAAAAGCAATGTAGATCGAGGATGAATTCAAGGACATCAATATCGCACCCTGGGGTCTATTAAAGCATACAGTACATCCACTATTAGGCTAGTTAAACCAACAATGATAGCAAATATTATTATTACCGCTTGTATAGCCGTATAATCCCTATACATGACTTTATCCACGAGATAAGTTCCTATACCTGGCCAGTTGAAAGTAGTCTCGGTTAATACTGCGCCGCCCATCAGAAGAGAGAATTGTAATCCCGTATACGTTGTTATAGGGACTAGGACATGTCTAAATGCATGTCTTAGTAAACGGCTATCTCTAATTCCTCTTGCGCGATAAGCCTCTATTATTTTCGATTCCATAATTTCCTCCATGTTATTTAAGGTAAGTCTCATGTATGGTCCTGAAATCACAAGACCTAAAGTAAATGCTGGCAGGACGAGGTGTTTTAACGCGTCAAAAAATGCTTGTATATTTAATTGAAGAAGAGCATCTAACGTATATATTCCAGTTATCGGTTTGAACCCCATAGTTACCGATAATCTACCTCCAGTGGGAAGTACTCCTAAATACCTGGAGAAAACAAGCTGAAGGCTTAATCCTAAAGCAGGTATGAATATAACGAATACAATTGAACCCATTAACCTCACAATGGTTTTCACATATGGATTTTGGACACGGGCTCCGATGTAACCTAAACCTACTCCTATAATCAGGCTGAATAAAATTGCCCAAATCGATAACTCAAGTGTTGCGGGTAATTTATCTATTATATCGCTGGCTATGGGTCTTCCGCGAACAACCATGGATTTACCCATATCCCCCCTGGTGAAATTAATTAAATACTCGAAATACTGCTGAATAAGAGGCTTATCTAAACCTAGTTCACTCATTAGTGCTTTTAACTGTTCCTCGGGTATATTCTTGGTGCCCAGTGCTGCTAAAACAGGATTACCTGGAAGTACTCTCAAGATCACAAATACAAGAGTGTAAAGAATTAGCACCGTTGGGATAATCATTAATGCTCTTACCGCTATATATTTCACTAAACCCACTTCTACAACACCCTGTTTCTCAACCTTAATACTATAGGTTAGTATTTATGGAAGTTAAGCTTTTAACCCTTCAAAGAATTAACTATGTGTAAAGAGGGTGGGAATATTGAATAAAACAATAATTTTAATTGCAGCAGTACTAGTAGTCATAATAGCACTTACTTTGATCTACGTATTCTATCCTACTGTGTCGCCAACTCCTACTGTAACTTCTCCAACTCCAACGACCCCTATTTACGCAGAGGTTATAAATATAGGAGTGACAGATAAAGTAACCGACTTGGATCCGTCCAATGCCTATGATTTCTTTACTTGGGAGGTTTTAACTAATACCATGGAGGGATTAGTTAAGTATAAGCCGGGAACAGATCAATTGGTTCCAGGCATAGCGGAGAGATGGGAAGTTTCAAATGACGGATCCACATGGATTTTCCACTTGAAGAAAAACGCGTCTTTTTGTGACGGAACACCTGTTAAAGCACAGGATTTCGTTAGAAGTATTAAAAGAGTTATGACTATTCAAGGAGATCCTTCTTGGCTAGTAACAGAGTTCGTGGAAAACGTTGAAGCTGTTGATGACTACACCGTTAAATTTGTTCTAAAAACTCCTGCAAGCTACTTCCTAGCGGTAGTAGCTACTCCACCCTACTTCGCAGTACACCCCAACTATCCAAATGACAAGATCGTTAGTGATGCCACCTGGGGTGGAGCCGGACCATATTGTATCAAGGAATTCAAGAGAGACGAGTATCTAGTTCTAGAAGAAAATCCATATTATCATGGTGATAAACCTAAGACCAAAACAATTGTCATCAAGTTCTATAGGGATGCAACAGCACTTAGATTAGCGTTGGAAAATGGAGAAGTAGATATTGCATGGAGAACTCTTAGACCTCAGGACTACGTGGATTTAGCTAAAAACCCCAATTTCATTGTTGATTCGATACCAGGTACTTTCATAAGATACATTATCATAAACACCAAAATGGACCCGGTGAGCAATGTACTAGTGAGAAGAGCTATAGCAGCGGCAATCAATAGAACTGAACTAGCTGAAAAAGTATTCTTTAATACAATGACGCCATTGTATAGTCTTGTTCCAGCAGGTATGTGGGGCCATGTTGATGCATTTAAAGACGAATATGGACCTGGACCGAATATTGAGCTAGCTCGTAACTTACTAACGCAAGCAGGTTATAGCGAGGCAAATAAACTAACAATTGAACTATGGTATACTCCTACACACTATGGTGACACGGAAGCGGATCTAGCTACATTACTTAAGAAACAATTGGAGGCTACTGGATTGATCAAGGTGGAATTAAAGAGCGCGGAGTGGGCTACCTACGTAGATAACGCTAGAAACGCTAGAATGATGTTGAGTTTATTTGGGTGGTATCCAGATTACATTGATCCAGATAATTTCCTAACACCATTCCTCATGAGCACTGCTAACAAATGGACTGGTTCCCAGTACGCTAATCCAACAGTGGATCAATTGCTCAAGGACGCAATGGTGAAGGTGGATCAGAATGAAAGACAGCAATTATATGTGCAGGTCCAGAAGATTCTAGCTGATGAAGTACCATTTATTCCACTGCTACAAGGTAATTTGATGATTGTTCATGCTAAGAATGTATATGGAGTAGAGATTGGGCCCCCAATGTTGCTACCTTATTACACTATATACAAGATCTCCGGGTAAATTATTTTTATTCCTTTATTTTATAGTTTTTAAACCATCCATGAAAATCCTAGTATTGATCACCTACTTGAAGAACGTTATGAGATCAAAATAATTATATCTTTACACAATATTTGTTATCTAAGTTGAAAAACGACTACTAGCATGGTGGTTGAATGAAGAAGATCCCTGTGTATTTCTTAATATATCTACAATAGTATCCATGGTAGTGTAGTTATCGCGATGTTTGATAAATTACAAGAACTGAGTTATAAAGGGAATCTGTGTCATAGCTTGAATGAAGTACTTGGCTCAAAGCCTAATGAGAAATCACATAGGATAAATATGCCTTGTTTATTCAATATAGGTGAACCACGCTATTGAATCGTGGTGCTTATATCTGGTTATGATGAACCTCTCTAAATTATGAGTGGTAAGTGTAATGTTACATTGATAATAGATTGGAAAGCAATGGGAACAGGTAGTTTTCATTTAAAACTTACGGTATATACGGGGAGTTATCTTGATTATTGTGTTAATTAGAATTTAGTAATACTATTTTTAAGTTATAAGTAGTTCATGTGCAACGTTTCAAATGTAGTAATTAATATCGATTGAACATTGTAAACCTCATATTATAATACTTTTAACTATGATTCCTGCTTGCTTTAGACTAAGGACGTGAACTATAAGAAATGTAACGTAGCGAATTAAAAACAGCAATTACTTTTCAAAATTCACCAAAATGCTTCATGTAAATATTCGATAGTTCTAATCCCCAATTATCGTGATCCTTCAATAAACCTTCAAAGAATCTCATTATAGGAGGTTCATAAACCCACTTTAACCCCTTTAACACGTGTCTGTTTTCAAATAACCATATTAGACGATCAATCATATAATCCAGGTGATCTTTAAGGTAAGTTTTCCTCGGCATCGCTAATCTAACTAAATCTAGTTCAACGGGTATCTCCTCTCCAGTTTCCGGATCTCTATCCATTGATATTTGACCTCTTTCCATTCCTCTAATCCCAGAGATAAGGTATAACGCTGAAACTAATGCGCCAGCGGGATATCCTCCCTGGTTGTTTACTGGTATTAGTGGAACATGTGGAAGGAATCTTTTTGCATCAACATGTACTCCGAGTCCACCTGGCGGTTTAACGACTGGAATGTTTCTCTTATCTAATTCCTTAACGGCGTATTCTATTTGCTCCAATTCGTAGAATGGAAGTTCGTCGTCGAAAGCCATTTTTACGCCATCTATTAGCATTGCAACTTCTTTTAAGCTCATGCCACCATATGTTGTATGTCCTTCGAACACAACTTGCCATGTTCTTAATTCTTCGTAGATCCTGTCATTGTTTTTCACGGTTATGAAGCCTCCTCGAACATAAAACCCCTTTCTCGCACTTGCATATGCTATATCCGTTAGCTCCATTAACTCTCGAATAATGCTCAAAGCGTTTTTACCTTTAGCCAGAGGGTCGCGTTTTTTCATTAAAGCTATTTGCCAATCAGCCATACTAATATCTGCTACGAGAGGTATTCCGTATTTGTCACATATTTCTCTTGTTTCATAATAATTCTTTAAGCTAAATGGTTGTCCACCAATGAGGTTTGATGCGTACTCTATTCTAACTGCTGCTATGTTCTCGGGTTTTAATCTTCTGATCTCCTCTTCGAGTTTCAATAAATCTACGTTGCCTTTGAATTCAAAGTTGCTTGCTGTATCGAATGCTTCGCGAACAGGCAGCTCGATCATTCTACCACCGTATACTCTCTCTACGATCGCCCTTGTAGTAGTAAAGTGAATATTGGTTAGAACGTACCTCTTCTTACCGTTTTTCATGAGCACTCTGAATACTAGGTTCTCAGCAGCCCTACCTTGATGAGTGAGCACTAAGTATTTGTGCGGAATATACTCCTTGAACACATCTAGTAACTTGTAGTAAGCTCTGTTCCCTGCATACGCATCCTCCAGACCTAATCCCAACATATCTGATAATTGCTCAAGGCTTATTGCGTTCACACCGCTATCTGTCAACATATCTATGTATATTTTCTCCACGGGTATTCTGAAAGTATTCCAACCTGCTTCAATTAGAGCCCTGTATCTTTCCTTTAGTGGTTGTAGCTTTAGTTTTTGAAACACCCTAATTCTCAGGTCAGGAATATAAATATAATCTCCATTAGATTTCTTCAGGTACACCAACTAAGAACACCTTGATTTTCTTATGGAAATAATTAATTTACAGAAACTGAGTACAGCATATATTTTTATTTCAGGTACTTTGAGAACCTCCAGGACATATACTGAGTTCAGAGTTCCGGGTAATTTTAATATTGGTGCATTTAACTCACCTGGAATTGTACTTATATGGAGTGGGTTTATAAACATTTTCGTGGGAAAACAATGGGAACCACGGTCTCTTCTTACAAAGAGTGTGGTTTAATAAGTATGCTGTGTTGATAACTGGGTTTTATTCAATGAAGTTCCGGGTTTAATAAATGATTTCTGGTTACTGAAATAT
>JAUQPA010000040.1 GCA_030550615.1 Thermoproteota archaeon | reverse complement strand
CTTGCAGGTTCGCTCTTGAATTATCCATTTGTATTTGAAGGTTACACGAGAGATACCTCTGTTTCACGCGAGGAAGTTGAAGAATTCATTAGTCTTCATAGAGCATTAAAAGCTAAGCAGGTTATTGCTATATTGAGCGAGAAAGAATTAAGTGAATTAATTGGTTCAAAATTGGATTTTAATAGTACATACATGTTCTTCAATAGCGTTATGAAGGAGGAGATTGTTGAAAGCACCACTAATACTACTACTTTGAATACTAGTTCAGCTACTCCGGAAAACTCTGTCAATATTACATCTGGAGTTGTAAGTATTGATACGCAAGTTACTACTGCAGAGAAACAAAACTCTGTATCATTAATTACGGCACACTCCTCGGAAACATCAACGAGGGAGGAACGTTCTAACGTTGTTCTATATGTTTTAATAGCTTGCCTACTTGTGTTGATGTTTGTAAGCATATTGCACTTGCACAGAATTAGATCAATGCAGTGAGTTAATAACGCACGTTTATATACATCGATGTTAAATATTTGAATTCCATGAAGGCATTGCTGATAATACTCTATGGTGTTGAATGTGTCCATTAAACTACTCGTACCCGTTGACGTAGTGATCGATAGTAGAGAAGATGCTGCTCATCCAGAGTTCAAGAGCATCATTATGCGTGAAGGCCTTAGAGTAGCAGTCCAGGAATTACCGGCTGGTGATTTTCTTTTGTTGTCTCCTCCGGGTAAACAATGCCTACTTATTGAGCGTAAGACTGCTGATGATTTTGCTAATAGTATTAAAGATGGTAGAATATGGGATCAAAGCACATTACTTAAGGATGCCGCATTAAAGGATGGTCACAAACCTGTTATAGTTATAGAGGGTTCCTTTGAAAAACTCGAGAAATACAGGGGGTGGAAAATCCAAAGTCTTCTCAGAGTGATGGACTCCCTTGTCTTAGACATGAATATACCCGTAATCTATACTCCACACAAAGATGCAACTATTGCGTGGATTATTGCGAAAGCGAGAAGTTTAGGTAGAACCGAGGACAAGAGAGTACTTAGAATGCGGGTTGAAAAGAAACCAATGAGTTTAGAAGATAGAATTCTATACGTTGCCGAAGGATTAGTTGGCCCCACTCTAGCGCGGAGACTCCTGCAGAGATTTAAAACACTAAGGAATATAGCAAACGCGTCTGTACACGAGCTTATGAGTGTCGAGGGCATAGGTGAAAAGAGAGCACAGGAAATATTCGCTATTTTCAATACACCTTGGCAAGAGGAGGTCGTGAACCAATGATCATCGAGCTTCTACTACCGTCTTTACTCTCAGTTGTATCATCAAAGATCTTCTTGGATTGGTGGATGAAAACTGCACCTCGACTCGGATTCATAGGAAAAGATATGAATAAACTTGGAGAGATATACGCTGTTGAAGCAAGTGGTATATGGGTTGTATTATCATCTGTTTTTGGTATACTAGCCTATATTGCAGTTGAGACATATACCGACATGAGGAGTGATCTTGTCTCCCTGATGTCTATATCATTAACACTACTACTCGCCGGTTTACTCGGTTTTTTCGATGATATTCTAGGGTGGAAAAAGGGAATTAGCCCCGCGAAGAGAGTATTATTTACAATACCCATATCTATTCCACTAGTTGTTGTTAAAGCTGGATCAAGCACAATTGAACTCCCCTTTATCGGTACCCTAGATCTTGGCTTAATATACCCATTGATGATTGTCCCCATTGGAATAGTAGGTGCGAGTAACGCGTTTAACATGATAGCAGGATACAATGGCTTGGAGTCTCTGCAGGGTATCATCCTGCTGGGTTCAACATTGCCATTGCTATACTTCACGGGCAGATCATTAGCTATATATGTTGTATCACCGGTGTTAGCTGCTCTCATTACATTTTACATACTTTACAATAAGTATCCAGCTAAAGCTTTCCCAGGAAATTCCTTCACCTACGGTATAGGAGCATTTTACGCATCTCTAGCTGTATACTGGAATTTCGAAAAATATGCAGTGCTTTCATTTTCACTATATTTCGTGGAATTAATTCTATTCATACGTGGACTTTTAAACGGTGTATATAAAGAAAACTTCGGGAGAGTTTCAGCGGACGGCAGCCTCCTGCCTCCCTATGAAAAAACATTTAGTTTAACTCATTTAGCTATAAAGATCGTAAGGAAAATTAAGAAACGGTGCTACGAACCAGATGTTGTGAATACAATTGCTATTCTCCAATTGGTAGTTTGCATCTTGTCTCTTGCTACGGTTTTCTTAGTAAAGTAGCGTATAAGTAAACGCAGCTAAGTAGTCCCATTACACCTGATGCTATAAAGGCCTCTGCGTAACCTAAGCCAACGTAGAGTAATGCAGCTACCTGGGACGCCATGGAGGCACCTATATTATCCAACAGCCTCTGTATACCAACAGCTCTTCCACGTATTTCTACAGGCAGCATTTTTGTTAACAAAGCCGATATAGCTGAGCCCATTACGTTTGATGCAATACTTGCCACTAACGAAATAGTTATTAATAGTCCTATAGTGATAAAGCCGTTATGAACATACATTGGTAACGCTAGAGCAAACATTGATAACGATATTATTACGGCTGATCTAAGGGCAGAGGTCCCGGTGTTTATCTTCGAGTTTATGAGTAAAAGAGATGCAGTAATTGATCCCAAAGTGGAAAAAGCTGAAATCACTCCCCACGTTAATTTAGATAAATTCAATACGTCAATCACGTAGAGAGATGCATATGTGTTAAATACACCCATGGATATTTGCCAGAGTATTGAAGTGAAAACGTAGATTTTCAGAGCTTTGAACAATACTCCACGATACCCAGCGAGCTCCAGTATTATTTTGCTTAGATCTCTATCCTTGGGTTTGAATGTTTCTCTGAGTGTTTTTACTCTCAGCACTAGAACAATAACTGCCACGATACCTTGTAGTACGAAACCAAGTTTAACTCCAGTAACACCTATTGTATCATAAAGAAATCCACCTATGATCGGCATGAAGAGCCCAGGTATCGCAGTAATTATATTCAGCCCTAGAAACCCCTTGAATTCCTCGCCTCGATTAAGAGAATCCATGATAATTGCTGTTAATGCTGGTTGATAGAAATGAGCAGCACTGTCTAAAACGTATATAGCCGTTAGAAATCTCCAATCCGGGGCAGCGGCGTACAGGAATTGTATTATCGAAATTAAACCTGTTCCAACCAAAATGACTTTCACTCTACCCATGTAATCCGTTAAAACACCTCCGGGTATGAGAGACAATGCTAGTGCTAACATTCCTAGGCTACGCATAAATGCAATATCGTAATCCGTTGCACCCAAGTCTTTAGCGTACTTTGCGAAAAAAGGATTTATTAATGAACCAGTCAGGGAGAAAAGCAACCAAGATATAGCTATTGCTCCTACATTGCCTCTAAATATGTTTTTTAACTCGATTAAGTTTTCCCTTAAGACCTTTACTGGATTGACTGAAGCTCTGTGCATACGTCATCTATTACCCCATAATTACTGTGTTTACAATGGCTCCCCTCTCAACGCTCTCTCAACGAGTTCTTTTGCGTAATCGTATCTTATTCTACCATCTTTTATCATTCTTTCCGCTACTTTATCTATTAATTCTCCTTGAGCACCCGCCATTATTGCCAAGTTCCTTGCATGTAGCCTCATGTGTCCTTTCTGAATACCCTCAGTTACCAGAGCTCTTAGGGCAGCCAGGTTTTGTGCAAGCCCTACAGCTGCCATTACTTCCGATAACTCCTTAGCCGACGAAACCCCTAGGATTTTCAATGCAATTTTAGCTACTGGATGTACTCTCGTTGCACCACCAACTATGCCAACTTGTAGTGGTAGCTCCAGGTACCCGTGTAGAAAGCTCTCCTCATCCACTTCCCAGGTGCTTAGTGGTCTATATACACCTGTTCTGCAAGCGTACGCATGGACTCCTGCTTCAATAGCGCGATGATCTTGAGCTGTTGCCAAAGCAACGGCTATTATCCCATTCATGATGCCTTTATTATGAGTTACCGCTCTGTATGGATCAGCTTCGGCAAGTATGCTGGCTTCTTCTATTTTCTTAGCTACTTCTAATCCACCAACGTTTTCTACGGGAGTTCTGGTCCAAGCTCTAACTATTCTTCTGGTAGCATAATTTGATATTATTCTGAGTCTCGCCTGTCCACCTGTTATTCTCTCCAGTAATGGTGCTATTGATTCGACCATGGTGTTAACGGTATTTGCGCCCATCGCATCTTTGACATCAACAATTAGGTGAACTATTATTGCTGGGCCTTTACGAGTGTTTACTACTCTAACTTCTATGTCTCGGGGACCTCCGCCATGCTTTAGCAACGTTGGATCCTGTTGTGAAGCTTGATCTATTAATTCCTTTTTATGTTCTATTATCTTAGCGGCTTTGTAGTGCGGCGAAGTAACATTAATTATGTGCACTTGCCCAATCATCTCTTGGGGACCTGCTTCAGCTATTATTCCATTCTCGTATCTTAGCATTTTCGCTGCATTGCTTGCAGCAGCAACAACGCTTGCTTCCTCTATCACCATTGGTACGAGGTAGTCTTTTCCGTTTATTAGGAAGTTGGTGGCTATAGCAAAAGGATAAGTCATTCCACCTATAACATTCTCGATCATTCGTTCGCCTATATCTCTCGGTAAATTACCAAAGTTAAGGAGAATGTTCACTTCTTCATCTGTTAAATTAGCCCATTCCTTCACGATTTTTACTCTCTCACTTATCGGTAACTTATAGAAGCCTTCAATTCTACTGGTTCTTGATTGACCACCCATTTAAACACCATTTTATTTAATAATCTAATTGTTTTAAAATATTCGGGGTGTACACTTAAATGGTGCATGAATGGGCTCTTGCTGAATCCATCATATTGTATCTATTGAATAAAGGCGTGAAGAAAGCGCGGAAATTAGTTGTTAAAGTTGGTTTACTGCAGTCAATAGATAAAGAAATACTGAGCTTCGCGCTTACTGAGTTAAGCAAAGAGAACTCTATTTCAATTGAAAACATTGAGATACTCGAAGAAGAACCTCTTCTCAAATGCAATAGATGCGGGTTTGAATGGAGCATGGATATATCAAGTATGAGCGAGGAGATTAGGGAATCAATACACTTTCTGCCTGAATCAATATACGCATACTACAAGTGCCCTAGATGTAGTAGCATAGATTATGAGATTTTGAAAGGTAGAGGGCTCGGAGAAATAGTGGTTGAAGAATATGAGTAAGGATCCGAGAATATTAAAAGCATACAAAAACCTGCGGGAACCAGATAATGTATACGTAATAATCAGTAGTAAAGGAGGTGTTGGTAAAACAACGGTCTCAGTGCTTTTAGCCATATACTCCAGTAGTATGGGTTACTCAACGGGTCTTTTGGATCTAGATTTCGTTAATCCATCAACCCATGTTATTCTAGGATTGAAGCCCGAGGATATAAAATACGTGGAGAAGCGCGGTATCTTGCCATTTAATATCTTCGATAAACTCAACTACTTTACTATTATTTCCTACACTAAGGATAATCCTATAGCTCTACGGGGATCTTCAGCTAAGAGCGCGCTATGGGAAATACTCTCGGTAATTAACTGGGGGAGACTCGATGCTTTATTCATTGATACCCCGCCGGGTGTGGGTGACGAGCATTTAGAGTTATTATATGAATTGAAAGACCTCTTGAAACCCGTTGTTGTTTCGCCGAGTAGTCAAATAGCTCTAAATTCCACTAGGAAAACCATTGAGATACTCAAGGAACTTGGATATAGACAAATATACTTCATTGAAAACATGAGTACTGGTAAACTAAGGGATTATGCTGAGAAACTAGGAGTTATATACCTAGGGTTTGTACCATTCTCGCAAAGCCTGGAATTTTCGCTGGGAGACTTGAATAAATTGCTCGAGTTAGAGCTGAAGTATTACATGGGGAGAATATTGGAGAAGTTGTTTGGGAAACAACTCAATTAACGCCTCGTGCAACTGTTTCGGGTTTCATATAGGTTTATAAGGGTTGATGATGGTTGCTTTACTGTGGGTTGAACTCATCCACGATGCGGGTGAACGGTAAAGACCCAAGTGGGTGGGGCATTCAAAGCCAGGATGTGGGGTTTCCCCACAGCAGTGAACCCGAGCTAGATGAAGGGGAGCTGTGGGTAGGGGGTTACCCTGAACGGGTGGAGGCCGATGACATGGGCACCGATGAAAGGTGCCCCGAGGTCTGTGAAGCCAAGGGTCGAAATCAAACAACATCAAACAACATGAAACCCGAACCCCACCCACCAGCTTATACTTAAATTATCCGAAGTCTTTGCTTAGTTCAAATCTTAACGATTTCTTATCATCAATTCTAGATTTTGGAGGAAAAATACTCGGTTGTCGAAGCCACGGTCAAAGGGTAGAGACAGCATCACTATACTCTACGTAGTCTAGTCCCAGCAACGCGGCTATAGCTTTTAATTCTTCTCTAACATCTCCTGGTATTAAGACATGGTGATTTGAAGCAGCTACTAAGGGTATTTTATCAGCTCTGAATCCAAGATCTAGTATTGATTGCGTTCTACACATGTGTTTAAATACTAGTCCACTATCTATGATTCTCCCAGCAGTAGCCATTACCACAGAGTAGTCTGGACTAAGTGATGCAATCGTATACACGTTGTTAATTAATCTACCAGTAATGGAGTATGGTTCACCTGATTCAAAATGAGATAAAACTACTGGGTCTTTAATCATATTTAATGCAATTGTACAATGTGCGAAATACGCTCTAACCCCTTCGAATAAAACAGAATTAGCTATCCAACCACTCACACCTGTCAACGACTTAGATATCATCATTAAGACCGTTGATAATAGATCTCCTTCGCATGCAATAATCGAAGACTCCGAGTTTAATAACGCTAGGGCTAAGCAAGGAGTTACCTTGTATTTCACTAAATATGGAAAACAATCAATAGCAACTGCATCATATCTTCCTTCTTCTACTAATGATTTAACTACAGCGTATAACTTAGCTACTTCGATGATTCTATCTCTCGAAACCTTGAATTCTACTTTATCGAAAGTTTCAAGGAAATGGTCGATGAGGTCTTTTTTAGCGTTGTTCATATATGAAACTAATTTATCCATCGAAATAACGTCAACGGTAGAATTAAATCTTGCCTCGAAGTCTTCAATGTATTCGGGTTTTTCTTCAATTGGACTAATTAGTAGAATTTTCGAATTTAATATGGAAGCTACGGCTTTTGTGATCTTCATCATTCTCTTTACTTCTAATGTGCAATCCATTGAATCCACATTCCTACAGTGGAATACCCATGTCCAGACACCATTGATATCTAGTTTTGATCTAGCTGATATTACTGAAGGCAAACTATTGTGTTCACCGTGACCAAATAATACCACGCTATTGTAGTTGCCTTCGTTAACGAATCTCCTTATAAGAGAGCTGGTTCCACCTGTTAATGATATAATAACAGGGTAGAATTCAGAGTACTTCATTGCAAGTTCTCGAGCTTCATTTTCATTGGTTATAACAGGCGTAAACTCGATGGTTTTCCCTTCGTTTTCAATTAGTTTTCTCATTTCTTCGTATATTGGGTAATAGTAGTTCTCACCGTGTAGTTTTGATGCGAAAAAAGCAACCACTATGCTCTTCATGTGTTTCACCAATATGAATTAATAATCCAGCAACATTTTTCTTCATGATTACTAGCTAAGCTAATAATGTAGCTCCTATTATATTCACATATACTCATTTAAATACTTCTCGAGTATTTAATCAACAGAGGTTACTGCTAAATTAATGTTACAGTAGATCAATTTTGAAATTAAGTAATTCTGATATTAGGGTTAATTCATCAACGTGATCTCCCAGTACTAAAGCATAGTGATTCCCGAAGCTTTCATGTATTATCTTACTTGCATTTTTTACTTTTACTTTTACCTGAGTTCTACACATTGATTTAGACCATGTATGGTCTTGGATTTCACCAACACCTATTCTTGCAACTGATAGATCGGGCTTTAATCTAAAAATAGTTATTTTCCCGCCAACAGGATACGTAACTTTAATCCCGACCCCCCTTCCACTCTCGAAGTG
>JAUQPA010000039.1 GCA_030550615.1 Thermoproteota archaeon | reverse complement strand
GTATTGATAGTTGATTCCACTGATGCACCTGGATCAAACTGCAATACCTGTCCAGAAGCAAAAGCTCTTGCTGAAGAATTAACAAAAATTTCCGGCGGTAAGCTCGTATTTGAAATCATGGATTCAATTAAGGGCAGAATATATAAACCACGATACCTACCTGCTTTCATATATGACACAAAGAAGAGGAATATAAGATACTATGGTTTACCCAGCGGGCAGGAGTTTGCACCATTTATATTTATTCATGACTACATATCTAATGGAGTTAAGTTGCCGAAAACCATGATCGAAGAAATAGAGACGTTGGAAACACCACTACACATCAAGGTATTTGTAACACCGGAGTGTCCATACTGTCCACTTGTCGTGGATTTCGTGAATCAAGTAGGCTTGGTGAACGATAACTTCATAGTTGAAACAATAGAAGCGTTTGAAAACCCCATCGAAGCCGATAAATACCTTGTTCAATATGTTCCATTCATAGCAATTAATAGAATAGAAGACTACGATAAATATGGTGCTAAACCAATTGAAGTAATACCTGGCTATGTCCCCAACGAGGAGATACTTGAAACAATAAAAAAAGCAGCGAGAAAAACCCTGAGAAGTAAATAATAAAAATCTTTTTTATTAAAAATTAATTAAAGGGATGAGGTAAGCCCTCCTGCACGAGCGGTGAGTGATTCACGGACCGCCCGACCCCTAATTTAATAATTTATGAATTGGATTTAATTAACGGGATTTCATTGGAAACCAGCTTAAATAAAGTAGTTCATAGGGCTAGCCAGTTGGATGAAATGATCGTATTGCAATCAATATCCTTACTCGAGAAAATAAGAGATCTAGAGGTGGAGGTAGAAAGAAGTGATATGGAGGATGAAGTTAAGAAGAAAATTAAAACAATGCTGGAGAAACTGAGAGAACAAATTCTCATTGATATAATGGCAGACGGTGAATTAAGCAATGTATTTAAACCTAGTTAACTACTGTAATAGTGACCAAGAAGGGCTTATGTAGAAATGAACGATGACTGGAATGTAAATATAGCAAGAAAAATATACGGAATAGAGAATTACATGCGGGAATCCGTAATAGATATAGATGAGGAAGGCTATTTAGTAATAAAGATCTTTGATAAAACAATAAGAGTAAAGGAATTAATGGATAAATATAATTTCGATATCGCGTACATTAGAGTTATGCCAGCCATCGAGAGATCAATGAACTTGGTGTACAATAGTTTCACAATGGTTCGAGATACTCTCGGCTATAAAGGAAACCTCATACCTGTTTTTCCAATGAAAGTTAACCCAACTACATTAGTTATAGAGTCCATCTTGAAATACGGTGAAAAATATCACTGGGGATTCAACACAGGATCTATTGGAGAAATAAAAACGCTATTGAAATTCGCTGATAGATATAGTCCGAGATTACTTATTTACGATGGCGTTTTAACCGAGTCCACCATTCAGGAGCTAATTAAACTGCATAATATTGGTTGGAAGATCATTGTAGATGTTGAAAGTGAACGTGAAGTTGACTTGTTATCGAAGTATCCGCAGTTTGAAATAGGTATACGTGTTAAACCCTTAGTTAAACTTCACGGAAAGTGGTCTGGTTCAGTTGGTTTAAGTAGTAAATTTGGATTAACTATCAATGCATTAGTTAAACTTAAATCGGAGTATAAACATCTCGTCGAGAGATCAACCCTTCTGCACATGCACCCGGGATCGCAGGTTTACAAATACGTTGATATTAAAAACTACTTCTACGAGGTTAAACAAGTATACGATGAACTGAGACATCTCGGGTTTGAAAATATAACAATGGTGGATACTGGGGGAGGTATGGCTTATCCATACGTAGATGTTGGTGATGGCGACGAGGAATCACCAGATTATACTATCGTAGATTATTTCAAGGAGCTGCTTGAAAAATTCATTAGTACTATTCCTAATCCTACAATAATCTATGAAGGAGGACGATTTATTGTTTCATCTCATCGTCTGGTAGTCGCTAAAGTTGTTGATGTAAGATCCTATTCAGCAGTTCACTCAATACATGAGCAAATAGTGAAAATGAAAGATTTTAATAGTATAGGTGAATTAAAAGAATTCATAGAGAACGTGGAGAAGTTTCTCCATGAATTGCGTTCAGAGCAACCATTTAACAATGGCAAAAGGGAACTATACGAAGAACTAATAGCTATTGTTAGAGAGGATTTATCAGCTAAGTTAACGGAATTAATATTATCCGGTAAAGCGGATATTTCAGATGTGTTGAAAAACCACAAAATCGCGAGATTATTAGTAACGCCGACGAAACGATTTGTTCTCAATATGTCAATATTCGCAGATATACCTGACGCTGTTCTAGTAGATCAGTATTTTCCTGTGATACCAGCTCAGAGATTAAATGAAAAACCACATGTACTAGCATCCATGAGTGATCTAACATGCGACAGCATGGGTGAAATAAAACAATTTATTAGTGCAGGAGTCAAATTACAAAGCAAAACACCAATATTTACAATTCTAGATAGTAAATTGATTGCGGTTCCTGGATTAAAATTGAAGCTTCGAGGTATTCCACTTCATTTACCTAATCGCGGTGAAAATTACTACGTAGTTTTTCTAGATACAGGTGCATATCAGGATACATTATCGATGAAACATAACCTAATATACGGCGCACCAGAAATAATTATAAGAGAACAGGATGGAGAAGTAAGAATAGATATAGCTAAGCACGAGGAGCTATATACATAGGAAACGTGGAAGTGTAATGATTAATCTACAGTACGATAATAAAAATACTTCACACTATTTTTTATCTTGATATAATGTGAAGTCTGTAAATATCAGCTACTTCCTCACATAAATCAGTTATTGCTTCAATGTCATCTATAACTATAGGCAATGCAATACACGTAATCTTGTAACCTGTTAAACAATCTTTATATGTTTCCTCGAGGGCTTTTAATCGTAAATCATCAACTTCCTTCTCTAGGATCTCTATTCTATGAGCTATTTCCAGCACTTGTGATACATCTGATTGAAGGGTTTCAACGAGTTTTATCAATTGATCTACGGATTCAATAGATTTTTTAATAATCGACTTTACGTAAACACCCACACTTTGCGGTATTGATACATCCAAGTGTTTAAATATCAAGAACTTCTTGGCAACAGCTTTTGAATAACCAATTATCTCATCGATGCGAAGCACCAGTCTAAGAAGATCTTCGCGATCTTCGGGATGAATATGACTAGCTTTCAGCATATTCATAAGTTTCCTTTTCAATTCATCCGCTTGATTTTCCATGCTACTTAGCAATAGATAGTTCTCCTGTAATTTATTGAGATCATAAGTATCGTAGTTTTCAATAATTTTCCCCAGCAACTCTACTCCTTCTTTCACAATGTTCGAATGTAGAATAATTTCGTTTACAACTTCTTCAATTAATTTACCTCCAGTTATCTTCATTGCTTAACCCATTAAATTTCTGTAAACTAAATCATATATACTTTGCGGGGGAACGCCTCATATACTGTGCGTCAATAGCTAAAGTACTATTAAATAAACATTAAGTTTACTCATGGAAAAAAACAGTTAACAAAATTCTTTGCAACTACTAATCGATTATTACAATTAACTATAAAAAATTAAAATTTATTAGCAACCAAAACAGTATTATATAAAGGTGTATTTTATGGAGGAACAAGGTTTTTGCGGAATATACGATATACGTTTTCTTGTCAAACGAGGAATAATTATAACACCTCCCACACTAAAAACGCTTGATGCAGTCATAACTCTCAAGAAAGCTACGGCTGATGACGTAGCCAACTACACTGGAAGAGCTAGAACAATTGAATCAAGGTATCTTGCTAAATTAAATAAACTAGGTATAATAGCGAAGATCAAAGAAGGCAGGAAGATATACTACATGGAGCCCATTTACGCTGTTCAACAATACTATAGTTTATACGGTGATAGTATTACACCAGAACAACTAGCTCACATGATTAGTTTGCCGGCAGACATAGTTAGAATGATACTGGGTATTCTCAAGGGCAGAAGATAACTATTTTTCTCGGCTTCTTAGCGGAATCACGATGCTGACTTTGTTTGAACTCCCATCGGATTCCTCAACGATAAAATTAAGCTGTAACTTACATGCTTTGTAATCTGTTTCTTTGAGTCCTTTTGCTAAAGCTTCGATCACCTTTGTAATTAACAATGTACGGGAATACTCGCCATAAATTGCCGTAAACCTATCTAATACTATTAGAGCTTCCTCATCTATTCTCAAGGATATCATTTTCTTGCGGGGCTTCAATGGAATTTCGATTACTATTCCTCTCGTTGATAAATCATTACTAGAATTGCTGAGCACAGCAACCAATAGCTCCACCATGTGTTGAGTAATATGATAAGACTTAAATCAAGTTTTAATGAAACCTATTATACAAATGTACATTAAAATTAAAATGCAACTATGATGATCTTTCAATTATACAAATATTGTTCATGAGAAAAATTATAAAATAATGTATAATAACCTTAAAACGCAGTAGTTTATAATGACCTTTGCAACGCTCCCGCATGGGGAGAGGATGAGCAAAGGGTCTCTCCTGGGTCCAAATATATTTCCATGTGAATTATTATAATACTAAAGGTGAGCTCTTGAAGCAGCGTCCCTTGGAGCTTTTGGATGATTTTGTTAAACAATCAAAACTTCTAATAGTTGATGGAAATACGTATGTTTCTAAGGAATATGCTTCCGAGATTGGTTTATTAAAATGGTATGTGATAGTGGTTTCAAATTTAGCTATTAGGATATATCCATTCGTGCTTGATCCTCGGGAGAGAATGGCTCGAGAAGTTAATTTCATGAAAAAAGCAGATAAGTGTTTTAAAAAACCCGAGATTCTAATTATTGATTATACTAAACCTAGAATAGTGAGAGGTTTTGTAAAAGGAGAAATATATGGTTACGATTCACCAATAACGATCCATCGGGAGATCGGGAGATCTCTTGGATTATGCCATGAAAGTAGCTGGGTTCTAGGAGACACAAAAATAACAAACTTTGTTTACTTCGAAAACGAAATTTACACCGTGGATGCTGAACAGGCGATTAAAGAGTATAGTGATGAGTATGCTGCCTGGGATCTTTTAGTTTTGGTCTCTACTTTGACGATGGAAGGGTATTTGAAAGCAATAAGAAATAACTATTCGAGGATTCTTGATGCTATTTTACGAGGTTACGCTGAAACACACAGGGAATCTATGCGTGTAATCAAGTTGCTTAGATCAAGTGAATTTAAACCACTCGTACTTCTATTAATTCCATTTCCTTTGAACTATGTATTCTACAGAAAAATTGGAGAAATACTAGAACATGGTTATTAATGCTTATAATAAAAATAATTATATATTGTGATGATGAATTACCTCCGGCTCGACGCATGAAGAAAACTTACCCGGCTGATCAAATTGAAGCAGATCTTGGTTATTGGCGATACTCATATACCTGATAGAGCAGAGAATGTTCCAAGAATTATCAGAGATTACTTGGAACGAGGAAAACCATGGATAATTGTTGTCTTCACAGGTGATGTCACGGGGGAACCCGTTTTGAACTGGATTAAAAGCCTTGGAAAAGAACTTTACATAGTTCGAGGAAATATGGATTACCTACCACTACCGAGGACACAGGTATTCGACTTTGAGGGGTTTAAGATAGGGATACATCACGGCGATGGATTTTATCCACGTGGCGATACAGGTAAACTTAGCTCAATAGCAAGTAAGCTGGAAGTAAATATATTGATTTCAGGGCATACTCATTCGGATTTCATCAAAATAGGTACTACGGGTAAGGAATTGTTATTAAACCCAGGATCACTAACAGGTGTGTGGGGTGGTGCTGGAGGATCGTTCACGCCATCTTTCATGGTGCTCGAAATTACAGGTAAAATGATTTTAATTAGAACACTTAAATTAACCGGAGGTAATTTAATTGAGAAAACAACCACAGCAAAGTTCATTGATGGTAGGTGGATCCTTGAGTAACTAGTTTATTCCTCGAAGGGTAACACAACAACGCTTCTCCAAGGTATAGTTACAGTTAATTCACTTCCTACAGATACATCCATATATCCCGGTAGGTATACAAGTAGCTTTAATCCATCAATTCTCAGTCGTCCTTCTATTTTTTCACCAGTGAACATCGCGAATTCCAGTATTCCTTTTATAACTACATCTCCCGGATTAGAATTATCACCTATTTCAATAACTTCGGGTCGAATAACTACAGCTACTTTTCGCGGTAATTTTTCGTCAAATGCTACGCCTTTTAGTATTAAATCCGAATCTTCTAGTTGAACTTTTACTTCGTACCCGTTTTGTTCAATGACCACTCCTCTGTAAATACTACTTCGTCCGAGAAAATCAGCGACGAAGATTGATCTTGGCCTGTAGTATAGTTCCTTCGGTGTACCAACTTGAATTACCTTACCTTTATTCATAACGGCTATTCTATCTGACATGCTCATAGCCTCAAGCTGATCATGAGTAACATAGATAGTTGTAATACCCAGCGATTTTTGAAGCCTCCTTAACTCCTCGCGCATTTCTATTCTCAGCTTTGCATCCAGATTACTTAAGGGTTCATCTAGGAGCAATACTCGAGGTTGCACTACGAGTGCTCTAGCGAGGGCAACCCGTTGTTGCTGACCACCACTTAACTGTAGTGGATACCTGTTTTCAAATCCCTTTAACTTAACTAACTCTAGTGCCCAATCAACTCGTTTTTTTATTTCTTCATCACTTAATCCAAGTTCCTTTCTTTTGATCTTTAAGCCATAAGCAACGTTTTCATATACAGTCATGTGTGGCCATAATGCATAGTTCTGGAAGACCATGGCTGTATTCCTCTTGTAAGGCTTGAGGAAAGTTACGTCATCGTCGTCAAAGTACACTTTTCCTTTATCAGGTACTTCAAATCCAGCAATTATTCTCAGAGTAGTTGTTTTACCGCAACCACTTGGACCAAGGATTGCAAAGAACTCGCCTTTATCTATTTTCAATGAAACATCATCAACGGCTACTACGCTACCATAGTATTTCGATATGTTCTCGAGCATTATACGGGTCATCGCAATACCACCTAAACGCCTATGAAGGCGTATCTCTGTTTAAATACATACACTACTATTATAACTATGATTAACTGGATTAATATTAGTAACGTGCCCATTGCAGCTACCAGGTATGGGCCTTCCCCAGCTGCTCCCGTAAAATACTGCCTCATGTAGTACGTTAGAGGAGCCTGATCCTGCCTAATGCCCCCGAAAGTTATACTTGTTGAGACTTCTGTAGCCATGTAGATAAAGCCTATTAATGAACCGCTTAAAACATAGCCAATTATAAACGGTAAAATCACACCAAAAACAACCTTGTACCTTGAAGCCCCAAGATTCATAGCTGTTTCCTCGAGGTTTTCGTGAACTTGTTGAAAACCGGCGAAGACAGATCTAACGACATATGGCAATCTTCTAACACTAAATGCTATTATAAATATAAGCCATGCTTCAAAAGCTATGCTTGCTGGGCTTATCTTCACTCCTATGCTCGGCGGCAGTATTTCAGCGAGTCTCGTGAACATTATGTAATAGCCTAGCGCAAACACCAACCCCGGAATAGCTAGAGGGGATGTGGCAAATGCATCTAAAATATTCGGTATATATTTGATTTTAAGTCTACTAACACTATATCCAACGCATATCGCCAGGAACACCGCGATTATTACAGATACACCTGCGTAGATAAGCGTGTTTAAAACGTACTTGAGAACAGCTGGATCAGATAGTAATTGTTGCATATATGCAAATATGTTATCTGGGATTTCAAATACAAGCTTGTTTTCCCGTGGAAATATCTTCAATACGCCGAGAGATATGAGTACTACACCTATTTGTGGAAGCATTGCGAATATTACGAGCGGAAAGACGCCTAGATATATTGCTAATGCCCCAACTAAGCCAGGTTTTCTCACTCTGGGGTTCCACCTACCTCCACGGCTGATCATTGCGTAACTACGCATGCTCACATAATTTCTTATAGCTAAGAAGGAAGTTAATGCAAATAGCAATAGAATAACTCCTAAAGCCGCTATCTCGGGTGATATTATACCCTGCGCGGTAATTATTCCTTCATATATTTTGTAGCTTATTAAGTAACGTTCATTAAACACTAT
>JAUQPA010000038.1 GCA_030550615.1 Thermoproteota archaeon | reverse complement strand
CTAGTGGTAGATGGTGTTCTGTAACGAAATCCCCTCTGACGAACACTATACATGATTCACAGAGTGGTGGCAAATTCGGGCCAGAACTCAAGTTCGCGGGATTCGATGCTATTATAATAGAAGGAAGAGCGGAGAAACCGGTCTACTTGTGGATTCACAATGGTAAAGCAGAAATACGTGACGCTAAGCACTTGTGGGGTAGGGATACACATGACACAACCGATACAATTATAGAGGAGCTATCACCTCTAGTCGGGAAAGATGATGCAAAGAACATAAAGGTAGCCTGTATTGGCCCAGCCGGCGAGAGACTAGCCAGGATCGCTTGCATTATAAACGACAAGAGCAGGGCAGCGGGACGCGGTGGACATGGCGCTGTATGGGGCAGTAAAAACTTAAAAGCAATAGCTGTCAGAGGGTATATGAAGCCACAGGTGGCTAGGGAAGAAGTGTTCAAAGAGGTTGTTAAGAAATCAATGGGGTTAATTAGAGCATCACCAGTTACAAGCGAGGGATTACCTAAATATGGAACAGCGGTTCTCGTCAATATAATAAATGCTCATGGAATATTCCCAACGAGGAATTTCCAAACGGGAGTATTCCCAGAAGCCGAGAAAATTAGCGGCGAGGTCATAGCTAAGGAGATAATGGATTGGGAAAAATACAGAGAGGAAATATGCTGGGGTTGCCCAATAGGCTGTGCAAGATACACCAGGATAAATAAGCCTCCATTTACCGGTGAGGGCGGTGGACCCGAATACGAAACAGTATGGGCTCTAGGCGCTCAAACCGGGACATCAGATCTAGCCGCAGTATCTAAGGCAAACTACTTATGTAATGAACTAGGCCTTGACACAATATCCATGGGCCACGTTATAGGCACATTCCTTGAATTAGTTGAGAAGGGTAAAATACCTTCTGAGAAACTCAGAGGTCTACGCGCAACATGGGGTAATGGAGAAGTACTCGTTGAACTTGTCTGGAGAACAGCGTATAGATCCGGCATAGGCGATGACCTAGCAGAAGGGGCTCAGAGATTAGCCACCAAGTATGGCGCCCCAGAACTAGCTATGGTTGTTAGAGGGCAGGAATTGCCGGCGTATGATCCAAGGGGTGTGCAGGGACACGGATTAGCGTATGCAACCAGTAACAGAGGTGGTTGTCACTTAAGAGCATATTTGATCTCGCCGGAAGTGCTGGGATTGCCGGTTAAAGCAGATAGATTCACTACAGAGGGCAAAGGTAAACTGGTTAAGGAAATGCAGGATGCATTCGCCGTTGTTGATTCAATGATTGTCTGTAAATTCGTGACGTTCGCCTACTACGTGGATGTTCTCTCGGAGCAGATCTCAGCTGTAACAGGCTGGGATATAACACCAGAGGAGTTCTATAAAATTGGCGAGAGAATATATAACGCTGAGAGAGCGTTCAACGTATTATCCTTTGGTGATGGAGAAGAATACGATACTTTGCCGAAGAGATTGCTCGAAGAACCCATGCCTGAAGGACCGAGCAAAGGCTATGTCACCAAGCTAAACGAAATGCTACCAGAGTACTATAAAGCTCGTGGATGGGTAAAGGGTAGGCCAACAAGGGCCAAGCTAGAGGAGCTAGACCTGAAGTGGTTGGCCGATAAATTAGAGGAAGAGGGACTTATATAGATCACCCCTTAACTATAATCGTTTTTCTTATCCCCTTATCCTCATATCATTGTCTATCGAGGAGAGGTGTACTTATTGAGGGAGCTGAAGATAAGTGACTGGATAATACATTTAAGTGAAAATTCGCATCCACATGAAGTAGTCATCGAGGTTTCAACTCGTTGTAACCTAGAATGCGTACATTGTTTTAGACAATCTGCACATGGATTTATGTACAAGGACATGTCGCTTAATGATTTCGTAAAGATCGTCGATAACGCCATCAGTAGTGGTGTCAAGAAATTGGTGTTTAGTGGATGGGGCGAACCCATGGCAAATCCGAGAATACTTGATATGATACGATATGCTAAATCCAAGAGTCTATATGTTGTGTTAAATACTAATGGAACCATGCTCGTAGATCTCGCCGAGGAACTAGTCAAAATAGGGCTTGACGAGCTCTACGTGAGCATAGATGCTGTTGACGTGGAGTTATATGGTAAGATAAGAAGGCCCGGAGATCTCTCATCTGTATCAAAGAGCATTGCTAAAATAACGGATCTGAAGCAGCGCGAAGCCTCTAGAAAACCCGTTGTTAAAACCATATTTACTCTTACAAAATTCAACCAGGATCAATTGGATAAGCTAATAGAATACTCCATAAACATGGGTATTCAAGAAATATATCTAAGCTTATATATACATCATCCGAGAGGTGTTCAAGGCGCAGATTGTATAAGAGATGATAAATGTCTATCAGAACTCGAAAATAACCTGGAGAGGCTGAGCATAAAGCTAATGGATTCTCCTCTAAGAATATGGCTACCTAATATAGAGTCATATACATCAAGGGAGTGTCCATTTGTAAATAACAGGGCTTTATATGTAAGGGTGGATGGCAGGGTTTCGCCCTGTATGTTTCTCGCATATAACTGGGATGTGTTGATTGAAAACACCACGAGATCCATCAGGGAATTCATAATAGGTGACGCGCTCAAGGAAAGTTTATCCGAGATATGGAGACGACAAAGCAACATGATCTTTAAGTTATCATTCAATTACATGCCATCTTGTCTTGACTGCAATTTACGCAGGTACTGTAGTTACACACTTAGCACGGAGACTGATTGCTGGGGTAATGTGCCGAATTGTTCGTTTTGCCCGTACAACTACAAGTTCTCCTACTGCCCTATTTAATTAAGGCATTTACACGTAGCTCTCTTTACTGATCAACGAATCGATGCTTTATCACGTGGTCAACTCGCTGGAATCCTTTACTGTGTTACTAGTGTTCCTATTTCACTGGGGACATGGTGTTGTCTGCATGTGAGCCTAAGCCTAGCTTAATATTTGTTCCACAATTCTATGGATTCTTCGTTCACGTTGAGACGCAGACAAAGTTGGTGGTTTAATTAGGTGTTTCTAACTAGTGAGAAATCTCGATGTGTTACTGGTTGAAAGCTATTGCAAATAGCTAACTGTGAAGTATTGTATTGTTTTTCAATCAACTTCGCGAAGAATAGTGCGGCGGCCGGGATTTGAACCCGGGATCTCCGGCTTGGAGGGCCGGCGTCCTAGTCCAGGCTAGACGACCGCCGCACCCTTCTCTTATTTAGTTAATGCTGGTTTTATAAATTTCTATGTGATGTATATGTATTGGTGATGAAAAGAGGGTCTTGTGAGTAATTACTCGATGAAGACCGCTGGAAAATCTGATCTTCATTATTGGAAATCCCTTGCGTTTTCCTCGACGTATTTTGAGGCTTCCTCGAGGTCTTTGTATGTATCTATTGCTTTCCAGAATACGTTATTGTATTTAACTGCTCCTAGTAGGCCCTCGCGTGCCATTGCTGGAAACGCTGTTTTCTCCAGGTCTCCCTTCTCGGGGAAGTACTTTAATGCTTCTGGTTTCAGAGCATATATACCTGCGTTAATCCAGTAGTCTTTTATAAGTGGTTTCTCCACGAATCCCTTGACGTCGTCGCCTTCGAGGTTCAGTATTCCATATGGACTAGGTAATGGAATGGTTGCTATAACGCCTAGGTATTTGCTTGATTCTAGTTTACTCAGTAACTGTAGTGGGTTGAGATTTGTTAATATATCACCATTTAAAACGAGGAAAACAGGTTCCTTTAACAATATGTGCTCTGCGTTTTTAACAGCACCACCTGTTCCAAGAGGTTCGTCTTCAACAATATAAGTTATTTTAACTCCGAATTTCCCGCCGCTTCCGAAATACTCAATTATTTTCTCCTTCTTATAGCCCACGAGCAGTAATACCTCGTTAAAACCATGTTTCTTCAACCAACTTATCTGATACTCTAGTAGTGGTTTACCTACGACGGGTATCATTGGCTTAGGAGAATCCTCGGTAAAAGGACGTAGTCTTTTTCCAAAGCCACCAGCTAAAATAACTGCTAACATAAAATCACCAATTTACTTATAAGTCATTACAATTATTTAACAATTAGTAATTAACTGGAAACACACGGTGTAAATGCAGTAAGTTATTAAACCCCCTAGGAGTTAATTAATCCAGGAGCCGCCGTAGCTCAGCCCGGGAGAGCGCCCGGCTGAAGACCGGGATGTCCGGGGTTCAAATCCCCGCGGCGGCACCTTTATTTTACTGGTTTCCACGTTGAAGACTCGATTGTTCTCTATTATTAGCTACTTTGATTTTACTTTATTCATGAATCAAATATTTAAAGCAACGTGTTTTCGGCGAGGTTTATTAAAATGGCTGGGTTCAATAGAGTTATATTAGTACCTTTGACAACACATGGCGTACTAGAGTATATTGAAGCAGTAAGTGTTAAGTTGAAGGAGATTCTGAGCGAGGTGGGATTAGAAAACATAGATGTATTAGTGTGGCCCGATGTCATTAAGCCGCCCATGAAGTGTTTTGATTGGAATCGAGTACAGTACCACGCTGGTTGCTTAGCTAAGTACATTAGAGATATGTTCCAAGTTATTGGAGTAATTGATAAAAGCCTAGTTGTTGGTGTCGGGTATTTAGATGGCTTCGAGTATGGGTTGAACTTCGTATTTGGTGAAGCTTTACCGAGTCAACATGTAGCAATAGTATTCACTAAGAGGCTTAAACCAGAGTTCTACGGTGATTCACTAAACTACAACTTGTACTTCGAGAGATTAATCAAGGAAATAGTTCATGAGCTAGGTCATCTACTTGGATTAGAGCATTGTACTGGAAACTGCGTTATGAGATTTAGTAATAGCATAGTAGAAGTAGATGAGAAACCAATGTTTTTCTGCGAGAACTGCAGGGAGAGGATCAGAAGCTACTATATATCCAGGACGAAGTAAGCTATCCATTCATCAGTTGTTTTAAGTATTTTCATTAAACTATACGTTGGGGATTTAACCTCTACTCGGGCCTCGTGTTTCTCCGGGTTAAACTCCTCGCAGCAAGCTCTCCCCTTAAGTACATAGGATAATTCTTCGCCCACGCGTTTAATTACCAGTTCATCAACTACTATGCTACCACACATGAGGTTTTCACTATAGTAGATCACTAGTAGTGCTTCAAGCCATTTGTAAAGCAGGTTATCTAGGTCAAATCCTTCAACAACTACTTCTTTTTCAATTTTGCTTTCAATTTTTCTAATATCAGTCATTGTATCGAATAAAGCTAATCCGCTTTTCTCAAATAAATCCAGTAAACTACGTCCACGGACTCTAATGTAAACGTCGCCTGTGTGCTCCAGCGACTCGTATACTCCTGGGAGAGAGTAAATGACTTTTTCTTCGTTAACCATTTTAAAGCACCTGGTTTAAATTCCCAGTAATACAGATTATTGATTTAAATTTAAAAACCCGCGAAAACTAATGGAATACTAAAATAAATCCAGGTGTTGTATGTGGCTAAGAGATATGAATTTGAATCCTACTACGAGTATTTATCACCAAGCTACACTCCTGACTTAGAAAACGATGTAATAGCAGTTTTCAGAGTTACACCAGCTCAAGGATTTAAAATCGAGGAGACAGCTAGTGGTATAGGCGCCGAGAGCAGTACTGGAACATGGACTACTCTATACCCATGGTACGATGTCGAGAGGGTTAAGAAGCTTAGTGCTAAAGTATATGAAATAATGGATCTCGGGGATGGATCATACCTTGTAAAGATAGCTTATCCAGTTGAGTTATTTGAGGAGGGAAATCTACCTGGTTTTCTAGCTGGTGTCGCCGGCAACATATTCGGCATGAAGAGGGCGGCGGGGCTTCGACTAGAAGATCTCTATTTACCAAGGAAGTTCCTCGAGTACTTCAAGGGCCCAAGTAAAGGAGTTAAAGGAGTTAGAGAAATATTCAAGGTTTACGATAGACCCATAGTTGGCACGGTGCCTAAACCCAAGGAGGGTTACACACCGGAGGAAGTCGAGAAGTTGGCGTATGAAATACTCTACGGTGGTTTAGATTACATTAAGGACGACGAGAACTTAGCTAGCCCATCATTCTGCAGATTCGAGGCTAGAGCTAAAGCAATAATGAAGATTATTGATAAAGTCGAGAAGGAAACCGGGGAGAGGAAAGTTTGGTTTGCTAATATAACAGCTGATGTTAGGGAAATGGAGAAGAGGCTTAAGCTCGTAGCTGACTACGGTAATCCATATGTAATGGTTGATGTTGTTATTACCGGTTGGAGTGCTTTAACATATATAAGGGATCTCGCGGAGGAACACGGCTTAGCTATACACGCTCACAGAGCAATGCACGCAGCTTTCACCAGGAACAAGTATCATGGTATATCAATGTATGTTTTAGCAAAGCTATATAGGATTATCGGGGTGGATCAACTGCACGTTGGAACAGCTGGCGTTGGCAAACTAGAAGGCGAGAAGCTAGATGTCGTGAGATACGCTAGAATACTCCGCGAGGAGCACTTCAAACCAGACCCGGATGACTTATTCCACCTCGAGCAACCAATGCACCATATAAAACCAGCAATGCCTGTTTCATCTGGTGGACTACACCCGGGTATACTTCCACCAGTTATAGAAGCGCTTGGAAAAGACATCGTATTACAAGTAGGAGGAGGTGTAATAGGGCATCCCGATGGACCAAGAGCTGGTGCAGCAGCTGTTAGACAAGCTCTGGAAGCAATAAGCAAGGGTATACCACTAGATGAGTACGCTAAAACACGTAGGGAACTAGCGAGAGCACTGGAGAAATGGGGATTCACGAAGCCCATTTAGATACAAGTCATTTTTTTCAAATCTCTAATTCCAGCCTATACCGGTGTTCCTCTAGATTCGCTAATGTAATCATCTATTTTTGGATTAATGATCTTAGCTATATCGTATATTACAGGAGGCTTCCAGAATGTTTTCTCAAGGGATCTTAATACTCCTATAATCCACGTAATTAGTAATCCTAGCCCTATTAGAGCAGAGATGAGTTTGCCAATAATTGGTATAAGGTCAAATATAATGCTTACTAACTGTGCACCAACTACTACAATGAAGAATGATATTGATAAGTAAGCCCAGTACCTGGCGTAACGATAGCTAGGTTTCAAGACGAGAACCAGGATACCGCCGATTAATGGAATAAGCCACGCTATGAATCCCCATATTTTCTCATCTTCGCTAACTTCAAGTCTATTCATTCATACCACCTCTCAGCTCATGGGATGTTATACTAATGCTATTTTATAAAACCTGGTTTTAGATCAGCATGCGCTTCAAGCTATGATGATAAATTCAATACGATGGGGTAATATACACATGCACCCATACCCCCCGGCATTGTGCAGAGCTCTAATTTAAAATTCAATACAGCACTTTGACTAGTTGATGTGAAATACCCACTGAGATATACAGTGTTCCCTAGCCCAGTGCTAAGTTGCACTATGCTGGTTGAGGTTGATACGGGAACACCGCTTCTGATGATTATGCTCGTGGAGCTCGATGTACCCTCGATCCAGGCGTCAAGGTTCAGAGTTGCTGGAGCTGTATAGGAGTCCAGTATCAACCGGGCGTAGAGAACCTGGCTAGCGTTCACGCGGAGGACTCGGGCCGTTGTGTTGAACGTGGAGGCCCCTGAAATGTATAGCGTGAGACCAGCACTAGTCTTGTTGGCGCCGAGGCTCGGGGTGATCGACCGAGTGGAGAGAGCGTAGGTGTCCCCTCCCAGCACAGCATCAGTAGCTGGCACAGTGAGCTCTCCGCAGACGCTCCCGTCAGGGTACTTGACCACTATTCTCCCATCGCTACCCGTACCAACCACTACATCGCCTACAACACCCAGCGCGAAGGATGATGACGGGGCAGTTATCGAGTTCACCAGGTACCCTAGGTTGTCCCATACCTCAACCCTCATACCCATATAGAATCCAGCAAAGTACACAGACCTAGGATCTACTGTGGATATTATGAACTCGTCGTATTGTGCTGTAAGCCCATCTGCTATGACTCCTATGTACGCTGGGACAAAGACGTTGCTGTGGGTTATCGTTGTTGATGCGCTCAGACGCAGGGTTCCAGCAGAGTCGTAGAAGTAAGCCTCTATGTTGATCGTTGTACCTGATACAGAGTAGTGGACTACGATCGTGTACCACGCACCAGAGCTATACCATGGTAGCTTCTCCTGGTTTACATGTGTTACCCAGCCAGCGGCTGTAACACCGAAGCTACGTATTTCAATACCGCTTTTATCGTTTTCCAGTACTATAGCGTACACTCTTGTTCTATCCGCGTTCAGCATAGCTATACCGTAGTACTGGGTTTTTTCCGATCTTGATACAAACCTAGTTTTAACAGCAACCCAGAGGCTTGTATAGGCACTAAGTGGCATATCGTAGTAATAGTAAGATGATGCTCCAACTCCAGCGTTGTTGTCTTGCCCCTGCAGAACATTGCCCTTGGCTCCTGGTGCACCACTAATATTATTCCAGATACCTCCGTAATTAGTCCACCCGGGTACAGGGTATGCTTCGAAGTCCGTGTATGCTAGTGCTCCTCTACTTGTTCTCGTGAGCGCTGTGCAGGTGTAGGTGTACAATGGTGTTTCGAGAGTGGCTGGTGGTGGTTGTGGGTTTATGGTGATTGTTGAAGGGTAGTAGGTGAAGACTG
>JAUQPA010000037.1 GCA_030550615.1 Thermoproteota archaeon | reverse complement strand
TTGAAGTAGTTTTCAACGAGCCGTGGATTAATCAAACACTGGTTTTTGAATTATACAGGTATGATACGAGTGAAAATAAGTGGAATTATACTGGATTATACGTCTTCCTCAGATTAAACGTAACGAGTCTCGTCTTATGGTGAGTATTAAGTTGAAATCCAGCGTGCTTGAAAATTTAGTTAAAGAGAAAAATCCATTTAAAAAACTAAACGAGGTTTTAAATCTATACAACAAGTGGGTTAGAGGCGAACTCGTAATAGAAGACCCCGAGCCCCCGAAGTCTTTCCCCGAATACTTACTTAGGATGGATTACTCATTGTGGTTATATGTTGCGTTAGCAATCACCTTTATAACAATTCTATTAGTTTACTTAACTAATTACGTGGTTGCTCTAACACCCTTAAGATACGTACTTGGATCAATTTACGTTCTTTTCATACCGGGTTATTCCCTTGTTGAAGCACTGTATCCGCGAGAAGAGGATCTATCGCCGCTGGAAAGAACGGCTTTATCTATTGGTTTATCACTAGCTGTTGTACCCCTTATAGGGTTAATACTCAATTACACTCCATGGGGTATAAGGCTCTTGCCTATAGTAACTTCAACTACAGTATTCACTACTGCAATGCTAGTTATAGCTGCTTATAGAAAGTACAACTTATTAGCGAAGTCGATCATTACGAGATGAAGTATTTTTAGTAGCCGGCGAATTCGTTTTCAATTACAACAAGCTTTCTAAGCATCTATTCGGAGAACTAGAACACAATAGAAAGAATTGAAAGCTAGTTTTTATCTCTACCCAGCGCATTGATGTTTCTTTATTCAATTTGTTCCCTAGTAGTTATTACTTAGTTTAGAACCTTGGTTAAATTACTATTGAAACGCGTTCACCTCGGCCACGTGTGTTAGAAAGCATAACTTGTCTTCCGGCAGAATCTTATTCGCGAACTCCCCGGTCGCTCTCGTTGACCTATATAATAGATCGATTTGCGGATTTGTAGACAATCTCTTACATAGCTTAAAGAACATGATTATTAAGACCTCAACGTTGTTTCCCGAGTACATCGCACCAATTGATCGACTGTTAATGGCGTTAATTCACGGGAGCGTAAAGTAGAATAGCCGCGTAATCCTATGCGTAAAGGGGACAATGCGTTATTCTTTAATATCAGAACTATGATTAAGTTATTTCACAGGGATTTGTTTTGGAATACTTGGAGAACTATTTTCACTTAGATACCGGTATTAGAGTATTCTATAGATGCTATTTCCCAAAGGGAAGCGAGGATATCGTGATTGGTGTTCATGGAATTGCAGAGCATGGAGGCAGGTACTCTCATCTAGGAGAATACTTATCTAGTAATGGATACGGCTTCTGCATAATGGATTTAAGAGGACATGGTAAAACAGCCGAGTACACTGAAAGAGGATACGTTGATAAATTCGAGGAATTCATATACGACTTAGACTCCTTCATCAGCAAAATAATTAAGCAAACAGGGCATACTCGAGTACATCTACTCGGCCATAGCATGGGGGGACTTATTGCTGTATACTACGCAGGCTACGTTGGCAAAAACATTAAATCATTAATTACAAGCGGGGCAGCTGTTTACTTACCAATACCCATATTCACGAAAATCCTCTTAACCCTAGTTAACACTATTTCACCTAGAAGCAAGGCGAAGCTACCAATAAACCCAGCTGAGCTTTCAACAGATCTTGAGACAGCGAAAAAATATGTTGAGGACCCCTTAGTAGTAAAAGATCTAACCTTACGGCTTCTAGCAGAGCTCTACAGTGCATCGAAAAGAGTTTGGAAGTATATCGAGAACATTAATGTCCCTGTTTTAATAATGCATGGAGAAAAAGACCGAGTAGTCCCAGTAGAAGCTTCTAAACGACTTTACAATGCATTAAAAGTAGAAGATAAGCAACTAGTAATTTTCCCTGAGATGAAACACGAGATCTTAAATGAGAAAAACAAACAATTAGTTCTAGAAACCATTTTAAAATGGCTGAATAATCACAAGTAAATTACCCAGCGGAGATGGTTGATTCATCTACACTCATAGTAGAATACATGAAAAATAAATCGTGGTTTTTTGAAAACTAGCTTACTTTTACTCAAGGATACTGAGTAACGAGAGTAAACAAAGGTATCAATGGTGAAACTCAAGACCATGTTTGATGAATTTAAAGAGAAAACTGTTAATTAAGGAACATTGGTGCTAGACATTAAGTTCTACACATGTGGATTCCTTCAACAGTTTCTCAGCTAAATTATTGTTTAAACTAAAACAGTTCGGGTTCTCGTAACAGTTTATTTATAAACTAATTCTACATTTTGATGTAATCATGTTAAATAAAATTTATATTTTCACTCGTTGATACTAGCATTATCTCGAGGTGTGTAGTATGCACCAATGGTAATTCACGTAGTTGTAGAACTCTCTAAGTGTTCTGGCTGTAGATATTGTGAATTGTGGTGTTCCTTCCTACATGAAGGAGTCTTCTCATCCTCGCTCTCAAGAATAAGAGTCATCAGGGATGATCTAATAGGCATGGATTACCCGGTTGTGTGCAAACACTGCGTTGATGCACCTTGCATACGTGCATGTAAAGCAAATGCATTGTATAAAGACACGGGTGGATTTACAAAGCTGGATAAAGCTAAGTGTATTAAGTGCGGGGAATGCGTAAACGCGTGTCCTTACGGTGCTGTTTTCCAAAACCCCTTCGACAAAACACCTCTAATATGTGATCTATGCGATGGGAAACCAATATGCGTCTCGAAGTGCCCAACAAACGCGCTCTCAATACATCCGGCCACCGAGATCCCGGTGAAAAATCCAGCTCAACTAGGGAAGAGATATAGCGTTGCACTAAGCGAGTATAGAGTACTCCTCGAGAGGTGGGGTATTCGTGTCAAGTACGAATAGGAAACTATATGGATATGCGGGCAGAATTCTAAGAATAAATCTCTCAACGAGGAGAATTAAGGTAGAAGAAGTTAACGAGAAGTTAGCAAGAATGTATCTAGGTGGCAGAGGCTTTAATATTGCTAAACTCTACGATGAGGTTGATCCCAGCGTTGATCCTTTATCCCCTGAGAACAAGCTCATGATCGCCACTGGGCCAATCCCTGGAACAGGCTTCCCCCTTGGAGCTAGATTAAACGTAAGTGCTAAATCCCCGCAAACCGGGATACTCGGGGATTCCAATGTCGGTGGACACTATGCAGCAGAGATGAAGTACGCTGGGTTTGATCAAATAATAATAGAAGGACGTAGTTCCCGCCCCGTCTACATATACATATGTAACGGGGAGGTAGAGATCAGAGATGCTGAAGGAATATGGGGTTTAACCATTTCGAAGACGTATGATGCGCTGAGAAGAGAATTGAGAGATCCCGGTGTTCAAATAGCTGCAATAGGGCCAGCCGCGGAGAACATGGTGAAGTTCTCGGGCATTTTCTTCAACAGGGTGAGGCCAGCTGCTAGAACCGGGCTGGGAGTGGTAATGGCGTCGAAAAATCTAAAAGCCATTGTTGTCAAAGGCGATGGATTCATCGAGGTGGCTAAACCAGTGTTGTTTGAGAAAATTGTCGATGAAATCGAACTAGAGGTGTATACACATGAACAGTACTGGCCTAGGAGAATTATGGGCACTTCGAGGATACTGTTAGCTGCTAATAAGATCGGCGTATTGCCTGGAAAACACTTTACAGAACCAGTTCTCCCGCTTCAATATGCATTTGAAATCAGCGGCGAGAAACTCGCGTTGAAGTACAACGTGAAGAACAGGGCATGCTTCTCCTGCATAGTTCCATGTAGCAGAGTATTTGTTGTGAAGAACAGGGAAAACGCTTTTCTCAGCGAGGGGCCGGAATACGAGGCGTTAGCCGGCATGACCGTGAGGATCGGCAACAACGACTTGGAAAAAGCTTTGAGAGCTATAGAGCTTATAAATGATCTTGGATTAGACGTGATCTCAACGAGCGAGGTTATATCGTGGGCAATGGAGCTATACTCAAACGGTCAGTTAACAAGAAACGATACAGATGGGCTAGAACTCGAATGGGGTAACATGAACGCTGTGTTCGAGTTAATAATGAAGATAGCTTACAGAAGAGGATTTGGAGAATTATTAGCAGACGGAGTAGTTGAGGCCGCTGAGAAAATAGGTAAAGGCCGCGACATAGCTTTCCACGTCAAGAAGCTTGAGATGATACAAGCCGACCCAAGGGGTTTAAAAGGATATGGATTAGGATTTGCTGTTTCCTCGAGGGGCGCCGATCATCTCAGGTCAGAGCCGTTCATAGAGCTAATGGATAACGCTGAGCTAGGGGCCAAAATGTTCGGAGAACCGGAGTCAACGCTAAGGCTTGGCGTTAGAGGTAAAGGTAAACTAGTAGCATATTACGAGAACATATGTGCACTTGTAGACTCTCTTGGAGTATGTAAAAACCTCGCGGAAAACATGAATATACTTAACTACGAGAAAATTTCGAAGCTGATAGAATCCGTCACGGGGTTGGAGCTCACGCCGCTCGAAGTAGAGGAGATTGGGGAAAGAGTAGTTAATTTGGAAAGAGCATATAATGCTAGAGAAGGCATTAACAAAACTCACGACGTGCTTCCAACAAGATTCCTTAAAGAACCGTTGAAGAAAGGGCCTTCAGCTGGTCACGTAGTAGAGCTTGAGGACATGTTGAAGGAATATTACAAGGCTCGTGAATGGAATCCAGATACAGGGTTACCAACCATTGAGAAACTAGAGAAACTAGGTTTATACAAAGTCGTCAAAGACTTATACGGTATTGTTAAATCAGCATCGTTTTTTGAGATCAACAAAAGTTCTCGCAGCGAGAGGGGGTGAAACACATGGAACTAATAACAAATACTAGATTCATGTTGATCATAGCTTCAACCTTGTTAATCGGGATTGTTATTGGATACACTATTGGCTATTACATGGGACAAACTACAGTTCAAACAACTCAAACAACACCGATCCAGCGTAAATACATATTAGGTGTATCAATAGCGCTGTCAGGCCCAATATCCTCTATATGTGTTCAATGGGAACCTGTTGTTAGAATGGCCATAGATGATTTAAACAACATATCAAGATCCATGGGATTAAACCTTGTGTTCGAGCCTTACATATTAGATGACAAAGGTAGCCCCGAGGAAGCTCTCAAAAACGCTCAGACATTCTACGCAGCTGGTATCAGGATCATGATAGGTCCCCCGCTCAGTAGTCAACTTAAAGCTATAAAAGCGTTCTCGGATGCAAATAAATTCATTATCATAGCCCCTTGTTCCAACTCGCCCACGTTAGCCATACCAGGCGACTACATTTTCAGAACTCAGCCAAGCGCTATTGCAGAAAGTGAGGCTCTCGCTGTGTTAGCTATTAGAGAGAATATAAGGAGTATTATCTCGTTCCACATAGATGACGAGTTCTGCAATGTCTTCTCGAAATACTTCAAGGATTCTTTTGAAAAAAGAGGTGGGCGAATTGTACATGAGATCGTCTATTCACCTGGGCAAGCTGATTATGGAACAGACGTAGCGACATTGGCATCGTTCGCCAGGTCATTGACACCCGATGCAATACTATACTGTGGTTATGGAACAGACGGCGCGAACATTTTAAGCCACGCCGCAGAAGAACCGGCTTTAAGGGCTACAAGATGGCTAGTTGTAGAGAGTTTCTACGGGGCTTCAGAGGTCCTTGTGCCAAAAATCATTGAATTTGCGCAGCAAGTGAGGATGATCGGCATAAGGCCCGCGCCCTTGGTGAATCCATTATATGACGAGTTTGTCAATAGGCTGAGAAACTATGGTGGTACGCCAACGTATTGCAGCGAAAACGTGTATGATGCGGTAATGATAGCGGGTTTAGCGGTCTTAAGAACCGGTGGATCGACTGACCCGGATGAATTACGCGAAGCCATAGTGCAGGTGGCTAAAACTTACTACGGGCCAGGTGGGTGGGGTCTACTTGATGAGAACGGAGACAGGGTTCAAGCAGCCTTCAAGCTGTGGACACTGAGTATGGTGAATGGGACGCCACAATACGTTGACATAGGCTACATCTCTGATTCAACAATAGTGATGGAGTCGTGAGAATCTCGGTAAGGGTGGGATCGTGGAGATCGCTAGAGCACTCATATGTTCATATGTTTTTTCGTGGATATACATCCTCTCCAGTATTCCTTTAACCCTTTCATATAGGACTACGAAGGTATTTAATTTCGCACACCCTGTTTTCATAACCTATGGGGCATATGTTGCCATATTTTTAAACGAATTTTTAAATAAAAACACACCTCTTTTCATAGCGGCATTGTTTTCGTTTACAACTGGTGGTCTCATAGGTGTTCTCAACTACCTGTTGATCATTAGGCCGCTGCATCAACGAGGTGCAAGCCCCAACGTACACATGATCGCCACTATGGGCGCGTGGTTTGTGTACCAGTACGCGCTTTACATTATTTGCCAAGTACTCATGAAACTTCGCGGAGCAAGCTTCCTTTCTTATCCAAGCGTGGAGTACGTTGATATCTCATATATTCAGAGAGCAATAGGGTTAAATACTCCACAATACATCGTGACATCGACGACACTAGGATTAGTTGTGATCCTATCTCTATATGTTCTCCTGAATAAAACCATGTTGGGATTTGCTATGAGAGGCATAGCCGATAACCAAATTCTCGCAACTCTCTGTGGCATACCTCGCGATAAGCTCATGGCATTGACATGGTTTCTAACAGGCGGGATCACAGCACTCAGCGGGATTTTATGGGTTAATTTCTCCGGCTCCACTACACCGGAAATAGGCCTCCACGTTGTGGTGATAAACTTCGCTGCAGCGTTCATAGGGGGGCTTTCCTCACTCCTAGTAACGGCTTTGGCCTCAGCTGCACTTGCCTTAACCGAGAACATCGTATTCCTCTTTTTGAGTTATCACCTCGGACTACAACCCACCATAAGACTCGCCATAGTGTTCGGGGTTGTGTTCACAATCCTGGTTATCAGGCCTCCGCTCGGTGCAGGGGGCGGATTACCGTATAGGTTTAGAACAAGAATCGGCAGGAAGGTGGCTGGGCCTTGATAGATGTATTGAGCTTTGCAATACACTGGCTCACGTATTTCACGATCTACGCAATACTGGCGATTACACTTGTATTAGAAGCAGGCATTAGTGGTATAACGAATTTTGGCAAAGTAGCGTTCTTCGGCCTGGGGGCATATATCGGTGCAGTTGTAAACACTTACACGTTACTCGCGCTACTAGGTTACGATGTAAACACATATACTCCATTCACAGCTCAGGGCGTCTCAGTGCTCTCTAAGATCGCCGCTTCCGAGCCGATCATTGTAATAATGATTTTCTTCATGTCGTTAGCTATATCATTTGTGATTACGGGTCTATTTGGAAGGTTATTAATATACCCGGTGATAAGAGTTGGAGCGGGTTTTGTAGGGTTCACGTTACTCAGCGTCGGAGAGATCCTCAGAGCCATTTACATGAATACGCATTTTCTAGGTGGAACCTACGGCATGTTCGGCATACCTCAACCATTCACATGGCTTAGGAGCCCCGTGCTCAGCGCCCTTTGCTACTTAGCTGTGACTTTCTCGATATTTTTATCAGCATATATATTGGTATCCAGGATCCACGAATCGCCTTTAGGCAGGGTTCTTCGAGCTATTAGAGACGATGATGTTGCAGCACTCTTCCTCGGAAAAGATGTGCCGCGCATTAAATCAAGCGTGTTTTTCCTGACATCCGGTTTATCAGGAGTAGCTGGCGCTCTCTACGCATGTTACGTGGGATCCGTGAATCCCCAGATGTTCGTGGTACTTGTGACGTTCAATGTATGGGCTATGATCATCATTGGCGGCTCATCGAGTCCTATGGGAGCTGTGCTCGGAGCTGCTTTGTTATCACTAGTAGATAGGTTGCTACAATACGCGACACCGGTTATTGGAGGTGTGTTATTCAGTGCTGATTACCTAAGGCCCATCTTCATAGGCTGCATAATGATAGCTATACTCGTGAAAAAGCCCATGGGATTACTCCCAGAGAAACCACCCAAGATCACAGCGGGTTTTCTGAGAAAAGCACTTGAAGAAATAGGTGAAGTGAATGAAGGAGGATGCGATACTTGTGATTAACGAGGTTTCTAAGTACTTTGAGGGATTAAAGGCGTTGAGTAAAGTGACCATCGAGATCCCGGAGAAATGCATTGTTGGGTTAATAGGACCCAATGGTTCCGGTAAAACCACTTTATTCAACGTAATAACTGGTTTTTATCCACCGGACGAAGGTAAAATCCTGTACAAAACACTCAGTGGTATTTTCGTGGACATAACCGGTCTAAACCCCCATGAGGTATTTAAAATGGGAGTAATTAGGACTTTTCAAATACCGCGGCTTTTCCCAAGTCTAACGGTCCTTGAAAACCTGTTAATAACGCCATTAAACCAGCGAGGCGAGAGCGTTGTTAACTCTCTTAGGAGAAGTAAGTGGCTTAGAGAAGAGGAGGAACTGGTCCACAGGGCCGTAAACCTATTGAAGACGTTTAACAGACTTAATATAGCTTCCAAATACCCCTCTGAGCTCTCGATAGGTGATATCAAGCTCATTGAGACACTTAGGGGGCTCATGACTCCTGCTCGCCTATATCTCCTCGACGAGCCCTTGGCAGGTCTGGATCTCCACACCGCACGATCCTTGCTTAGGTTGATCTGGAAATTAAACAAAAACCACGGCCTCACATTTCTCATAGTGGAGCACCGCGTAGATCTTTTAATGGAGATCGCGGATTTCATATATGTCCTTCATAATGGTTCTTTACTAGCATCGGGTACACCTGGCGAAATCATCAATGACCCCAAGGTCGTGAGAGCATACATAGGTGAATGAGAATTGTTAATTATCCGGGAATTAACAGCTGGGTATAGTAGAATACCGGTGATAAGGAACATAAACATAGACGTGAACAAAGGAGAGATCGTCGCAATTCTCGGGCCTAATGGTGCTGGAAAATCCACGCTTTTAAACACAGTGTTGAACTTGACCAGTATTTTCCACGGAGTAGTGAAATTCAATGACATTATGCTCAATCACCTCAAGCCCCATGAGATAGTGAAACTAGGTATACAACTGGTTCCACAGAGCGACAACGTGTTTCCTAACTTAACTGTCGAAGAGAATTTACTACTAGGTTGCTACATTAAACATGATCGCGATGAGATATATAACAATATAAACGAAATACTTGAGATATTCCCCGAGTTGAGGAAACGTCTTAAACAAAGAGCGAAAACACTTAGTGGTGGTGAAAGACAAATGCTAGCCATAGCTAGAGCGCTTGTGAGTAAACCAACTCTACTACTTCTAGATGAACCTACGAGCGGTTTAGCACCGAAAGCAATTTCAGTTTTATTTAAAAAAATAGTTGAGATCAAAGATACAACAGCA
>JAUQPA010000036.1 GCA_030550615.1 Thermoproteota archaeon | reverse complement strand
ACTACAAGCCAGGTTGCTATTGGTGCATCAATTGAAACTAGCGTTAAATTATTTTCCTCAGCCCATCTTAGAACTTGATCGTTGAAACAAGATTCGTGTCTAAACTCTACGGCCATTCTTGATCCTAATTTAACATGTGAACTAAAATACGCTATTTTTTCGAGGTTCTCTTTTTTACACGTGTAATTTGGAGGCAATTGGAATAAGTAAAAGTCTATTATATCATCCATTGCTTTGAATAAATCGAAGAATTTATTCCACGTGTTAATCGATTTCTCGCTGAACTTTCTCATATGTGTAATAGACCTGTGAACTTTAATACTCCATTTTAAGTTCTTGCCTTTAATAGACCAGGTTTTCACCTGGTTCCTGTAAGGAAACCTGTAGAAACTCGCGTTAAGTTCTACGGCGTTTAAACCACTTTCTTCGACATACCAGTCTAAAGAGGCACCTTCGTTCCAATCATATAACCATCCAGACGTCCCAACATATATCTCCATGTATTGCACCCATCGGCTTGAATACAATTTAAATGAGTAGCTGCTGCTCGTATATAATGATGAAATAAGTTAACTATATAGTTAACATAGTTATGAATAAAATAATGGTGTTTCAGTTGAAGCTTTTTGGTACAGCCGGCATAAGAATGATATATCCGGATGAATTAAACCCCGAGCTTGCATTAAGGATTGGGAACGCGATAGGTCAATTGGGGTTGTCAAATACAGCTTACATTATACATGACACTCGTACAACTAGCCCGCTGATCTCATTGCTTATAAGTGCTGGTTTAATGTCTACGGGTACGATTGTTTACCATGGCGGAATTGCACCAACTCCGGTTGTTGCATATAAGGCACGAAAGGAAAAAGCCATTGGAATTAGTGTAACTGCTAGCCACAATCCACCTGAATACAATGGAGTGAAAATATACGATGTTGAAGGATACGAGTTTACTCGTGATCTTGAAGCAACAGTAGAGAAATGCGTTGAGTCACCTAATTATGTTAAATGGAATAAAGTTGGGGGATTAATAGAACTACGCGATCTATCGCGAGAATACAGCGAAGCATTAGCTCATTTTATAGGAGAAGTTAAACCAAGATGGAAACCGAATATAGCGATTGATTGCGCAAATGGCGCGGCATTTAATATTTCACCAAGTATTATAAGAATGCTGGGCGCCGTCCCCTATACTTTTAACTGTAATCCAGATGGGTATTTCTTATCAAGACCTCCTGAACCACGGCGAGATGCATTAGAAAAAATGCTTCCAGCTTACAGCTCCGTTAATCCAGCAGTAGTATTTGCTCATGATGGAGATGCAGATAGAGTCGCAATACTTGATCCCACCAAGGGCTTCATTAGACAGGACCGAGTACTTGCTTATTTCGCAAAGAAGATCCTCGAGGTAAAGAAAGGACACGTGATAATAAGCATAGATACAGGGTTCGTTGTTGATGATGTAGTATATGAAATGGGTGGGAGCGTGGAGAGATATGTTCTTGGCAAAACACATGAAAAAGTAAAGGAACTAGGTTTAAGTAACGTTGTAATGGCGGGTGAACCATGGAAACTCATATACACTTCGTGGGGGCCCTGGGTGGATGGTATATTACAAGTAGCATTAATTACCAAGGCGATCGTTGAGTCGGGTAAACCATTTACAAAGCTTCTCGACGAGGAAAGAATCCCGGATTATCCCTGGGATAGGAGAAGCTACGTAATCGAGCCAGCTAATATACGAAACATGGTTTTCGAGGAAGTAGTTGAAGAAATAGAGCATTCCCTTGGAGATCCCATAAAAGTTATAAGAATAGATGGTTATAGGTTCGAATACAAGGATAATTCCTGGCTACTTCTCCGCAAGAGTGGAACTGAACCTAAAATAAGAATCTATGCAGAGGCTCGTGAAGCGAGCAGATTAAAGGAAATTATTGAAAGAGCCGAGAACACGATAATAAAAATAGTTAAAAAACATGGAGGAAAAATAACAGAGATCACTATTGGTTAGAGATTAAAGGGTTGTATCTAAACTAATACATGGTTACGTTAATGGCCATCTATAAGCCTAGTAAAGAAAAAAGAAAAGTCATTGAGGATATATTAAGAGATCTTGATCCCGCTACGCGAGATCTAGCTCGCGTTTTCTTAGAGAATATTATGAAAGAAGGAGCAAAAGAAATCAATCCAGAGGAGTTGTTAAAATACATTAACGAACTGAAAAAGAAACGTGAAGAGAAAAAGTAGCATCAAACAACAAGTTCATTATATACAAGTGTTTTTAAGGGGATTTGATTAATATATAAGTTTTTGCCCATCGGAATGGGGAGTTTTGTGGGATTAACTCCGAAAAGAGCTTTTAAAGTAAAATCGATTGACATGGAGTTTCCACAGCCAGTGGTAATATTGAATGAAGATGATGCAAAAGAACTGGGAATAGTGCCGGGGAACATAGTATTAGTAACAGTTGGTGACACGCACCGCTCTGTTATAGCAATGACAACTAGAACCATGGCTCAAAGAGGTGAGTGTGTTTTTCCCTTAGAGTTAACGAAGAAACTTGGTATAAGTAACGGAGATGTGATAGGACTAAGGTTACTTGGTTTACCTCCGAGTTTTAACGCATTAAAGAAACGGTTGAAAGGAGAGAAGCTCTCCGAGGGAGAATTCCTAGCATTACTAAAAGATATTGTAGCCGGTGTTTACGGTGAAGCGGAGATCGCGGCTTTCCTGGTTTCTCAAATTTATAATCCATTAACAGACAGCGAGTTGGCTTACTTGATCAAAGCTATGGTTGAAACCGGTGCTAAAGTTAAATTCGAGGAAACAGTCTACGATATTCACAGCGTAGGAGGAGTGCCGGGGAACAGTAAAGTTGCTTTACTATCTGTTCCCATAGTAGCATCAGCCGGTTTGTTAATACCTAAAACGAGTAGTCGCGCCATTACGAGTCCTGCCGGCACAGCTGACACAATGGAGGTTTTAGCTAGGGTTGATCTAACAGTTGATGAAATAGTTGAAATAAGTAGGAAAGTCAAAGGAACACTTGCATGGGGCGGGAGATTAAATTTAGCTCCTGCAGATGACATATTCGTTAGCATAGAGAGAAAACTAGCCATAGATCCAGAGCAGCAAATGGTTGCAAGCATATTATCTAAAAAACTCGCCATGGGCGTTGAAAAACTTGTGATCGACATCCCGGTTGGTCACGGTACAAAAGTCGAGGAACTAAAGGACGCTGAGAGCCTTGCTTCCATCTTTATAAAGCAAGCAGGGCTCTTGAATATAGCGATCAAAGTTGCAATAACTTACGGAGGTCAACCTATAGGAACAAGCGTAGGACCGGCCCTGGAAGCTAGAGAGGCTCTCAAAGCACACATCGAGAGAAGAGGCAGTAGGAGCCTAATAGATAAAGCTCTAATGCTCGCAGGTCTTGTTCTGGAGATGTCGGGTAAAGCTCATCCAGGTTCAGGTACAGATCTAGCCAGAGATTTATTTCTGAGCGGTAAGGCATACGAGAAATTTAAGCAAATAATAGAAGCTCAGGGTGGTGATCCAAACATAAGACCAGAGGATATACCTATTGGTAGATATACATTTACTCTCAAGTCACCTATAGAGGGCGCTGTTACATACATAGATAACGCCGCTATTACGATAATTGCAAGAGCTTGTGGAGCTCCCTATGATAAAGGTGCTGGAGTAGAATTTCACGCCAAGGTAGGGTATAGGGTTAGTAGAGGAGACCCGCTCATGACGATTTATAGTAATAGTGAAACAAGGCTCGAGGACGCGCTTACATTGCTTAGAGAGTATCAACCTATTGTAGTTGAAGGTATGCTTGTTAAAACGTTACCATAGTAATATTACAGCTAGTTTTTTAGTTGTTAGCGGTATTTCTCGTTTTGAACGATGTTCAATCATGTTTATTTTTTAATTTAGCTGGGTTATTAATTAAAGAGGCGTAGTTGAAATGAGCAAAGATGAAATATATGATGTAATAGTTGTTGGAGCTGGCGTGGCAGGGCTCTATGCATCTTATCAACTGGCGTCAATGGGTTGGAAAGTTGCTTTAGTGGAAAGTAAACCAGCGTCAAAAATAGGAGATCGCGTGTGCGGAGACGCAATAGGCATACATCATTTCGAAGAACTAAGTCTACAGGTTCCAAGCTACGTGATAGATCATAGGTATAAGGGCGTCAAGATCTATAGTCCAAGCTGTAAGTACAATATTGTTGTCCCAGGAGAAGGAGTTAGTATTAATAGATTAAAGTTTGGTCAATGGTTACTTAGCCAAGCTCTCAGCAAAAACGTGGAATTATTTGATCAACACGTAGTCTTAGATGTAATGCTCAAAGATAACAATGTAACTGGTATTAAAGTAAAAAGAGTTAACGGTGAAACACACATAATTAAAGCTAAAGCATTCATAGACGCATCAGGCTACAAACCAGCAATAAGAAGCAAACTCCCAAGGGAATGGCCTATCTCGGAGAAACCATATACCACGGATTACAATATCGCTTATAGAGAAGTATTAAAGCTGGACGAGCCGCTAGAAGAAGTGGAATACGCTGAGATATACATTAATGTAGACATCGCACCTGGAGGATATTGGTGGCTTTTCCCAAAGAGTTCCTCCGGGGAAATAATTAATGTAGGACTGGGAGTCATAAACACTGGGCAATATAATCCGCGCGTTCAATATGATAAATACTTACGCAATAAATTCAAGGGAAAAGTTTTAAACTCAGGTGGAGGAATCGTACCTACTAGAAGACCCTTACCTACGCTAGTATGGAGAAACGTGGCAGTAGTTGGAGACGCTGCCTACACGGTTAACCCTGTGCATGGTGGCGGAATAGGGTCTTCGCTACTATCTTCTCACATAGTTTCAAAGTACATGAACTCGGCTCTAGAAGCAGGGCAGGTGAATGAACAAACGATGTGGCAGGCTAATTTTGATTACATGAATGCGTATGGAGGAAAACAAGCAAGTCTAGATGTTCTTAGAATGTATATGCAGAAACTCAGTAATGATGATTATGAATGGGTGATGGAGAATAAAGTCGTGGATGGAGGCTCAATTTATGATCTAGGTGTAAAGGGAGATTTAGCAGAGAAGATTACTCTCGCTATTTCATTACTTATAAAATTGCTTGGAAGACCAAGTTTACTCAACGAGTTACGCACTGTTAGAAACTACATGAATAAAATGCGTGAACTATACACAACAAGATATCCAAGTAAACCCGAGGAACTACCTGCATGGATGAAAACAATTGATCAACTGCTACTAGAATACACGTATAAAATCGGATTTAATAGAGGTAATCTCGTCAAATGGTGAGTATTTGTGCAGGTTTAGATCTATCCGGTAGTGAAGAAAGATACAGCGGGATCTCAATAATCCATGTCATGGAGAACACTAAAATAGACGTAGTCTTCGTGGGCAAGATGTATACCAATGAAGAAATTACCCGGACTTTAATGAAACATGGTGTTTGCATAGTTGCTATTGATGCTCCTTTAACAACTCCAACTACAGGAAAGTACTTTAGGGAAGTAGACTTGGAATTAATAAAAATGGGTTACAGAGTTCTACCTCCATCCTGGGCATCCATGAAAAAACTTGTTGAAAGAGCTATTAAATTAACAAAAGAACTCAGAGGTTTAGGTATTTCGGTTATTGAAACTCATCCAACAAGCAGCCTTAAATCTAGTGGTTGTAGTTCATTTGAAGAACTCTTGAAGAAACTTAATTTAGAAATTCCTCGGAAATTATCAAAAGACGAAGTAGATGCTGTGATTTCCGCAATAGTATGCGCCTTCCATGTATTAAATAGAGATATCGTGGTTAAAAGCAAAAACGGAGAAGTATCCCTTCTTCCAAGAATCTGCACTGATTGATTTTACTTGATAATTAATTATTGCTTTGAGAATCTTCAACTTCACGAGCGATAATTTCAGCTATGTAATTAAGAAATATTTTTGAATTAATCTTGGATAATAACCTAGTCAACCAAGGAATGTTCACTTTCGCGCCCGACGCGTATAAATGCCCCCCGCCTCCTAGTTTTAACGCTATATCCCGTACATTAACACTCCTGCTCCTAAAGCTGAGTTTCCCATCAGCTGAAGCTATGACCGCTATATCAGCCGAGCATCGACCTATCAAAAATGAGCCAATAAAACTATTCTCAACCTCTTCATTGCTTTCCGCTATGGCGATTTTTACTTTGCCAACGTTTTTTTCAATTATAGCCATCTTCTCGGAGAAAAGTTCTAATTCACGATCCAAGTGATCAAGGACCTTTGATTCAAATTCAGGTATCCATAACTTACCGCTTGCTATCGTTCTTACTACGAGTTTTCTCCACGAGTTACTATCACGTCGCCTTACTAGCCTAACGTAATAAGGTCCTAGCCAGTGATTAAACGTCCATGAATCACCTGAACATATGCCGTTAGCAATTTCTCGAATAAATTCTTCATCTATGTTAGCTCTTTGTGATTTAGCGTATTTTGCAACAACACCTGTTGCACATGTTGATTTATCAACATATAGTTCCACCCCAAGATTGGTTAAATCCTGGATCCATCTATTTTCCCACATGTGATGATCAAACCAAATCACTGGAACGCCTTGTTTCCGAAGCAAAGACAAGTATTCCAGGACCTTGCTGTAAATAACCGGGTTAATGCCGATATCTGTTATTACTATTTTTTCATAGTATGCGGATACAACTTTACTAAGTGTTTTGTGAAGCAGGTAAGGTTCTGTGAAAAATATTCTGTGCTCAGGGTTATTATTAAGATATAGATATACGCCTGCTGCACCCACACCATCCATGTCGGTGTGTGTTATAATAGCTAATACCATGTTGATCACTATTGATTATTTTACACAATATTCTACTACTTTATACAGAGAATAAAGTATTAATGAGTTTCATTTATAAACCCCTATTTAACGATCTAACATGAGTGGGGATCCAGGCATGAGTGAAGCAAAAACGGTCAAAGAAAAGTTGCTTGAATTCTTGAGAAAGCAGGATAAGCCATTAATGCCGAAAGATATAGCTAAACTTACGGGCATAAACTACAACACGGTTAGAGCGAGATTGCATGATCTAAGAAAAGAGGGACTAGTTGAAAGAGTTGAAGAAGGCTGGGTTGCGAAGAAGCAGTAAAAATAACTATAGATCGCTGCAACGATAACTGCACCTCGATATAATACCTGTTTTTACTACTATATTTTCCTACTAGTTTCACCGGGGACTTCAAGTATGGTGGGATTTTGGAGTTTATAAAGGAATCTTTCACGTGGAAAATGATCAGCGATCCGCTATACGGTTACGCCTACTTTAACACAGAAGTAGAAGAACCATTAATCAATAATGTTATTGTTCAACGCTTAAGATACATCATGCAACTACAAACAGCTCATTTTGTATACCCAGGAGCCGTTCACACGAGATTTCAACACAGTATAGGGGTAATGCATCTTGCTGGGCAAATGGCTAGGGACACCATCTCCAAGATTATAACGTTTTACGATAAAAGCGCATTAGAAGGATATTCCCCTGAAACACTAATTGAGGCATCTAGGCTGGCTGGATTACTTCATGATATAGGGCATGCGGCATTTAGCCATGCATTCGAACACGGGGTTTTATGGAAAAAGCAGTTACCTCTTGAGCTTTCAAATCATGAAAGAATAGGTCTAACGTTAATTAAGGTAGCGTTAAACGATTATATAGAGAAATTTGACGAAATGCTCCCTGGGCTAAAGAAGGTTCTTTACAGCATTCTCGAACCAGGGGAACATAAGGGCATTATAAGGGTTCTTAAATGGGTAGTGAATGAAGGATATTATCCAGCGGATGTAATAGACTTTCTACGGAGAGATAGCTATTACGCTGGAACAGTTGAGTATGGCTCAATACTATATGAGAGGTTGTATAAAAACACTTACCCGCTGATCGATGGTAATAAAGTTTCATTTGTGCTGGATCGGATAGCTATAGGGGAATTTAAACAATATATGTATGCTAAGGCAAATATGTATGAACATGTTTATTACCATAGTGTATGTAGATCCTTTGATAGAATACTTTTTGATATACTCAATGAGCTGGATAAAGAACTTGATTTCGAGGGAAGAACCAAGTCTATTCTCAAAGGAGATGTCAAAGGGTATCTTGAATTAACGGATGTGTTCCTATACAGTATTATGTTGCATAAAGCACTACACGAGGACTCTAAACTAGCTCTGTTATGTCGTAGAATGCTAATAGATAGAAAACCGGAATGGAAGAAGGTGGGTAGAGACGTTTCAATATCCATTTCCAAAGGGTTAAATGGACTAGAGAAAACTCTTAGACTTATTTTAGATTCATCTTATAGGACCGAGGTACGTAATGCGCTTAAAGAGTATTTGCTTGATAAATTAAGATCAAGAAATATAGACGATGAAGATCTATGGATAGATGTATTAGACATAACTCCTCTACCGAAATCCACTATATATCCTGGAGGTGAATTATCAACGAAGACGCCGACACTACTTATAGGTAAGAAAATCGGGCAAAAAATCGTCGTATCGGAAGAATTCAATTTGCTTATCGAAGAACTACCATTAAAGGTCATATTTAGAGTTTACGTACCAAGAGGCAAGTACAGTGCTGAGCTGGAAACAACGATAACGCCCGCTCTTACTGGTGCCTTAAATGATATTCTTGGAATAGATGTAAATGCATCTTTGAAAATTCTTGAAAACATTTATACAGGATATAGTGATAGAGACTACTCGAAGTTCAAGTTAACAATGTAGAGGAGGTGGAATTGCCTAAGTTCATTATCTACATTAAACCCAAATTCGAGGAGTACGATGTGAAAATATACATGTACGATGGTGAGGGAAGATTAGTAAGTGAGAAGGAATATTCAAGTATTAAACAGCTAGTGGTGAAATCGCAGGAAGTAAGATTAAGCAGACAGATATTTCATGAATATTTAGCGTTAATCGTAGAGGCGAGTTCACCTAGGATTGAAGTAAAAGAAAACGGGTTGCTCTATATTCATGGTTAAAAGTGGTATTAAATATGCAGAGCACTTATGAAATACCGGGATTATTGGTTGAAAAATCACGTAGTAGAAGCGGTAAACACGTTTTGAATAGCACCGTATTCATATATAAAAAATCACAGGGTCTCGTTCCATATTCAAAGTTCGTTACATCAGAGGAAAAGATAAAACCAATGTATGCTAGAGGAGAAGCTAAATTAGTTAAGGTTAGAGTTGAACACGGGGATTTTATAATTCACTCATTGTTCATAAGGAATTTTAAAGGCGTGGTCAAAGGATATATTTCGATTATCAACCACCGTGGTGAGTTAGTCTACAGAGCAAAGTACAATAATGGGTTCGTTGCGAAAAGCACGGGAAACCCTGTCTACGCATGGCTTACCAGGTTATTTTTGAACACGATGAAAATACCCGTATTAAATACTAAACTGGGTGACGAGAAATAGGGGAGTACGTATCTTTAGCGGAAAGAATTATAAAGGCGCTTAAGAAATATGGATGCTTCATATTTGAATCATTGGAGCTGGAGAAAGTAAGGGACTTAGTAATAAAAGCGGAAATAACTAAGCTCGTTGAGCTGAAGCCTATTGACGAGAGGTATCCATATATTTTTGC
>JAUQPA010000035.1 GCA_030550615.1 Thermoproteota archaeon | reverse complement strand
AGTATCTCGTCACTTGGGTGAGAAATCCTCTTTATATACTTTCTAACAGCTGTTGGTGAAACACCTAGTACTCTCGCCAACTCCGTTATACTTCTCGTTGAAAGCATTAACTCTATTATCCTATATCTGGCGTTCTTGCTTACCCAGTGAACTGGGAACTGGTTATCTTTTCCTTCACTCATACATCAGCACCGGCAGAACATTATATCCGAGGTTCTATCATGCTAATAAAGAGATATGCTTATAAATATTATTTAAAAGGCGATGTATCATGAAGGAAAAAGCAATAGTGTACAGCGGAGTCCTCGAGGTAGTAGAATACCCAGGAGTGATATTCAAAGAAAATATCTTGGTAAAACCACTACATATCTACGTTAGTGATATCGAGAGGAATATCTTATCAGGAACACTACCCTTAACTAAACCTATAATACTTGGCTCCATGGGAGTTGCAAGAGTAATTGAAGTTCAAGGTTCGAGCTCAGAGTACTCTGGACAAACATTCGTAATCACGCCCTTTGGAAACAAAGGATTACTTGGTATAACTGAAGATGGTATATTGGCAAGTTTTACATCAATACATCAATCTTATCTTGACGAACCATTAATGGAAATTACACCCGTCGATGCACTTAGACCATTAGTTAAACATGGAATTGAATTAGCTAAAAACGCTGTTGAACCGGTATTAATTGAAGGATGCGGATCAATCGGTATAGTTGCTGGACTAAGTCTACGTCTCCTGGGGATCGAGCCCGTATTTTACTGCGAAGAAACCTCTAAATTAGCTATGGTTTATGAATTCAACATCGTACATCACATAAGTAGCATTAGTAAAAAATGGAGCAGTATAATATTAACAAGCTATAACATGGCTTCAAAGCATCGTGTTTTAATGAACCTGGATTACAACAAAGTTATAATATCTAGGCTTTCGTTAACTTCGTGGATTCCAATAAAGGACTACTCTTCAACTATTCAAATAGTGACGGTGGATAAAGGCGAATTATATGATCAAAACATTCGTAGACAAGTCTTGAACGAAGTTAGTAGAAGAGTGAGAATATATGAGATCAATGATTTACAAGATGCATTAGGACTTTTTCCACCTAAAGGAATAGGGTTTATTCTATCAATTAAATAGGTTACATCTTTAGTATTCATGGAAATTTGTGAAAAAGCAAATAGAAAGATCCGTCTAAGTTGTTCCGACTTTGCACAGGGTTTCTATGTTATGTTTCTTGAATAAGTTTAGCTAATCTTTGTACTCCCTCATATATTTGATCGTATGTAGGATAGCTAAAGTTTAATCTCATGCTGTTTCTACCTAGTCCATCAACGTGAAAGCTTCCACCTGGAACATATGCTACTTTATATTCATCTATAGCTTTTTTCAATAATAAACCAGCATCGAATCTTTCCTTGTATATATATGCAAAGACAAATAACCCGCCAATGGGTTTAGAGTACCAGACGTACTCTGGGAAATATTCTTTAATAGCTTTTAGCATAGTATCGCGCTTTGATCTATATTGTGGTATTGCCTTGGCTAGTACTTTGTCTATTACACCTTGTTTAATTGCCTCTGATAAAATGAGTTGAGAGAGAGTTGGTGAATGTAAATCAACGTATTGTTTAACTAGCTCTATTTTTCTAGCAATGTCGCTACTTGAAATAACCCAGCCTATTCTTAAACCAGGGGATAGTATTTTGCTCGCTGTACCTAAGTATATTACACGGTTTTCTTTATCAAGGCTTTTTAAAGTTGTTTTATCAACATTATCATCGAAGACCAGGTAACTGTATGGATCGTCTTCAACTACTAGTAGATTATACTTGGATGCTATTTCCAACAAGTGTTTTTTTCTATCGAGACTCATGGATACTCCCGCGGGATTTTGCGCGATGGGAATAGTGTATATGTATTTTACTTTCTCCCTTTGTTCTTTTGGCATCTCCTCGAGTTTTTTCTCAAGTATATCAGTCTTCATTCCGTTTTCATCAAGTGGTATACCTATTAATTTAGCGCCGGCATTCTTAAAGGCTCCTATTGCAGCTAGGTATGTTGGGTTTTCCGTTATAACTAAGTCGCCTGGGTCGATGAAAACCCTTGCAATTAAATCTAGTGCTGATTGACTACCAGTAGTTATAACTACATCTTCGGGATCACAATTTATATTCTTCTTCTTGTACAAGTATCCACATAGAGTTTCTCTTACTTCATGTACACCTTTTGTTTCCGAGTATTGTAATGCTATATTTCCATATCTTAAAATAACATCCCTTGCTATTTCGGCAAGTTCATCTTTCGGAAGCAGATTAGGATCCGGTATTCCTCCCGCGAAGCTTATTACTTCCTTACGTTTGGATATTATTGCAAGTAGCTCCCTGACCTCCGATGCTTTAATATTTACTGCTAACTTACTATAAAATTTGGAGTAATCAACCATAACCTCATCCAATAAATCTATACTTATATGTAGGGTATATAAATGTTTAAAGAGGATGATGAGTATATGGAGATTAATACATTCAGAAAAAACATTTTCAAAGTATTATCAAGAGTAGCATACGTATATCCTAGTATATACAGGGTAATGATCTCAGGGCTGGCAACTGATATAATATATGGCTTATTAAATAGTATCAGTGAAGTTTTCGTAGAGAGGTTTTGTTGCAGTAAATTACATGGTTCAGAAGAGGAGCCGCGTAGTTTAGAAACAAGAAGTCCGTTAAAAGATTTTCCTTTAATTATAACTTCGCTACACTACGAGCCCGATATCGTGAACTTAGCGAGGATACTAGATGGCAGTGGAATTGAAGTATTTTCCAAGAGAAGAGAGAAACAAGTTATCATTGCAGGTGGACCAGCATGCATGGAGAACCCTGTACCATATAGTGATGTTATTGACGCATTTATAATCGGAGAAGCTGAAGAAACCTTGCCTCGTATCATTGAACTATGGCTTGAATACGGGGATTCTAAAAAAAGATTCCTAGAAGTAATTGCTAGTTTAAAATACGTCTATGTACCTGGGTTAACAACGGGGACTGTTGTTAAGAGTTATCCATTGAACTTAGATACAGTATTCTACCCAATTCGACAAGTTGAAAACACCGAGGTAGAGCCAATATATGGCCGAGGATACAAACTAGAGGTTTCACGAGGTTGTTTCTTCTGGTGTAGTTTCTGCATTGAAACAAGAATATTTAATCCATATAGAGAGCGCAGCTTGAGTACCTTGAAAAATATTCTCGATAATGGGTTGCAATATTCATTAAGTGGAAGAAGAGTAATTGTTTTTTCACTGGTTTTTCCCGTAAGTAAAACCCACTATGAACTTTTGGAATTCCTGAGAAACGAGAAGTTTGTTGCTTCACTGCCTTCTTTGAGAATTACACCATACCTAGAAAAATCCTTAGATGCAATAAAGGACCTCGGTCAAAGAACACTCACGCTTGCACCCGAGTCGTTTTCCCCAATGGTTCACTCTATTATAGCAAAATACCCCGGCATGCTAGATTACGTTAAAAACGTTATTGAAACTATACTTAAGTCAGGGTTTGATCTAAAATTATATTTAATTTATGGCTACAAAGGGCTAGGTAGTAGTGAATTAAATGAAAACATAGCCTATTTAAAAGAACTTGTGAAGTTAGCTAAAACCCATGGAAACAGAATCTCCGTAACCCTTAATCCGCTCGTGCCCAAACCCCATACGATGTTTCAATGGACGGGTATGTTAAACAAAGATACATTAAAGAACTTACTGAAAGTATATAAAGATGAGTTGAAGAAGCTTATTGATGCAAGAGTATATGATATCGACTGGGCAATTATTCAAGCACAGTTTGCCTTATCTCCGAAACCACTAGGTAATTTAGTGTTTAAATGGGCAAGGTACGGAGGAGGATTAAAAGGTTGGCGTAGAGCAGTTAGAGAACTAGAATTAAACTACAGCTACGTGTTCACAGGCTATAATGAACACTCTGATTTACCCTGGGATTTTATAGATCTTGGTGTAAACGTCAATAAAGTACTATTTTCGCAGTTTGAAACATATAAAAAACTACTGCGAACTTTTAATTAATGGTCTGTAGGATACACCGTAATGTATTAAACCGTGTTCTCCTTCCTCCATTATTCTTCTCAGCACAGGCTCCATTACCATACCAGGCTTGAGTTCATCTGGTAAAACATCAGTTAATGGTGCCATTACTCTAGCTTTGGAGTCTAATGTCTCTAATATGCCTAGGATAACCGGTCTTCTCTCCTCGAACCCCTCCATTACATTATAGATTATTGTCCAGGTTATCAATCTAGCATTCTCATTCAACAGGTCTACGAATTCTATTTCTCTAGAGCCACAATATCTACATATATTAGATGGCGGATACGCTGTTCTACCGCATTTTTTGCATTTAGTAGCAGTGATCCGATATCTATATATCCTAGTTCTCCAACTAGGTGGAATAACAATCCTCATGATTAGACTACCTCAATCAATTCTATTAATCAATCTACGGTACTTAGCGTATAATGCGTAGTTTATTAGATGCTTTCTATTCAAATAATCTTCTACTTTAGGTGCTTTATCTTTTTTCTCAACTACTTTATCTGTAACAACTATGCTAAATGCATCAGATCCAGCGCCGCTTCCGAATGGAGCCAATAGAATTCTCTGACCCGGTTTCGCTTGATCTAACACTTTTGATAGTCCTATTAATGCAGATGAATTATAACTATTGCCGATGAAAGGTGTTACAAGACCAGGTGTTACTTTCTCCCTGGGGAAACCAAGTATTTCAGCCACTCTTATGGGGAAAGTCCCATTCGGCTGGTGAAAAATCGCGTAGTCAAAATCACTGGGTTTCAAACCTGTTTTAGCAAGTAATGCTTTAACAGCTCCTATGATGTGTTTGAAATAAGCCGGCTCACCCGTGAACGCCTCTCCATGCAAGGGATAACGCGAGTGATCTCTCCGCCAGAAATCAGGTGTATCTGTTACATAGCTCGCACTTGCTTCGAAGTAAGCAGCTGATTCCTCCCTACTACCAATAATCAAAGCAGTAGCTGCAGAAGATGCAGTGAACTCTAGTACGTCACCTGGATTAGCTTGAGCAGTATCACTTCCTATGACGAGAGAATACTTTATTAACCCAGATGCAACAGCACCTATGCTTACTCTTATAGCCTCGCTAGCTGCTCTACAAGCAAATTCCCAGTCCGTTGCCATAGCGTTTGGAGTTATTCCAAGCGCCTCCGCAATAATCGTCGCCGAGGGTTTAACTGCGTAAGGCTTACTTTCCGTGCCAAACCAAACAGCCCCTATTTCCTTTGGATTTACACCAGCTCTAGCTAGTGCATTTCGTGCCGCTTCCCAACCCATTGTAACAGCATCTTCATCTATGCCGGCAACGCTTTTCTCGGATACTCTTAGTTCCTTAGGTTGTTCTGGATTAAAACCCCATAATTCAACAATTTCCTTTAGATTTAATCTCCATCTTGGAATATATGAACCCCAGCCAACTATTCCCGTTTTTTCCTCGGGTAGCAAACTCAACACCTTAGCAATATTATACAATACGGGAGGGAATAAATAAACCTCTACGTATAATGATATACTCTGTGATTTAGAATGATTAAAATCATAGGAGAGTTCAATGACGGTAGGCTAATCTACAGTATTTACGACGATATCCCGGTGTTTGGTTACATTGCTATCGGAGTGATCGATCGAGGCACCAATGTCCTTCAGGTAAGGCCGACAACTATATGTCCGCAAAACTGCATATTTTGCAGTGTAGATGCAGGTGTAAGGTCAAATCATCGATGGGCCGAGTACATCGTAAACCCTGATCTAATAATTAAAGGTGTTAAAAAAGCTATAGAGGAAAAAGGTTGTAATGTGGAAGTATTACTTGATACCGTTGGAGATGTTTTAACCTACCCGCATCTATCTGATCTCGTATACAAGTTGAAGAAAACTAGTGGTGTTAAATCAGTTGCTCTAGAAACCCACGGGTTATTATTATCGAGAAAGACGATTGATAGATTAAATAATGCAGGTCTTGATAGAATTAATCTAAGTATAGAAACCATGAATCCAGATAAAGCTATTTATCTTTACGGGACACGTGCATATGATTTAAAAAGAGTTATAGATTCAGCAGAATATGCTGTGAGAGAAACCTCCATAGACCTGCATGTAACACCTTTGTGGCTACCGGGTATAAATGATGATGACCTAGTTGATGTAGTAAACTGGGCATTAAGAATAGGGGCCGGCAAGCGATGGCCGCCAGTCACTATTCAGAAATTCATTAAACATAAATACGGAAGAGGTAAGGACTTAAAAGAAGTTTCATGGAAGGAGTTCTGGAATTTCATAGAGAAACTTGAAATTAAACTCGGCGTTAGATTAAAATGGACTATGAGCGAGTGGGGTATGCATTATGCAAAACGCATTCGCCAAGTATTAAGAAGAGGTGATCTAGTGGAAGTAGAGATATTAGCGCGTGGATGGCTTCGAGGAGAATACCTAGGAAGGTATTCTGATAAATCGTTAATTACCGTCTTACCATCACCACATGTGAGGATTTCCCCTGGCGTCAAGTACATAGCTAGAATTATAGAAGATAAGGATAATCTGTATATTGCGAGAATTGAAAATTAATAGATTACGTTAACTGTACCCGAGTTTACTTATTAGCGTAAAGCCAACATGCAACATATCTTCCTTGGTTAACCTCGATCAACGGTGGCTCTTTCTTTTTACATAGTTCTGCTAACTCCGGCCTCTGATCTAGCACTACGCATCTTGGATGGAATCTACATCCGCTTGGAACATTTACTGGCGATGGTACCTCGCCTTTTATGGGTAATTCTTTTATTATGTGCCTTCTATCCGGGTCGGGTTCAGGTATTGCTTCAACTAAGGCCTTGGTGTATGGGTGATACGGGTTTTCAATGACTTTTCTAGCTTCTCCCAACTCTACGATCTTTCCCAGGTACATTATTGCAATTCTATTAGCAATATACCTCGCTAAAGCTAAATCGTGAGTTATGAATATGTATGTTAAACCTAGTTTCTTTTTCAAATCCATCATTAACTGCAAAATTTCCGCTCTTATTGAAACATCCAACATGGATACAGGTTCATCGGCTACAACGAGCTTTGGATTAAGTATTAGTGCTCTAGCTATTACTATTCTCTGTCTTTGTCCACCGGATAACATATGTGGGTATCTATACATGAACTCATCGGGCGGAGTTAATTTAACGGCTTCCAGCATCTTCGCTATTATATCATATCTCTCCTCTCTGCTTGAACCTACACCGTGAATATCTAGCGGCTCTTCGAGGATTTCATATATTGTTCTCCTCGGGTTTAAGCTTCCAAATGGATCCTGCCATATCATTTGAATCTCTGCTCTAAATGGTTTAAAGAATTTTTCTGGAATAGAGTTTAAATCTAAGTGCCCACTCTCAGTTAATCTGCGAATGCCCTGTATGTTGTTTACTTCATTAAGTGTTTTCTCCGAAGGTAAGTAACCAATAACTCCATTAGTTACAGGTGTAAGTTTTAATATCGACTTCCCTGTTGTTGTCTTGCCGCATCCTGATTCCCCAGCAAGAGCAAATACTTCGCCTTTCTTGACATCAAATGATACGCCGTCGACGGCTCTGACGTATAATCTAGGTTTTCTTTTTACAATATCCGTTATAGATCTTCTCAGTGGAAAATGTACCTTTAGTTTCTCTACATAAAGTATTATTTCACTTGTTTTGCTCGGTTCGTAAACTAATTGACTTTCAGCCATAATATTCACCTTTATGCGTAAAGCCAGCATGAGACAAAGTGGCCTTTTTCAATTTCAATCATTGGGGGTTCTTTATTGCATTTTTCGCTTGCATACTTACATCTCGGTGCGAACCTACATCCCGGTGGTGGATTGGAGAGATCTGGGGGAACTCCCGGTATCCATGTTAGATCCTTTATTTCTCCCTTTAGGCGTGGAATACTACCAAGTAAACCCTGGGTGTATGGATGCTTCGGATTCAAATATATGTGCTCGCTGGAACCTATTTCCACTATTTTACCCCCGTACATAATAGCAACTTTGTCTGCTATTTCAGCGATTAAGCTTAGATCATGCGATATTAAGATAATTGAGATCCCTAGTTCTTTTTTTAACTTCTTTAATAAGTTCATTATTTGGGCTTGAACTACTACATCTAGCGCTGTTGTTGGTTCATCCGCGATCACCAACGGCGGCTTCAGAGCAAGTGCCATTGCAATAACTACTCTCTGTTTCATTCCTCCGCTTAACTCATGTGGATAACTTCTTATTCTTCTAGGATCTATTCCTACCATTGCCAGAAGTTTCCCTGCTTCCTCAAGGGCTTCCTTCTTCGTATAGTTTTTGTGAATGACGAGTATTTCTGCTATTTGATCACCTATGGTGTACACTGGATTAAGAGCGTTCATTGCTCCTTGAAATATCATTGAAATACCTTTCCATCTAATGGTTTTTCTGAACTCTTCTTCATTCAACTCGAGAACATTTTTACCCATGAAATTTATTTTTCCACCAACTATTCTTCCTGGTGCTGGAACTAGGCGAATAATACTAAATGCCAATGTGCTTTTTCCACATCCTGATTCACCTGCAATACCAAGGCTTTCTCCTTTACTAAGAAGAAAATCAACTCCGTCTACGGCTTTAACAACGCCTTTCATTGTGTAAAAATAAGTTTTCAATCCGTTTACTTCGAGCAGTTTCTCGCTCAAATTAATTACCCTTGATTACCTTCTACTTTACTATCCTTAAGATATTTAAAATTTTTCACATGTACATGAATAGTCATAACAACACCTAAAAAATCAAGCATGTTTTACAGTGTTCTTAGTCTTGGTTCAACTATTCTCTCTATTGCTAATCCGAGTAATACGAATGTCAATGAGGTTAACGAAAGCATTAGTCCAGGTGGAATAATCCACCACCATATGTCATATCTATATTCTATTCTAGCATCAGCTAAGAGCGACCCCCACGTTGGCCAACCGTGTCTAAGACCTAGAACGCTTAATCCAGCCTCTGTTAGTATAGCATCAGGTACTCTAAATACCAATGCAGCCGTAGCGTACATCATTACCTGGGGGAATATATGCTTGAATATAATCCTACTATTAGTTGCTCCAAGTGCTTTAGCAGCCTCTACGTATGGCTCTTCTTTAATACTTAAAGTCATAGCTCTTACCGTTATTGCTAGTCCGCCCCAGCTAAATATAATCAGTATTACAATGTACAGTAGAATTATGTAAAGAGACCTCATTTCCCCTACGAATGTTTTCTGCGCTATGCTACCTATGATGATCATCAGTGGAAGGAACGGTATGTTGCTGAGTATATCAACAGTCCTCTGTATTAGCTCATCCACTATACCTCCATAGTATCCACTCACTATGCCAGCTACTACTCCAATCATTACGGATGCAACAGCAGCGACTAATCCAATTAACAATGCAATCGGTGTTCCATATAGAATGACCTTGGCAATATCAATGCCCTTAGCAGCAGTACCGAGAATGCCGTAACATCCTCCTTTTACTATGAATCCTATATTCGCATCGAAGTAAACTGGTCTTTCAGGTACTCCAGAATACTCTAGTCTCACGGTAACCTTGTATTCTCCTTGCAACGCCTTGAAGGTGATTACAGGGTAAAGTAGCTCTGTCGTAGATGTTATTGTTTCAACGTATCTGCTTACTCTATCCCTAATATCTTGCATTTTTGATCTTATGTCTACTGAAACCTGTGCATCGGGGTCCATTGACCACTTGATGGCTTCTTCGAGAGAACTTCTAACATTTAGAGAAGTGTCTACGAAATCAGAGAAACTAGCTATTCTAATGTTTTCAATCAATAATGTTAAATTATTCATCGCGTTAGTTAAGTGCTTTAT
>JAUQPA010000034.1 GCA_030550615.1 Thermoproteota archaeon | reverse complement strand
AATTGATTTAACTAGACTTAGCTTCAATAAATCTTTGTAATTTATTTCACTTATGTTAAACACTAGGATTGTAGTTCCTTTAGGTATTGCTCTATGTAAACAACATGATCAACTATTCTCTCAATATGCCTCATTAACAGAGCTTTACACGCTGTTTCTCTGCTAACTAGTTCTCTTGTTGCAACTTCTTTTAGTACTTTACTGTATTCGCTGTCAACTTCATAATCTATGCTTAACGCCGTTGATTCACTGAGTGGTTTTAGTTCCTCGATATCTTTGACAATGGATTTTACAATATACGTAGCCATGTTGATTATTCTCTTGATATCCTCTATTCTACTAACATTACTCTCCGGCATCATTAGCATATCTATTTTAGCAATCTCTCTGCAGTACCTCGATATTCTATAGATATCGTAAGCTATACTGATTATAATTTGTGCTTCTCTAAGCTCTAATCCAAGGGGTTGTCTCCTCGCGATGAATACTAAAACCTCTGTTACCAGTTCTTTCCTCAAATTCTCAAGTATTACGGTTATCTCGTTTATCTCATTCCATGTTTTTCTCCTGGACTCCAAGTCACCGTTGATCATGAATAAAGAATTCACTTTATCAATGCTCTCTCCTGTTAACCGAGCCATTTTAAGCAAAGTATCCTTAATTCTTTGTAATTCTTTAATAGATGACATTAAACTTCACCCTTCAAGAACTTCGCTGTAAAATCTGTTTTTGGATTTAAAAACACTTGTGATACAGGTCCTTGTTCGATAATTGAGCCGCTGTAGATCATGGCAACGTGGTCGGCTACTCTAGCTGCCTGGTGAGGTGAATGCGTTACCATTATAATGGTGATCTCTTCTTTCAAAGCGGATATAGCTTCCTCAATTTTTCTCGCATTCACCGGATCTATATTCGCTGTTGGTTCATCTAGTAGCAGAATTTTTGGCTTCATTGCTAATGCTCTAGCTAAACATAGTCTTTGTTTTTGACCCCCGCTGAGTACATGCGGATAACTTCTCAACCTGTCCTTTACTTCGTCCCACAACATTGCTTTCTCCAACGCCCATCTAACTATTTCATCTAGTTCTTCCCTTTTCCTTGCAACTCTATTTATCCTGGCTGCTATCGCGACATTATCATATATCGTCATGTGAGGAAATGGATTCGGTATTTGAAATACCATACCTATGTGCTTTCGCAAATCGTAGGGATCTATTTTAAATGCGTCGTATCCAAGTACTTTAACGGAGCCATCAATCTTTGCATTAGGATTTAACTCGATGAGCCTGTTTATAACTCTGAGAATAGTTGTTTTACCTGAACCGGATGGACCCATTATGACGTATATGGTGTTATATGGAACTCTCAGTGTAATATTCTTCAATATATGTTTGCCTTCAATATATACATTTACATTATCTAGCTCAACGGCGTACACTACAACTTCACCTCTTTAACGAGGAACTTTGTTGTAGTAAATATAATCAGATAAGATAAGAGAAGTAGAGACGCAGCCGCCCAGGATATCTCCTGGAAGTTCTTATACGGTGTCAGCATGTAGTCGAATATTAGTAACGGAACCGCGTCCGTTGGGTCAAGTAGAGATACTGAAACCCCGAGTCTATATCTCCCGGTTACAAATAGTATTGCAGCTGTTTCTCCAAGGATTCTAGCGGAAGTCATTAAAACAGTAATTAGCAGCCCCCGTCTTATTATTGGAACAAATACGCTTATTATCGTCCTCCATCTGCCCATGGCAATGGAGTATGCTGCTTCCCGGTATGTTGCGGGAATAGAACGTAGATACGTAGAAATATAGGTGTATGAATACGGTAGAGAAATAATAGTCAATGCTAGTACGCCGGCTAGAGCCGAAAACTTACCCATAGGTACTACTACAATTAAATAAATAACCATTGAAACAACGATTGTGGGTATACTCGCAAGTGATTTGGCTACAACATCTATAATTATAGATAACGGATTTCTCGGAAATTCCGTTGTTAAAACAGCGGAGAAAAAAGCTAGAGATATGGAAACAGGTAGGGAAGTCAAAGTCATAATAAATGAGCCAGCTAAAGCTGGTGCTATTCCACCAATATTTTTTGAAAGCGGAGTCGGCGGGATACTGGTGAAGAAGCCTAAACCTGCTCTGAGAATAACCGGTATACCATTGCTTAATGTAACAAATATCATATGTAACATTAACGTAACAGCTATTATAGACACCGAAAGCACAAATACGAAAAACAGCTTATCCTTTATTTTCCGTTGATCATACAACTACCTTCACCCTCCATTTGATCAACATAGATAATCCAACGAAACTAAGCACTATTGCAATAAATAGAATAAATAAAGCTGAGGCGTACAGAACGGATTCAGCGTATTTATACAGGTACGCGTTAGCGAACTGAGATGCGATCAAGGCGGAAACAGTTATTCCAGGGGAGAAGATACACGAGCTAAGATACATAGAGTTTCCTACTGTAGCCACAGCTATTGTTGTTTCACCGAGGGATCTCGCGAAACCTAGAATCAGGGATGCCAACACAGCCGGCTTAGCAAGAGACATTAAAACTTTAACTGATTCGTACTTAGTGCAACCAATACCTAGACAAGCCTCCCTCAACGCTTGAGGAATATTCTGGTAAGCTTCTAGTATCATTGATGTAACATATGGTACTATGGATACTCCAATGGATACTCCAGCTGTGAATATGCTGAAACCGGTGATCGGCTTACACGAGAACAATGGTATAATTGAGAAATAGGCGTGCAGAGGATCCATTACGTACTGTTTCAATAGAGATGCAAAATACGTTGAAGCCCATATTGCATAGACAATTGTTGGTATACCTCCCATAAGCTCTACTATGGATGATAAAACGTTTTTCACGAAGCCACTTGAATACTCTGCTATTAGGATAGTTAAGGGGATTGAGAAAACAAGAGCTGTTAATATAGCCAGCGTAGATGTCGTTATTGAGCCGAGTATAGGTGCTAAGAGACCATACTTTAGGTTTTCGGGATCCCAAATGCTTGAAGCAATTAAGCTTAAACCATATAGACTGAGAGACTCAAGGGAATTAGACAAAATCGTAATAACTGTTACTACTAGTATGCCTAGTAGTGTAATTGAAGGAGGGATTAGTGAAAGGAAGAATATTTTGTCCTTTCTTGAAACACCCATTGCCATCACTTTGCTTCAATGAGATTAATAGCATTATTCAACAATTTCCTGATAGATGGTGGAGGTGCTACGTAGCCTGGAATAATGTGGTTATAGCCGTCTTCAAGTATCCATTTTAGAAACTCCTTCAATGCATACGCTTTTAATGGGTCGTCGTATTTTCTCCAGATCACTAAATGTGTTAATGCCAGTAGAGGATAGCTTTCCTCTCCTGGTGCGTAAACAGCTTCGCGAACTATATAACTGAAATCATCTAGTGGCGTTGATGGAACATTAATATTATTCAGGGCGCTGATTAATGATTCCTCACTGGGTTTTACGAAAAATCCAGCTGCGTTCCTCAATGAAGCTATGGGTAAGTTATTTGCAACAGCGTATCCCCATTCCACGTAGCCAATACTATACGGGGTCTGCGTAACTACCTGCGTAACTCCTTCATTTCCTTTTCCACCAACACCCCTGCCTACTGTTGCAACCGGCCAATTAACAGTTTTTCCAACTAATTCACTAGGCCATATGTTACTCGCGGCTTTGTTGAGATACGTCGTAAATATCTCCGTGGTTCCACTCGAGTCTGATCTATACACGGCAATGATCTCTTTATGTGGCAATTTATCCGCGATCTCAGGATTCAAACTCTTAATGTAAAGATCATCCCAGTATACAATCTCGCCTTTATATATTTTAGCTAATGCTACTTCATCTAGCTTTAATGAAACGCTCCCCTGGAGCTCGGGGATATTATATATAATTACTACTGCGCCAATAAGCCACGGTACTTGAATTATTTCCCCTTTATATTTCTCCCACATATCTTTCGAGAGCGGGGGATCGCTACATGCGAAATCCACTGTTCTCTGGAAAAACATACTTAAACCAGCGCCACTTCCCACGGATTGGTAATTAACGCGTATACCTTTCATCATGTAAAACGATTGTATCCATTCATTTAACTGTGGATAAATAAATGTTGAGCCTGCTCCTTGAAGAATTACAGATGAAGATGGCATTGTAGATATAGGAGTAGATGTAGTGAGTGTTTGGAGAGATGCGCTTTCCCGTTGTTGGAAATATGTGAAATATGTTGAAACCAATGTTATAACTACCAGCACCAAAATAACTACTACTATAATCTTTCTATTTTGAATATGCATATAGCCCCATTTTTGTTCATGAATATACATATTTTTAAAAATATTCAACAATAGATTTAAATGTATTTTAAATATTTAAAGACATTTATAGATACATAGGGTAGTAGTGATAATATGTTTAAAAGACGTGTTCAAGTGATAGGAGACACCTTTTTGATATCAATCCCCAAAGAGTGGGCTAAGCTACATGGTTTAAAACGCCAGGATGAAGTGCTTTTAGAGATCTCCCCGGACCTGAGCTTGATGATTATACCGCCTTCTAAATCCGTGAAACAACGAAGAACAGGCTCTATTGAACTTGAATTAGTGGGGAATTTGCGATATGATTTAATGAACATTATATCAAGATACCTAGTGGGTTATGACGAGTTCTATGTAAGAGTCAATTTAAATAATCCAAGCTACCTGAAGCTTTTTCAAGAAGAGCTAACGTCTAAAGTACTTGGATTAGAGGTTGTAAGTTTCGAAGGGAACTCAGTAATCATTAAGAATGTTGCTGGAGATTTCAGTATAAGTGTAAGAGAAATAATTGAGAGATTATTTAAATTACTTGATTCAACTCTAAAGGATCTTCTGCTAGTAATTAAAAACAACGATTTCAACGAAAACAGACTCCAGGAACTAGCGGATAAGGATAGTTTAGCTGATAAATTAACACTGTATTCTCTGAGAATACTGAATAAAATACTAATGGGCGAACATTTGCCGCGGGAACACGGATTTTCATCGTTTCTCGAAGTTAACATAGTGTATAATATACTAAGAAACCTTGAGAGATCGATTGATCACGTGACGTACATTGCACGTGATCTACTTAGATCACAGTTCAATTTCTCAGATGATGATAAAATGCTCGTAGTAAAACATATTGAAACAATAGTAGAATTCTCCATGCTTGTGAAGAAACTCGTAGAGGATTTCCAATATGAAGCAGTTTATTCTACTATAAGTAGTAAGTATAACGAGTTGATTCAAATTGAGGATAAATACGTTAGTATCCTCAAGAAAGATCCTCAAATGTTCCTAGTACTGGATAATTTACGTAGAGTAAAAGCGTATTTATATGATATCGTTGAACTTATGATGGATAAGAACGCTATGTTAACTAAAATACAGGAAACATTAAAATAGTAGAGACAGCATAAATATGCAGCTAATCTAAAACGAATAAATGAAAACCCGGTGAGTGTTGCTTTGGTAAATTTAATTTTTAAGTAGTTAATTAAAAACTTGTAACTGCTATGAAATGATCATTCGCAAATTCTTCTACTCATCCCAGAAAACCTCTTATTCTACCTATTGCTGCTATATGTGGTTCCACTGGGTTAAGTTCTAGAATTGCTCTGTATGAGTCAATTGGTTCGGGTTTTATTCCTAGAATATCTAGGGCTTCATTAACTTTCTTCACTATGTATTCATCGAGCCTCTTTAAAGCTACGTGGTGTACGTAAAATCTCGAGTCGTATTCCCACTCTTCTCTGAGGTAGGGTAGTTGCTTCAACAAGTAATCTAATTCCTCTCGTTTATTTAACTCTATTATGAGTTCAGCGTCTAGGAAAACAGGCGGTACCCCCGTTGCATACCAAGCTGATGTGTAGATTATTGCCCTTGGCACGGAATAACCCTCGTTGTACACTGGGAAAATTCTTCCATAGTTTTTCCATGATATCCTGTCCCTTGTGGTCGGCACATACTCAGCGATTTTCCGTATAACATCTATGTAACGAGAGGCGAGATCTCTGTATGCTTTAATGCTTTGATCTATCAGTTCAAGAATTACAGGTTCAATTTTAACGAAATCACGATCAACATTGGATAAGATTGTCTCCATAACTTTCACATAGTCTTTGTATGGAATATCATACCTTACAGCTGATTGAATTGTTGCAGTACTGAAGCCTCCGTATCTTTGAACAATGTATTCAACTAATTCAGGATTATTCAATGCTCCTCTGAAAGGCGGGATTCCCATGCCAATAATTGGTTTTACTTCAACCTGTAGCTCCATTGATAGTTTTCTGAGCTCGCTCAAAGCATACATTATTGAAAGCGCAGATGCTATATGGCCGGATTTAACGGCTGCATCGCTTTTGCCAAGAAACACTCTTAGTGTGTTAATATCTATTCCATGTTCTCTTAGAACTGTGAATAATGTATTTATATATGAACGAATTCGTATATGTGACTTAACGTCTTCTAGTAGGGGTATGAGCTGCGAGGGCTCGATGTTAATGTTTAGTTCTTCTCTAATTATGCTTAGTTTTTTCAATATTAGCCTTTGTACAAGCCTAACTATGTCTATGTCTTCAACCATCGGGAGAATGTACCATTTAACAGCTTGAAGGTCGTATAGCTTAAACGAATAGTAATTTGCTATTACTCCAGCCTCTATGGCTAAGTCAACTCTATCAAAATCCTCGAGAGATGGATTAGGTATCCTAACGGTAATGAAAGCTTTCTCGCCGAGAGGTATTCCTAGACCATGTGCTTTAAGAACAATTTCCTTTGGTTGAACGAACGGTGTGAGTTTACCTTCATAGTCGCTCATAACTTCATCGCATTTATACATTGTAAATGCCTGGATTGCTTCATCTATTTCCTGTTGAGCAGTTATTTTCTCAGTGGTATCTGGGTGCTGTGTACACATTAATCTTGGTACGTGCATTTTCCCTTCACGCATTTTTTTATTAATTACCTACATGAGGTTTGAATAATTAAACGCGTTGTTCTCTCTATAGATAACTTTCCAGGTTTTTAATTATGATATCGGGGTCCTTTAGCGCGTGACCAGTAGCTACGAGTACAACGTTATCATCTTTTTTTACTATACCTTTATTCATGCATTTAATTAAACAAGCTAACGTTGTCGCGCTCGCTGGTTCAACGCCTATGCCTTCGTATCTAGCTAGTAGTTTCATGGAGTTAATGATCTCATCATCACTAACGGTCTCGAAGAATCCTTTTGATTCAATAATAGCTTTCAAAGCTTTTAGCCAATTTACAGGTCTACCTATTCTAATAGCTGATGCTATTGTTTTAGGTTCTTTGACGGGAATAAGATCATTTGATCCCGATAACCATGTTTTCACGAGGGGCGCGGAGTTTTCGGATTGAACACCAATCATGTGCGGTAGCTTATCTATAAAGCCGAACTCGTAGAGTTCCTTGAAGCCTTTCCATATTGCTGATATATTGCCTGCATTACCCACCGGCACTATCACGTAGTCTGGGACGAATCCTAATTCATCCACGATCTCGAAAGCAATTGTTTTCTGTCCTTCAAGTCTCCATGGATTATATGAATTCAATGGGTAGTAATTCGCCAGTTCCCCTCTAAGTACATCCATTAATACTTCCTCGAGAGCTTTATCAAATGATCCATCCACTTCTCTTATTTCAGCTCCGTGAAGTAATGCTTGCGCTATTTTACCTCTAGCTACACCCCCCTTGGGAAGGAAAACAATGCATTTTAGCCCTGCTCGTGCAGCGTAAGCAGCTGCAGATGCCGAAGTATTACCCGTGCTCGCTACAACTACTCCTTCAACACCAAGATGTTTAGCTATAGTAACACCAATGGTCATTCCACGATCCTTGAAGCTCCCAGTTGGATTTGCTCCCTCGAATTTAATGTAAATATTCGGTGATTCAACTACTCTTTTCTCATATAAGTTCGATATTTTGATCAGCGGGGTTCCACCTTCATTCAGTGAAACGGGGTCTATCCCCTCGCGTATAGGCAACAGCTCCCTGTACCTCCACACGCATAATCTTCGTCTTCTTGCCTTATTCCAATCAAAATCCGTGTTTTCCAACACCACCTCTAGTGGATGATTACATTTTGGACATAGAAACAACCTAGGAGCCGGTGTATAGGTTTTTCCACATTTTATGCATTTTAGAACAATACCTGGTTTTATAATTCTATACATGAGGTATAAACTATCTATGTTTCCACGTAGACCACCGAGACCACATCTAAAAAATACATGTGGCTGGGTTAATAAATCCTCGAGTAAAACATTATATCCCGCAAGATGTATCTATTATTTTCAGTAAAGTATAGGCATGCAGTCAACTATGAGTAACACTACTACAGAATATTCTTCTTCACTAATAACTCGGCTATAAGTACTCCCGTTCCAGCAGCACCTCTCAATGTATTATGTCCAACCGCGAAGTATTTTATACCGTTCAGTGCTTTATCTTCTCTTATTCTACCCACAACTACGCTCATACCATTTCCTTCAAGCCTATCTAGTCTCGGTTGGGGTCGATCTATTTCTCTTCTAACTATAATTGGTTTAAGAGGTGCGGTCGGCAAACTCATGTCCTTAATCTTGTTGTTTTTAAACTCCTCCATTACTCTCGCAACTTCATCAACATCCACTCTCTCGTTTGTTTCAATAAAAACCGCTAGGGAATGCCCTTCTAATACCATTACTCTGTGGCAACTAGCGGAGACCGTGAATTCGTTGTTGAAAACTATGGTGTTGCCATCGAATAATCCCATGATCTTCCTGGACTCTGTCTCTACTTTCTCCTCTTCGCCCTCTATGTATGGTATAATGTTATCCAGGATCATCATTGAGGGAACGCCTGTTAAACCCGCACCCGATAAACCCTGCATTGTTGCGACAATTACTCGTTTCAACCCGTATTCATCGTATATTGGTTTCAGCGTCAGCGTCAAAATCGCAGTTGTGCAGTTCGGTACTTTGACGATTGCCCCGCTCCACTTCCTGCTACTTCTTTGTACTTCTATTGCTTCAACATGGTCAGCGTTGATCTCAGGGTTCAATAGTGGGATATCGGGCTCGAGTCTCATGTTGCTCGCATTAGAAATAACAATAATACCTCTACGGGCTAGCTCGATCTCGACCTCTACTGCAACTTCTTTAGGCAAAGCAACAAACGCGGCATCTATTTTCTCCTCGACGATTCTACTTACATTTAGTGGTTCCAGCACTAGTTCCTCGGCTTGATTCGGCATAGGTTTCTCAATTATCCATTTTACTACTTGGGAATAACGTTTACCAGCTGTTTTCTCGGATGCTGTAACCATTGATAGCTCAAACCATGGATGATTCGCCAGGAGAGATACGAATCGTTGGCCCACTATCCCGGTCGCACCTAGTACAGCGACACGTTTCTTCACATTAATCCCCTTCGAATAATATTCTATGTAATTGTTTTAGTGCTTTAATTCCTTGTTCCCTGTTGACATACACTATTAGTGATGGTCTATGCACATGCGATTGTATGCCATTCACCTCGATACCTAGGTCATCGATAATGCTAATTAAGTTTCTGAGAAACCTCGTTCTCGATACTCCTTCGCCAACAATGGCGATGTACGAGCTGTCCCCAGTATCCTTAATCACGATGAGCTTGGGTCCTCTCTGTGCTTCATTTATTCTCTTTGAAATAAATGTTCCAAATAGTTTCCACGAACCGACATATACGTTTGATCCATATATTTTCTCGAGGGGATCAAACGCCTTTGGATTTATTCCCTTAACTCCATACATTGCTGCTTCGAGTGCCTCCATGTAACTCATGTATTTTACAAGCTTCGCTGATGGAATTAGATCCGGGTCGCACGTCATAATGCCGTCAACATCTGTAACGAGGTATACTCTATCTACTCTCAATAAGGCTGCAATAGCCGTAGCCGTGTAGTCTGATCCTCCCCTGCCCAGAGTTGTTACATATCCCTCTACACTTCTACCTATGAATCCTTCCAGTACTGGGACATATCTGCGTTCTTTGATAATGTGGTATATTTTCTCGAGGGCTATTGATGTTGCTGGGTAATCTATTACAGCATCTCCGTGTTTATTATTCGTAATAAC
>JAUQPA010000003.1 GCA_030550615.1 Thermoproteota archaeon | reverse complement strand
TGGGCCCGGGAGACTTATACAATATGAAGGACACCGCGAGTTGGATCACAAATGCCTTGGGAAAAATAGCAGGGATCCTCGGAGACATATCATATAACAAGAAGTTACTGGAATTATCTCAAAGAATTGAGAAAGGAGTGAAAACAGATGCATTAGAGCTAGCATCACTTAAATACATTGGAAGAGTTAGAGCAAGATTACTAATAGAACACGGCATTAAATCACTAGATGACCTCGCTAAAATACCCAAAAAAAGACTAGCCATGATTCCAACTTTCGGACAAAAAATCGCCGAGGAAATACATAGGCAACTCAAGGAACTTGGATTCAACGTGGCTTAGTAAAAATAGATATAAAAATCCTCCAGTGCTTTAATACACAGTAGGCCAGCCGCCGTAGCTCAGCCTGGTGGAGCGCTGCCCTGGTAAGGCAGAGGTCCCGGGTTCGAATCCCGGCGGCGGCTTTATCCTCCGACATACTCCCCGCCCCAAAATGCGGAGATTCCGGAGGGGTTAAGTTTGTTAATACAGTGAAGACATTGTCAACGCGCCCAAGCCGTGGAAGCAGGTTAAAGGATAATGCTGGTAGAATGCCGAGATAGGGTAGATGCTGTTTCACAGGTGATAGAGACGTGATCGCGTGTATAAACCTGTTCCTACGATAAGCAAGATGCAGGGTCCCGGGATCACCCTAAACGCTCTTCAAGAGCAGTGCAAAACCAAGACCAATGCAGGGGAAAAGAGATGAAGCGATGACATCAACCAACATAAATCCAAACCCCTACCCGAAGAAATGGAAAAGCAAAAATGAAAACCGGGATGTGGAGCGGAATGAGAGGAAAATCATCCTTTTTCGTTACTCCTTACCCAGCTCTCCCTGAGCTGGAGTAATGATTATATACCGAGAACTCCCTCATAACTAGGAAAGTGAAGAGCGGGGTAGAAACTGTTGAAGGCGTACATTGTGGATCTTTTCACGGTTTGCGGCGGTGGAGAGAGAGTTAGTTTAGAAATGGCGAGTGTTCTCAGGGAGCGGGGCTTTAGTGTTACATTTGTAACCAGTAGTGAAGATGCTTTGAGAAAATGTGCTGAAATGTTTCAGCTCCCGGGAAACTACGAGGTGATCGAGGTCAAGAGTTTTCTTGAGGGGATTCTAAGGATTACTGGTAGATTTATTCGCTACCGTAGGCTCCTTCTAATTTCCAAGGCGTATGAGAAGTTGCTGTCCTCCAACACGAATGGACTCATCATTGATTCAGGTATAGACATTCCACTCGCGACTGATATCTCGTACATACACTACCCAGCCGGGCTCAGCACGACGAAGTCTAGTTCACTTCACTGGAGACTGTATAACTGGCTAGTTACAAGGAAGGTTCGAAGCATCAGGGGCGACCCGAAACTTGTTCTCACGAACAGCTCTTGGACAGCTAAACTAATCAGAGAAACGTATGGATTAAGTGCTGAAATTCTGTATCCACCAGTAGATGTTGACTACTATGCATATGATGGTGGAGTAAAGGAGAAAATCATCGTTACAGTGTCGAGGATTACACCTGAGAAAAATCTCCATCTACTACCACGAGTAGCGTCCAAGCTACCGGACTACGAATGGTACCTGGTTGGCTCAACAGGGCAGACTAAACTAGAAAAACATTTTTCAGGCAAACTACTTATAGCAATCGAGAACGAGAAGAAAAAGAATCAAGCATCGAACTTCTACGTTCTCACGGATGTCCCTAGGGGCGAGCTCAGGGAGCTCCTGCAGAGAGCGATGTTCTACGTTCACCCCTTGTTTCCGGAGCACTTTGGTATAGCGGTTGTTGAAGCAATGTCGGCTGGCGCTGTTCCAATAGTATACAGGGATGGTGGTGCATGGACGGATGTCGTCTCGGATGTTAGCCACGAGCTCGGCTACGTGGAGCTAGACGAGGTCCCAGCTATCATCAGGGACCTTGAGAACAATCCCGGGAAACTAGCTGAGCTCAGGGAAAAAGCTGTAAGAAAGAGCATGATGTACAGACGAGAAGTTTTCCGAGAAAAATTCGCAGGTATTCTCGAAAAGCTATTGAGTCAACAATAACTGCGCGCAGTATAAGTGGCGAGAGCTAGAATCAGTGAAAATCATTGAATAGAAGATTCCTTCCACGTCTCAACGTGTTCTCGTAGCTAAGTTTTTGATTACTGAGACCTCTTCTTCTAATATATCGTTCCAGCTTCTAAGCTTTGGGGGTTCAACCTCTTCGGTGCGTGAGCTGAGTACATCAATAGTCTCCTTGGATAACGCTTCTACATCACCTTCTCTCACGAGGTGTACTCCACGTGTACTTCCATAGTATAGTCTCAACGCGGGAATATCATAGGCTACGACAGGTGTCCCAAGCATTAACGATTCTAATACACTGTAGGAAAAAGAATCCACGTGGCTTGGGTAAAGCACTAGCTTGGCTTCGGCGATCAGCTTAAACCTCTCCGCTCTGGGAACAACACCAGTTAAAACAACTTTGTCCTCGAGACCAAGCCTCCTGACGAGCTTCTCAACTCTTAGTCTGAGTTTTTCACCAACGTAGCCGGTTGCAATTAGCTTCAGCGAAGAGTAGGTTTTTACTATCTCCTTGAAGACGTACAATCCTTCAATGAAGCCTTTTAATGCGTCAACTCGTCCACCGAAAACTACATGGTCTCTTCTCTCCTTACTATGCTTTCTAATGGTTTGAATAAGCTCAACATCCTGAGGGTTCAGAGAAACGCCGGGGTCTAAAACGTAGAACCTACTACTATATTCTTCGCCCATTTCGTGAACAATTGCTTTACTAACAGCTAGTAACATGTCGTAGCTGTTGAGAAGATTCTTCATAAGCCTTGACCATGCTACAAGTAGCTCAATTCTCGTTCTGAGCTTTCCGATAAGGCCTACCAATTTACCATCAGCGTATAGCTCCTGATACCAAAGCTCAAAAGCCTTTACTATCTGTTCTCTTCTTCTCTTATCATGATATAGCACGGGTAGTTGTAGCATAGCCAACGAAGGTGTACCGTGCTCTTCCTTGAGAACACGTCCAATGCTCAGGCAATCGTATGTTTCATTCAGTACAACTATAGCATCAGGGTCAACACTCAATCTTCTAGGATTTTTCATAAGTAGCCTGAGAGCTCTGGGTGGAATCATAACGTAAGTAAAAGAAAATCTCCCTTCAGAAAACAGAGCTCTAGGGAACAAAGCGCATTGAATCGTGTCCTTTACTCCAAGGCTGTTTTTAACGTACGCGGGGTCTACTTTAAGGTGAGGAGGCATTAATAAATGGACATCGAAGTGCCTGGCATACTCCTTAATAGCACGAGTTGATCTTAAGGCTCCGCCTGTACTAATAGTATCTTCTGCACTCACCTCACCTACAACTAAAATAGTTGCTTTTCCGTTTTTCATGGTGTTCTCCATTGTTTTCCAATTATGCTCTTCAAATTTAAAGTCTTTAGTTCATAGGGTTCACCATTCATACCGGTAAACAAGCTTGCTCTGTCAACGTGAACCAATGGTTATTGAAAAACACTAGCTAAGAGTCCATAGCTACTCCACCGGGGGACGATATAGGTTGAAAGATTGTATTTAGGAGGGAAGCACAGTGTTATACCTAACAGAAGGTACGCGGACGGTGTTGTTGCACTTGTTAGAGGCATCTACGAGTCGCGTAGAGCTCTCGGAGTAAGCTTCAGAAGCGCTGAGCTCGGTGACTGGCTGATGTTCCAGCAGAACGAGAGAGATACCCTGCTAGGAACATAACGCTGAAGGCGGGGTACGAATTCCATGTAACGGTTGTAGGCTACGATGGTTCCACCGGTAGAGTTACCGTGAAACTTACCGAACCCGAGCGTGATCGGCTACCTGAGATATTGCTGAATTAGACGGCGAAAAAGAGGAGGCGCGAACTACAACTACAAGGTATCCACGTTCAAAAGCTCGATAATTGAGATGATCGTCTTAAAAGCACCCCTCCACGGGTTAAAGTCGGCGTACGCAGACCGGTTTAAACTCGTTATGGTTGATCCACGAGGAACCGCGAGTTCACCCATGAACAGTATCGCGATGAAGAAGCGTGGTCTAGACAAACACACGGCATCAGCGTACCTAATAGCGCTCAAACAAATTCTGGAATGGAAAAACCACGAACAGCTGTAGAGCACATAATTAACCCAAATGAACACTAGAAGAAAATAACCCGAGGTCCATGAAGCCGGGGATGTACCAAGCAACATCGATCAACGTGAAGCCTGATCCCTATATGTAGTTGTTTTTAATCACCGAAAATGTTCTGGGTCACGGTACAGAGACTACTCTAGCTCCTGATCGCATTAGTAGTAATATTATATGGGAAGGGCCCGGGCCGGGATTTGAACCCGGGACCTCCGGGTATCCGCCCCCTCATCTCGGGGGTCCACAGCCCGGCGCTCTATCCAGGCTGAGCTACCCGGGCCACATTTAAATTCGTATTTCGTGGCCTAGGTTCTTCATCCATCTGTTCGGGCCCATTACCCTCTATTTTACTTAGAGGGTTTTAACTATTTTAAACTTAATTATTAACTAGGTGTAAAAGTGAGTAAACCACGTGAAGTATATCTTCCAATACACGCTGTTTCATGTAGTGAAAAAAGCGGGTGTCCGTATTTTGAACTGGTTAAATACAGTGAAGAAGTCGAGGCTACTTGCATAGCTTTCTGCAAAGCTACTAATAGGTATTTAACCAGGTCTTTTGCGAAGAAATGTATTACGTTCTGGGAAACGTGTCCATTTAAGCAAATCACTGATTCTCAATAATTTTAATTATTCTTAATCTCCCAACTCTCTTCTCAATAATTAAACCTCTTGATATCAGCTTCTCTATTACCTTAGTTAAAGTATAGTAACTTAGACCTGTTTCCTTTCTTAACGTGTTGAAATTACATTGTCTATGTTTTGCGATAACATTCAATACTGCTTCCTCCAAATTACGTTTAGAAACCAAGTTCCCGCCGCCTCTTTATTAGATCTACTATGTAGTTCTCTAATACATCTAGTGGACCATAATGTATCGTGACCAGAGTTGTCCTCCCCCTATGACCACGCCCACTTGGCTGAGCGAATATAACTCCCGCCTTTGAGAGACTTTGAATATATTCGTATAACTGAGTATGTCTTCGAGGTATTTCACCGTATGATTCACATATTAATTTATACTCCTCTTCAACTTCACCCATTCTTACTTCTTTTTTCCCTGTTCTTCTCAATAATCTTATAATACTTAGCAATACAAGTAGTTCATGTAATGAACTATACCTAATTACCTCGCTGACGTTGACGACTTCTCTCGATAAGTTCATTAGTGCTTTCCTAATATGTTCAATAGTTATTCTCCTTGCTCCTTCTTTTTCAGCGAAGTCTCCGGATAATAATAGTATTTCAAGAGCGTGTCTCGCGTTACCTCCCCCACCTTTATCAACTCCTTCATATTCCGCGATGAATTTCAAGATATCTTCATCGTACACTCCATCGTAAAATGAAAGAGAGGCTCGGTATTTCAATATATCGTATAGTTGATTCGATTTATATGGTTCAAGTTTAATTATATGTCTTAGTAGATAACCTTCCGTAACTGGATCTAGGAACGCCAACTTGGATGTATCCGTTGCAATAAATATGAAGTTAACGTGTTTTGCTCCCTCATATGCATCATATGTTCTAGCCAGGAAGTACACGGCTTCGTTTTTAGATATGTTAGCGAAGTAGTGAAATTCATCTAATGCTACAATAACGTATTGGTCTAGTTCTTCGAGATACGAAAGCAGCGCATCAAACATCTCCTTAGCTGAAAGTCCTCTAGGAGGCAGGGAAATAGTTAGTTGTCTTGCAATATCGTAAATTATGTTATATAGCGTCCTGTTCCTATGGCAATTAACATGCACGTATGATACATTATACCCTTTTTCACGGGCCATTCGCGTGAAGATCCTGCCGAATAACTTAGAAAGAGCTGTTTTACCCGTTCCCACCCCACCGATAATTAATACTCTCTGAGATATGCTGCCAGGATCATGTACAAGGTGCTTGAAATACGATACGAGTTCTCTTAGCTCGCTTTCCCTATGTGGAAGCTTATCTGGTAGATGTTCCGGCATAAGGCTTTCTCTGCTTTTAAATATAGATGGTTTATTTATTTCCTCCTCTATGATGCGCCAAGCATCACTCATAGTTACGATTACACCAAAACTTTCACTTATCTACTCTTAACGTAGGCTTTAAAAACAGATTGGCAATCCCCTACTCCTACATAAACCACGTTGTAAAAGCCCTCAAAGTAGAGACATGTTTTAGCCCGCGTATCGTGTTCAATATTCATGGATTTAAGAGTTGCCATAGCTAAGTTGAATATTTTTTCACTTACACCTCTCAATCCTCTTACTCTGACCTTTAATTTTATTCTACTAGGTAGAGGTAGCCTAGATAAACACTCGGCTATATCCCTCTCTTCCAATGGATATGTAAGAGTGCAATAAATAGGTATAATGTTTTCAACGAAACCATATTCGCGGTGAGCAGTAATACCATACGCTCTATCAGGCGGTAACACGGTGTAAACAAACAATACACCTTTAAACATCGTGTTATTGATTTTAACGTTTGGGTCTTTTGGATACAGAACATTACCTATTTCGTGAACACAATGATCAATACTTGTACCTCTACATGTAACTATTAATGTCGGTGTTTTCTCCAAGAAACCCCCATTACTAATAACTAGGTTAGTACTCATTAACAAACACTTTTTAATAACATAGTATAATAGGAAAATAAATTATTTACATTCGGTGATGTTATGATTAACAATAAAGAAACGTGTAGAGTATTCAAGGAGATTGTTGAAAGAGATGTCAAGTTTCTGCGCGAAAACTATGGGAGGGAAGAGTATAATGAAGTAATCGGATTAGGCGTAAGCGGGGATGTAACGAGAAAAATAGATATATTGTCAGAGAACTTGATCGAGGAAGAAATAAGATCTAGGGGGATCCGAGCTTGGCTTGTCGGAGAAGAAAGAGGATTAAGAAAAATATCTGAGGAACCGGAAGTAATAGTGCTCGTAGACCCTTTGGATGGTAGTTTAAATTACGCTCATAAAATACCGTTTGCTTCGATGTCGGTCGCCGTTTACCCACGTAATGTAAATAATCCAGTGAACTTAGCGTACGGGATTGTATATAACATCTTCACGGGGGACACGATAGAGCTATGTGAAAATAGAGTTTACTATAACGGTTCGGAGATCGCTGGTTACTTGAATAAAGGTTTAGAACTACTATCCATATACACAGAGAATCCTAGACACATTGAATTAGCAAGAAAAGTTTTTAGTGAAAGTAAATTAAACCTGAAGACCAGGACCTTGGGCTCGGCATCTATTGAGGCTGCTTACGCTGCAATAGGGTTTATAGGTGGATTTATGCACTTAACAGGCGGATTGAGAAATAGTGATGTAGCAGTTGCATTGGCAATAGCAACTAGGCTCGGAACACCTGTCTACGCTAAACCCGATCTACATGACTTGAGGATTGATACCATACAAAAAATCAATAAAATAGTAATTGCATCGCCCCATAACCCTGTTTGGAGAATCCTTGAGAAACTATAGAGCGTGCAGAACTTTATCAACACCTCTAGATAAAACCCTGCCCCCCTTCTTCGTGATAACAACTAGTTCTTCGACGCGAACACCATATTTACCGGGGAAATATACTCCAGGTTCCACGGTAACAACCATACCGGGCTCTAGTATTGTGTTACTACCTGCCCTTAAGTAAGGTGGCTCATGTACCACAATTCCTACCCCATGCCCAAGACCATGTATAAACCTATTCTTTAATCCATAGCGATCAAGAACTTTCACGGAGGCTTCATATACTTCACTTGCTTTTACTCCGGGTTTCAAGGTATCAATAGCGGCGTCGAGGGCCTCGATCACAGCCTCGATGCTTGCTTTTTCCTCTTTACTCGGCCTTCTCCAAGTAATCATCCTAGTGACGTCGCTACATCTACCGTTTACTTTAACGCCTACATCTACTAAAACAAGATCCCTACTTCCAAGAGCTTTCTTACTTGGCAGAGCATGGGGATATGCGTTATTCGGCTTGAACACTATTATTGGGTCAAATGCAAGTTTCTCAACCCCGTTTTCCCTTACTGTTTTTTCAAACAAACCCGTTAAAGATGCCTCGGTAACCCCTTCATGTAAGCCGGCATAAACAGCTACTATACCTCTTAACGTTACTTTGACCGCCTCGCTAATAGACTCTATTTCGTCATTTGACTTAATCATTCTAATTTTCCAAATACGGTCGGATACATCAACCACTCCTCCACCTACGGCGTTGTATATTGTTTTATAAATTGGACTTTGATGCGATAAATCCACTCCTATTTTCCCGAATTCTTTGTATTTACCGATGATTTCTCCCCAATCCAGCTCAACTACCGGTATATCCGTTGATTTAATTGATTTAGATACAGCGTATACATTCACGGTTTGTGGTAGTATATCTCTGTATCTATGATACTCCAATAAAGGAACATAGAGAGCGGTTGCATCTGCTTTTGCCTCATATATCAGTAATGCCACCCCGTCCCCTATACTAGGTACCCCGGTAAAATACTCAATGTTATCCGGTGCACTTAGTATTAATACATTCACACCAGTTTCTTCTGCAATAACCCGTAGTTTATCCAACAAATAACTCACCCGTATTTAAACTAGTATTTTCCTTAGATAAAAAAGAAGCGCGGGATGATAAAGTGAGCGAGAAAGTACTTAGTTGTCCGAAGGATGGCAATGCATTATCACTAGTATACGAGTCGGAGAAAATAGGTAATGTAGTTAAAATATCAATATACTATAAATGCCCAACGTGCGGTTACAGGAAGGATCTAGAAAAACTAGAAGTGCAACGGGGCGAACAGTTACTAGCAGTAAAGAAGTTTACGCGACCTCCTCAGTAGTGGATTTACTTTTTCTCCCAGCAGCGAGATCCACGAGAATTTTTTCAATAATGCCGGATTTACCTTTGGGAACCTTGACTATGTAATGCTCTGGATCAAGCAACTCGATTACAACTTCATCATTTTCATTTACATCCAACAACTTTGAAACAACCTTATTAACTATACTTCCAGGTATTTTCATTGAATCATACTTATTTAAACGAGGAGCGGATTCAACTGTTTCACCTGCTAATATGTATCTGGTTGTTCGCCGTTTTTTTGTGATAGTTGTTTGCTCTATTTTCTTCGTAATAAGCACCCATTCCCCATTACGTAGTTTTAAATATACCTTCATCGACAAACACCTATTGGACTACTGCTACTATGGTTCTCTTCGAATTCGCGAACGATAACTACATAAATGAATAATATTAGAGTGTAAAAAATAATGTAAAATGGGATGACCTAGCAGGAACGTGCTGATGCATGATGTAAGGTGGAGCGACGGGGACCGCGTTGTTGATCAACACTTTACTAAAGGATCTTTTGGTTTACTTATATAATCTTTTATCCCTATATCGATGACTCGGTGTTATTATGCAGTACCCTGATGTTGTCAAAGAAATAGAGAAAATGCTGTGGCCTCGCCCGATGAAGCTGTTCACCGCAGGACCTGTAGCTTGTTTCCCGGAGGTACTCGAAGCAATGAGAATTCAAATGCTAAGCCATAGATCAATCGAGTACCGTGAACTACACAGGGATACAGTTAAAAGACTAGCTGATTTCCTAGACGCCAGGAAAGCAACTGTTCTACTAATACCTTCAAGTGGCACGGGGTTCATGGAAGCTAGCATTAGAAACGCTGTTACGCCGCGCGGCAAAGTACTAGTGACGGTCATAGGTGAGTTTGGGCATAGATACAAGGAGGCAGTAGAAAGAAACGGGAGAATTCCAGTCGTATTGGAGAAACCTCTGGGTAAACCGATTTTACCAAGTGAACTAGACGAAGCACTCAGGAAGAATCCCGACGTAGAAGCTGTTACTATAACATATAATGAAACTAGCACGGGAGTATTAAACCCACTCAGAGAGCTCGCAAAGATTGCGAAAGAACACGGCAAACTAGTTTTTGTCGACGCCGTGTCCGCCATGGGAGCAGCCGAGTTGAAAGTTGATGACTGGGGAATAGATTTAGTGTTTGCTAGTAGTCAAAAGGCTTTCGGTGTTCCACCGGGTTTAGCCATGGCTGCTGTGAGCGAAGAAGTATTTGAAAAAGCTAGGAAAATACCTGAAAGAGGACTCTATTTCGACTTATTGGAAATAAGGGAATACTTGGAAACACAATGGTCCACTCCGACAACACCTCCAATACCACAAGTTGCAGGTTTGAACGCAGCTTTGAGAATAGTTGAGAAAATGGGCGGTAGGGAAGCATGGCTCAAAATGTATTCTGAAAGAGCAGAGAAAATCAGAAAAGGAGTAGTTGAACTTGGATTACAATTATTCGCTGAGCCAGGTTACTATAGTCCTACGATAACGGTTGTTTATAATCCTCCAGGCATTAAGGGCCCCGTAATCTACGAGGAAATGAGAAAAAGAGGAATAGAGATCGCAAGAGGTTACGGCAAAGTTAAAGACATAACCTTCAGAATCGGCCACATGGGTTACATAACGGATGATGACATAAAATTGCTGCTTGAAACTCTTCGAGAGGTATTAGTAAGTAAAGGCTTTAAACCTAGATCTTAGGAAATAACTCTTTTTATTCTACATCATAATTAATTCAAACGGGTTGGTTATGGTCAAGGTACTTGTTGCAAGTAGAATACATGAAAAAGGAATAGGCATTTTAAGAGAGAACAATATAGATGTTTATATCGTTGAGGAACCTAGAGAGGAAGACCTCGCTGAGTTAATTAAAGGATATCATGGGCTTATTGTTAGAAGTAAACCTCTTGTTACGAGAAAAGTGATAGAATCAGCTGATAAACTAATGGTTATCGCCCGGGCTGGAGTAGGAGTTGACAACATAGATGTTGAAGCCGCGAAGTCTAAAGGCATAGACGTAATAACGGTGCCCGAGGCCACAACTACCAGTGTTGCCGAGTTAACTATAGGACTAATGATCGCCGTTGCTAGGAAAATATCTTTCTGCGATAGAGAAATGAGAAAAGGTGTATGGCCCAAGAAGCAGGCGGAAGGTTTTGAATTGAATGGCAAGATCCTCGGGATAATAGGTGCAGGTAGAATAGGATCAGCCGTTGCTAAAATAGCGAAACATGGTTTAAACATGCAAATAGTGTATTATAGTTCAACTCGTAAGCCTAGTTTAGAGAAGGAGCTTGGAGCTAGATATTTACCACTAGATGATCTATTGAGAACCGCCGATGTTGTAAGCATACATGTTCCACTCAATAGCGAAACCAGGCATATGATCAACGAGGAAAAATTGAAGCTCATGAAGAAAAGCGCTATATTAATTAATACTTCGCGAGGGGGAATAGTGGATACAAATGCCCTTGTCAAAGCACTACAAGAGGGTTGGATCGCGGGTGCTGGGCTAGATGTCTACGAAGAGGAACCATTGCCCAAGGATCATCCTTTAACGAAATTAGAAAACGTTGTGCTAACATCACACATAGGAGCAAGCACGCACGAAGCACAGGAGAGAGCTGGAATACAAGTAGCCGAGAAACTAGTACAATACTTTAAGGCAAAGAAGCTTTTACAATAAGTAGTACTAGACATACGATCAAAGATGTCGTTTGCCCCGCTGAATTACGGATCAGCGAGTTTAACTATCTACATTAACACTCCGAGTAAATCTTTATAAGCCACGAAAAATAATCAATAAAAACCGGCGGGGCAAAACAGCGGGGTAGGGCAGCCTGGTAGCCCGCGGGAGGAGTGATTACCGCTTGGTAAAGTGGTAATCACCCCGCGAAGCTCATAACCCCGAGGTCGGTGGTTCAAATCCACCCCCCGCTATCCCGCCGCTAGGCGGGCCCCGCCACTATTGTATCGAGTTTATTCTCATTCGTTGTAATCATAAATCACTTCTGTGTTCCTATACATTGAGTGATCTCGCTGATGACTATTCATATATTCAATGGGTATATTTTATACGGATTAAGTATTGATTAAACCGTGAAGAAAGCACAGGTGTATTTGTTTGAGTAGATTGTGTGGATGGATTATTAGAAAAGCGAGAGTTGGAAAAGTACTAATAGTGGAAATCTGTGGTAATAACTCAAAACCATACGTGTTGGCTTTAAGAGAAGACAGAGACAAAGAACTTTATTCTATTGCTGAACCATTAGATATTGGTTCAGCAATATGCTTTGAAGGAACACTTGCACCAGAGCAAAAAAGTAGAAGGGGGACTGAGTATGTTGCAACCAAAATAGAGGTTTATTCCAAACCTATTGAGCCTCTTCCAGTGGATATAGCGGGCAAAGTTCCGGCACTGCTAGATACAAGAATCAAATACAGGTGGCTTCTAGCGAGAAATCCCGTGGAAAAAGCTATATTCAAAATAAGAGCGGGTGTTTTGAAGGCAGCTAGAGAGTACTTTGAAAAAAATGGGTTCATAGAGGTCCAAACACCGAAAATAGTAGCGGCCGGTGCCGAGGGAGGTGCAACTTTATTTAAACTACAGTATTTCGAGAGGGATGCTTATTTAAGCCAGAGTCCACAGCTCTACAAACAAATGCTCATATCTAGTTTCGAGAGAATATATGAGATAACGCCTTACTTCAGGGCAGAGAAATTTAATACGACTAGGCATCTCAACGAATCCTGGGGGATAGATGTTGAACAAGGTTTTATTAATGGAGTAGAGGATATACTGCAGACGGCTGAGAACCTCGTAGCATATATATTAGACTATGTAAGAGCTAATTACAAAGATGAATTGGAAGTTCTCGGGGTAGATCTACCGAAACTAACACCACCCTTCAAGAGGTTAAAGTTCACTGAGGCTGTCGATATTCTTAGAAGCGAGGGCGTTGAGGTAAGCGAGTTAGAGGATTTAAGTGATGCTGCTGAGAAGAAATTAGGCGAGATCATGGCTGAGAAGAAACACGAGTTGTACTTCATCGTCGGTTTCCCATGGACTTCTACGGCATTTTACTACATGAGAGAAGAAGATGGGGTATACACAAGGAAATTTGACCTCGATTACAAAGGCTTAGAGATAGCTAGTGGAGGGCAAAGAGAACATAGATATAGGAACCTCGTGGAGGCGCTGAGAAATAAGGGATTAAACCCCGAGGATTTCGAATTCTACCTAGAAGCCTTTAAGTACGGTATTCCGCCACATGGGGGATTTGGTCTAGGAGTAGAAAGATTACTCATGAAAATGTTGAATTTAGAAAATATTAGGGAAGCAATACTGTTCGTCAGAGACAGAACTAGAATCGTGCCTTAAACTACGTCCTCGGGTCTTTTATACCAAGCCATTTTAATAGTAACTCGTATGCTTTAAACTTCGATATTACCTTTGCGCCCGGTGGACCGGGTTTCTTCATGTAGAATGCGTTGATTTCATACACTGTTCCATAGATTTCTCTGTCTAGAGCTATTCTGCTTAGTCTAACTAGGTCAACAAGTAAACCTGCTAAAGCTGGGCTGTCATTTATTCTCCACGCGATGTAGAGTTCGTCTTTGAATTCTCCGAAGCTGTAGTACTCGATAATCATGGCGACAAATTTCTTATCTCCCAGCGGTTCCAGGTAACCTGTTGGTCTAATGTAATTAGGTGCCTCATAGCCCAATATATCCGATACAAGAGCGCTTTTTGTTTTCTTCTTCATAATATTTCTTTCAGGTAGGTTCAAAGCTAGAAAATCAGTGTTTCCACCTATGTTGAATTGTGCTATATCGATTACTTTTCTATTACGCTCATACATGTGCTCAAGTAAATCAGCTGTCAAAGGTGTTGCGCCAGTTGAGCCATCATCTCCGAATACGACGCCTCTACAGGTCCTGTATAACTCCAAGAACGCGGGATCATTAGCAATAGGCGAAGGTATCACGTTCACAAAAGCAGCGTTTCTATACCTAGATGAGTATAGAGCTGTCATGTATGCGTATGTTTGAGACGCGGTTAATCCAGCTGTTTTAAATCGCTCGTGTAAATCGTTAATGCTACCAACCGGTTCCACGGGCTCCGTAGTCATAGTGTTTATTACAACATCTACTCCAAGATTTCTCCATTCATCAATAATCTCCGAAACAGCTCTTTCATAGTCAATTATTTCCTCTCTACCACGTGCTTTGAATGGTAATCCCTTTAAGCTATTTAAATGTATTCCTCTTTTTACAATAAGGTCTTTAAGTGTACCTGGTAGAGGCCCGTTTCCCTGGTAATACTGTTTAGCTAGCTCGTAAATTGTTCTTCCGACTTTAGATTCATCCACATCATATGATGCAACTATTTCTATGTCATCGTATTTGTATGGTAGCCAATTTCTTAGTGGAACACCGTAATCTGAAATCTCGTTGCGCTTAAGTTTCTCTAGTCCCACTTCGAAGTGTAATGCAACTAGTCCTTGCCCCATTATTGCAACTCTGATCACATATATCACCTCACAATTTGAGCTTTGCAATTGTTTCCTCTAGAAACACGATAGCCTTATGAAAAGCTTCGATACCGGTTTCCGTAGGTTTGTATTTTTGTTCTTCACCTTCTCTAACTCTTGAAAGTAGGCCATCAAGCCCCATCCTGTATACTACTGTGTAAACTGTTACAGCGGGTGGATCAATCGAGAATTTTTCACGTAATTTTACTTTTATATCATACGCTCTAAGCGGCTTCTTTTCATCCAAAAGTACTTTAATGACGTAGAGCCATAGGTTTTCAATAGTTAATTTTCTTTGAAGTCTTATTAATGCCCTAGGTGTTTTATCAGCCATTATTCCCCCCTTCAATTAATATTTGTGATCGTAAATATAAATTTTTCTAGTTAAAAACAAAGTACCTTATAACTATGAATATTTAATACGCAGAATCAAAGTCACATTTCTTAAGGTGGTGGATGATGAAAATCGTTTTAATAGGTCCACCTGGTGCAGGTAAAGGTGTTTACGCACAGTACTTCAGGGATAAGTACTGTATTCCACATATAAGTACAGGCGATATATTTCGCGAAGAAATAGCTAAAAACACAGAACTGGGGAGAAGAATACGATCTTATGTAGAACAAGGGCTTCTAGTACCAGATGAGATCACTATTGATGTAATTAGAAAAAGACTTAGTCAACCAGACACCGTAAGCGGCTTCATACTAGATGGTTTTCCAAGAACACTTAACCAAGCGAAGGCACTAGATGAAATAACATCAATAGATGCCGCGGTACACCTAGAGGTATCGGAAGAAATAGCAATTAGACGATTAAGCGGTAGAGTAATTTGTCCTGTTTGCGGCAGAGTCTATAATCTATATTACGAGCCAAAGCCTAAAATTGATGAACAATGCGATTACGATGGAGCTAAACTAGTGAGAAGAAAAGACGACGAACCGGAAGTCATAAGACAACGTTATAGGGTATTCTATGAAACATTTACTCCTATCATCAATTACTACAAGGATACAAATAGACTCATAGAGGTTAATGCCGATAAACCAATTAAAGAAGTAGCTCCATTACTTGAGCGAATACTAGTAGAGAATAAGGTACTTAAACTAAAACCCTGCAGGAATATTTCTCCATAGTATTGTGGACTGTGCTGTATTTTTAATCTAAGCTTATTGTTTTTCCATGGAATCTCGTTATTCTTGATGATAAACACTCTTTACACTCACTGGGTATATTGCACTTAATGCGGCCTTGTTTAAGCGGTATCATTGTTTTATCAAGTAAAACGCCATATTCAACCATTATTTCATTTAAATCACTAGTGATAGATTTCAATGCTTCGACAAATTCTATTATTTCTCGTTTATCTCTGCCGTGGATTAACAATCGTATTTCACCATGATTTAACCTAAATATCGCTAGAACCTTATTACATGTCGATAAATTATCCAATATATCATTTGACACGTTCCCATTTATCTTAACAATTGCACCTTCCTTTCCAACTAGATTACTTGATATCATTAAACCATTTGCAATCATGTGTTTAGAAAACATGGATATAATCTTTCTTCTCACATAGCTATAGTTCAACCCGGTTTTCCTAGAGAGCTCTCTTAAACTAATTCCCGGGTTATCGGCTAGTACTGAGATAATCTTTAAAACTCTCTCGTCGTTTTCAATATAGTTGTTCAATTTTTCATCCGATTAATTGTTCATAATAATAACCCTTATTAAAACATAGGGTATATGTATCATAGCCAACGTTAAGTTGATTTAAGGATTTTAGTTCATAAGAAATAAAATGGGGGCAAATGGGTAAGTGTTTAAACTGCGGGATATCGTCCTCCACAATAAGTGATGTTATAGGGGTATGTGTAAATTGCCTGAGAAAAGGCATAAGATCAACTAGAGATCTTCACCTCGAATCAAGAACTCTGTTCAAGTTACCAATTTATATTGAACAAGCGGAGGGAATACATTGTAGTGTATGTGGAAGAGGATGCATACTTAGAAATGAAAGAAAAGGATATTGTAACTATAGAATGGAATCAAAAGGCATCATTAAACCATCAACAGGCATGAACTTCGACGCCATCGGGTTTTATTACTATGATCCTCATCCAACAAACTGCGTAGCGTCTCCAGTGTGCCCAGCTGCAACAGGCCGAGGATACCCAGAATACGCTTTATCAACGAAAGGAGAATATGGATATTATAACATCGCGGTATTTTATGGGGGATGTAATCTCGATTGCTTATATTGTCAAAACTGGGAATATCGGGAAATGGCTCGTAATTCGAACCCAAGGCTCAGCGTTGACGCTCTTGTAAATGCAGTCAGTGAAAAAACAACATGTGTTTGCTATTTTGGAGGTGATCCAGGGCCATTTGCACCTCATGCTTTATTAGCTTCAAAAAAGATGAGAAGTAAAGCAAAATCGATAGGATTAAAAGTGTTTAGAATATGCTGGGAAACCAATGGATTGTGGAATCCTAGTTTACTCGAAGAAGCAACGAAAATAAGCTTGATCTCCGGCGGGATCGTCAAAATAGATTTTAAGGCTTGGAGCCCCGAAGTATATAAAGTTCTATGTGATATCGAGGAAAAACACGTTAATATAATAAGAAACAACATTAAATTAGTATCTAAGTATATGCAGAAGAGAAAAGAGCCTCCTTTGTTGGTTATATCAACTCTTTTAGTTCCAGGCTACATTGATGAATACGAGATAGATCAGATGACAAAATTCATTGCAGAATTAAATAGTGAAATACCATATGTTTTCCTAGGATTCCACCCTGATTACATATTAACCGACCTACCCACAACCAGTAGAAAACATGCTGAGAAGGCAGTAAAAATAGCCAGGGAAAATGGATTAAAGCACGTATATATTGAGAACATATTTCTACTGGGAGATGCATACTGAGAACATAATTTGAAACATTTATGGTTAAATTCGATATTGCGCGATAGTGGATCTAACTATATTTTTGAATTAAAAGACCAAGAACAATCTTCTAGATTCCATTTTCATATCTTCTTTTTAATGTACTCTATGTCTTTTAAATCAAGACTCCATCCCAGCGAACCCAAGATTTCCTGAACATGTTCTAATCTCTCGGATTTAGGAATTGCAACAACGTTTTTGTGGCTTATCAAATATTTTAGAGCTACCTGTAACGGGGTTTTCCCATACTTAGAAGCTATTGATGCTAAAATGGTGCTTGTAACTACCGATCCTCTTTCGAGCGGTGTATAAGCTTGGACCACTATGTTATTTTGAACGCAGTAAGGCAACAACTCTTTTTCAACATATAGCCTGTTTAATACACTATAGTGTACTTGATTGACAACTATTTCGTGCTTTCTAGTAGACTCCATGGCTTTCCTTAGCTGGGGTAGATCAAAATTGCTTACTCCAATATACCTAGTTAATCCCTTTTCAGCTAATATTTCGAAGTTTTGCACCTGTTGTTGTATGCTTATTCTCTCATTAGGCCAATGAATAAGAAATAGATCGACGTATGATACTCCAAGCCTACGTAGTGATGCTTCTGCTGCCTTTAAAATTTTCTCCTTATCATCTAATCTATCAGGTAACATTTTGGTTGTTATAAATAAAGCATCTCTTCCAGCTTCCTTAACTATTTTACCTACAAATTCTTCCGCATGACCTCCATCATACATCTCAGCTGTGTCTATTAGACTTACACCATGGGTGATCGCATACATAAATGCGTCGAAAGCTTTATCGTAAGATCTTATACCATACGTCCCAAGACCTACTGCGAGGATTTTATCTGAGCCTATATATTTATAGTCCGATGGATCATAAAACTCCAGCACGAGTTTCAACCCATATAATTAATCAGTGAGTGAAATGATAAATTTTTCTAGATGAAAACAATAATATCAAGTAGGTTAGAAACCCCTTGAGTATAAGCATGTATTAACAACAGAAGTGGCTCATATGAACAGGGAGAATAATAGAGTTTTAATTATAACGAACAATGGATTAGTAATTAACTTTGAGGAGTCAAATACTTTAGAATATAGTAAACCTTGTTTAAAATGCATATTTAGAAAAATATGCAGGCGTTTTTAGTTGAGTGAGACGATCTCGAAAGGAGAAAAAACCAGGTTCACGTGTTTGAGGTGTGCTAAGTGCTGTAGTAGTGGACCAAATGTTGCTCTGACCGCTTATGATATATGTAGGATTTCAGAATACATGGGTTCCTCCTGGAGAGATCTTGCTGGAAAATACTTTTACGTAATAATAGCGGATCACATTCCCGTGGCTGTTTTACGCGGAATAAGTAATAGATGCGTGTTTGTGAATAAGCAGGGAAATGTTGCTTCATGTACTGTTTATCCTGCAAGACCCATGCGTTGCCGTCTATTTCCATTCATACCAATATCTCCTGGCGAAGCAAGCAAAATGGAGATATCGAGAATATGCCCAGGTATAGGTATGGGGGAACCTCTTGATCCACCGTGGAATGATTTAGAGAAATACTTAAAGGAAGTAAAAGATCATTATTCGAAATTATTCAAGCTTATATTTGTTGAAAATTATGATCCATTAAAAGCGCTGGAGGTTTTATTAGATGAAACATGTAAATCATGATTTAAGAACTACACTGTAGATACAACGTGTCTGAGGGGGGCGTTATCAGGAAATATTCTTATCCAATTATCTTCAGATATGTTCTTATCGCTTATTCTCAGTAAGCCGTGACTTGTGTTTATTTCACATGGTGCTCCTTTTTCAAAACTTTTACTGCATATGTTGTATAATAACTTATTTATTCCTTCACGTAATGCGAATTGAACAACGATCCAGTCTTCTAAGCGTACTTCTTTTAATTTAGAAAAACTTAAATCACTTGGTAGAATGTAGAAATAGTAGTGTTTTTTATTGACAAAATCCAGGGATAATATTGATACTTTATCTTCAATCAACGCATATAAGCCAAATCCGCCGTAGAACATTGATGCAGCAATTACTTTTTCGTAATTGTTCAGGTGCTTTAAGTTATCCGAGTAAATTGAAATGCAAACTCGATGCAACTGCTCATACCAGCTTCTACGTGGCAAGTTGTGGATTACTCTGGTTTCATTATTTTGAGATAGGAGTATGTTTAACCTGAAATTAAGTACAGGTAAAGTAACTAACCCGGTTAAATCATCATAATTAAAGGAACCCAGTATAATAACCAGGGGGCAACTATAGAGTTCTTTATACATCCACAATAATGTAACCTCCTTTATTCCTGTTCTGTTAATATAAAAGCTATTACGGTATATATTATTTTCAAAGGGTATAAACATTGAGTAGAATAATGCTATATGCATTGATACTTGTGCTTATTCTATCGCCGACAATATGTGTATTTACGGAGGCACAAAGCGTTAATGGAGTTTATTATCGAGTCATCTATGACCCATTGGAAAACACGGGAATATTAGAGGTAAAGATAACTATAGGTACAGAGAATATTACGTGGATCTACATTCCAGTACGGATTTTTGGAGAGGAAACATCACTTGAATACATGGAGTATAATTACACAAGCGGATTAAAGCCTCTGGGTGTAAACTACGATCCAACGCAGGGTTTAGTAGAAATACAGGCTCAGGGAACAGGAGAACTATACCTGTTATTTCACATAAGTAATCTTCTCGAAGAAACGGGTATTGGTGCGTATACTCTATATATTGACACCACGGACCTATCCTATTTGACAAATAATGTAACTGTAGATCTCACCTTGACAGGCGTGTTCGAGCAGGATACTGCGAGAATCCGCGGGGAATTAGAAATAACGACCATGAAAAGCGCTAATACCACACAAATATTGATCAAAGGCTTGGGCGAAATAATATCATCGCTATACATGCAGCTAGAGGAAACAACCGGGATTCCATTCAAGCAACAATCATCAATGAACATCTTTCTTCCAATATTAATTGTTACCATGGCGGCAATAATTCTATTTTCCTACTACTACTTCGCTAGAAGGAGGACAAAAATAATTGTAGAACGCATAGATTACATGAAAGATCAAGCTTCAATTCTCATATTAAAAGCCTTAAGGGAATCTAGAGATAAAGGTTTAACCCAAGCGGAAATATCGAAAATCACAAAGCTTCCTAAATCAAGCGTTAGTAGAAGAATCAGAAAACTAGAGGAGGAAGGGTTCGTTGAAGTTAAACGCGTGGGTAAATACAATTATGTATTTTTAACAAATAAAGGGCTTGAACTAGCGAAGAAAATTTTCGGAGGGGAAAAATGAGTAAATTAACACCGATATATGGACTAGGGTTCTTCTTCGTAAGAGAACTTGGATTAATCGAGCAAATAATTATATTTGAATATCACGATCCCCTCGAAGAATATAGATCAATAATAGAAAATAAACATAGACTTGAAGATGAAAAATCCATGTTAAAGAGAAATATGCAGTATTTTCTTGACCAAGAAACAGTGAAAATAAACAATAAACAAGTCTACCCCAGAGTAATCGACGTGGAGTTAGGGTTCAAAGGCGACTACAGCTACCCCTATATAATGTTCTTCATCAAATTTATTGGTGAATTCAGGAAAGGCATAAACATTTATGAAGATACATATGAACCAGAGATAGCGGAATACGATTACAGAGTATACTGGTTTTTCCCTTCAAAAGCAAGAGTAATTAGTGCTGATCTAGGCGTGCCGTATTCACTAATGGATCACGGCAGAATACTCTCGTTCATCGTAAACAAAAACACGAGAACAAAGGGCTACGAGAAAATAGAATTTGAAATGGAATAACTTCCCCAAAATACCGCATGATGGCTTATAAAGGAATTACTTATAATAATGAATCAGATGATGTGAGGGGACCTCAAAAGATCTCTGAATAATGATGTGGGGCCAAAGCGCTGATTACCACTAAACGCATAGAATAGAGCCGTTGATGAATACGCCATCGGATGATAGCATGATATGACCTAACCACTCTGAGGTTTAAATATGCCCGCGAGAATAAACTATAGAAACTACCCTTTCCTCGCATCTAAAAGGGAGTTCCCTAAGCTCTTTATTGAAAAACCAAGCGTACTGGTATCTATTAATGAAGAGTTAAGAAAAAAGACTCTTGAAGTCCTCAAAGACGCGGTAGAGAAGGGAGAAATACCGATAGAGATATTATCTGATCAGGAGGAAAGCGTGCTTGTATACTATACGATATTAGATATCGTGAAATACATTAATGATAAAAGAATTGCGAATAGAATAGCGTTGGCTTATTCAAAGACAGCGTCCAAGATCATGGATAAAGAGAAGAATGAAGCATTAGTAGCCATTGCAAATAAACTGGGGTTAAGTGTTAAATTTAATACCAAAGGATTCCCAAGAATCCCCTGGATCACTGGAGAAAAGCAAAATGCAAAAATCACGTTTACGACATGTCAATTCAGTTTACCCATCAAAGACTACTTATTAATTGTTTCGCAAAGATTGTTGCATGATCCTTCCTATGCATTAGTAAACCACGTGGTTTCAGGAGGCTACGTGCACCTTGATCGAAACACATTTAAACGCCTTCTCGAGGAATACATATACTTTAATATAATGCTTCGAATAAATGAAGCAGAGCCTCCTGACAACCCTGATTTCATTAGCCTCGTGGATAGCGTAAAACCTATTATAGCTAGTTACTACGAGAAAATAATCGAGAAAACCATGATACATGGAGAGATCGATGCGAGAAAGGAAGATTTAATTGTATCTGATAAATTAATCATGGATGATCTGTTTCCTCCTTGTATCAAAAAAATAATTGACTCCATAAATTCCGGAGGAAACCCGAGTCACGTTGAGCGATTTAATCTAGCTGCTTTCATGGGACACATAGGGCTTGACGTAGATGAAATTCTCGAGTATTTCAAGAAAACCCCAGACTATAATGAACGAATAGCAAGATATCAAATTGAACACATTCTTGGCATACGGGGAAGTAGGAAAAAGTATAAACCTTACAATTGCGAAAACCTAAAGGCATATAATCTATGCCCATTACATGAACAATGTCCGGGAGGAAGAAATCCCGTAGCTGTCTATAAGTACAATGTAAAAAAGTTGCTTAGAAAGAAAAAACAAGATAACGTAGAAAAAACAAATAAGAAGGAAAAAGCCGCCGGCGGGATTTGAACCCGCGTCCACCGGCTTTCTTAGCGGGCCTATTTTCTATTCGCTTACAAGGCCGGCGCTCTACCGGGCTGAGCTACGGCGGCTTCACCGCTATGTTATTGTAGTATTGAAGGGGTTTTTAACATTTAACTTGGCCACCAGGTACCGCTGTTATTAACAATGGTATCGCCATCTCTTAGCGTTGTTCTAAGTCCATGTGTAGGTTGACTTGAATCATATAAAATCGTTATCTCTGATCTCCCGATAGGATTTCAACGATATATTTAGCCAAACTGTCTTCCGCCCTATGTTTTTGTAGGTTTTCCTAGGGCGAGTCATCACGGTTTCCCTGAACCCCCGTGGTCTGCCGTGGGTCTCGAAAACCAGTGAAAACCTGGGACGGGAATAGACTCTAGTTAGAAAAGATTATTGAATATATCCCCGTAAGCGTTAAGGAGTTATTTTGAGAAAGGAGTGAAAGGACTCGTGGAAGATACTTTAAAACCAGGTCACCCCCTTTCAACAGGGTTGAAACCGCAAATCCTGAGCAACCAGATAGTGTTACAGAAACTCTTAGAAGCCCTGGTGAGCATGGGTTACAATATTCTTCTCTTGACTTCAATGCTTGAAGGGAGGCGGAAGAGGTAGGCAAAGTGTTAGTATCGATCATTAAGAACATCAGCGTATATGGAAAACTCATTAATAAACCCGCTGCTCTACTTGCTGGAGGCGAGACCGTAGTAACCGTTAAGGGTGGGATTGGAGGAAGAAACCAGGAGTTATGTCTATCTCACGCAATATCTTTGAGAAACCTCCCAGGCTTTGCCGCTGCGTGTTTCATCACGGGTGGAGTTGACGAGGTGAGACCAGCGGCGGGGGCGTTAGTAGATGGGTGGGTTGTTGATGAGGCCTTGAACAAAGGGCTTGACCCCTGGAGAAACCTCATAAGGTTTACAAGTTTTGGGACAAATGACTTTGTTCAGTATAAGCTGGCTGTTGATATGAATAATCCTAGAATGAGCTATCTATATAATGAACTAGAGCCATCTGCTCTATGGATTACTAAGCAAACAGTAAATTTGGCTGGTGAAAAGACTTACATCTAGAAATGTGATGAAATGGTAAGCAGCCCATGGCTATACCGGTTATTCTATCACTCTATCACTAGGCACTAGGACACTTTAGTGTGAACCCGAGATATGTTGGTATCGTGAAGTACCTCGTAAACAATATTAATATATTCGGGAAACCTGGCATTGGTCTTGTGGAGGATTCTAGCAAGGTATTAGAGAAAGTAAGGGGGATTTACAAGGAGCATGTACCGATTGATATACTCGAGCTATATGGCTAGCTCGGACTCTTCACAATCAAGCTTGATAATTAAATTGGATATTGGCTACTGGGGTATTGCTTAATAACTGGCATATGATTACTACCTACATGGCAAATGAGGAAGAGCTGGTAAAGCAATTAAATGAGCGATCATAGCCTCCTCGCCGATACAACCTATAAAATCCTTTCACATAGATGATATCACATGAATATAGAAGACTCGGAGTTCTTAAAACCCGGGGATGAACCGGGCAAAATAATATCAATCGAAGGCGTTAAGATAGCTTTCACGATATGCTATGACCTTAGATTCCCCGAATTGTTCAGAACATATGCAAGCATAGATGTGGATGCCGTGGTCGTGCAGGCTGGCTGGGTTAAAGGGCCGCTGAAAGAAAAGGTATTGAACGAGCTGGCTTGTACAGGACCTATGAGAACACAATATATCTGGTGATAGCTGATCAAACGGGTGATATATCCGTTAGGAGAAGCGATGTTTTCAATCCATGGGGTCATAGAATCTCGGTGTAGAGGAGAAATATGTAGAGCACGAGGTCAATATAAATCAGTTGAAGGTGATGAGGGAGATTTTGCCAGTGCTCCGACAGGCTAGAGGTAAATGAAAGATAAAGATTTATTAAGCAGGATCTAGGTAATGACAATATAGTTTATTCCCTCACTAACAACTAGGCAAGGGCTTCGCGAATGGCAAATATAGTGTTAATTACACATGGTAAATACGGCGAAGGCTTATTGGATGCTCTTGCATTACTCCTAGGAGACGATGCTATAAAAGGCATCCATGTGATTACGCTGGGGCCTCTTGATTCTCCTGAATCTCTTTACGAAAAAATCAAGAATGTCATAGACCGTATTGATTACGAGAAAGGTGTTTTAATACTGGTCGACCTGTTTGGAGGAACCCCTTCAAGGGTGGCGGCCCAATTGTTATCAGAGGGCTTTAACGTCGAAATTGTATCAGGGGTTAATCTCCCAATGTTGGTGGAGATCATATTACAACGGGACAAGACAGCTAAAGACCTAGTTGAGATTGCTATTAGATCAGGCATAGAAGGCATCGTCAATATTGGTGAAAAAGTGAGAAAAACCCTGGGTAAAAAAGACTAGGATATTAACCTGCTGACAATATACCCAGTAGCCCAAGTACTACTCCTATCAAGAAATATATCGCCAGTACCTTGGTTATCGAGAGCCCTTTTCTATACATATAGAATGAGCCCAGTAGGAATATCAACGGTATTAGCCTCGGCATTATCATGTCTATTGCTGCCTGTATATTTATTGGTTGGGCTTCAGGAACAGCTATTTTCACTGGAACACTTACAGCTATATACGAAACCCCCAGTGCAGCTATTATCGCCACTGCGATCATCGATGCTATTCTCCTGATAATCTCTATCCTACCACCCTTTATCACCGAGACCATGTTGAAGCCATATCTATAACCCAGTTTCAATAGATACCAGCCAAGGGTCATTACCAAGGGGCACCATAGGATGAAAGCCACTATTGGCCCCAATGCACCGGCTGTTAGTGTTAATCCAGCTCCTATTCCAAAGGCTATTGGCCTCCACGTGAACCAGAATAAACCGTCTCCAAGGCCCGCCAATGGTCCCATTAAAGACGTTTTCAGAGATCTAACAGTTTCCTGATCTGCACCGCCCTCTTCTACTGCCATGTTAACACCGACTATCATGGCCGTCATCAATGGCTGTGTATTAAAGAACTCGTTGTGAAGTCTCATCCAGGATTTCAGCTCCTCTGGGTCTTTGCGTAGTTTTCTCTCCACATGGTTCATTACGAAGGCATATGCTGTGCCTTGCATTCTCTCGTAATTCCATGCCCATTGATCTGCGAATGTTATTTTCAGATATGTCTTTATGAAATCGCTCTTGGTGAATACTTGGCTTGAGCTGCTTTGCGGCGTGCTTGACATAGTTGACGGCGCTTGCAGTGCTTCGTAGAGCTCGCGCCAGTGGATCGCTAGGATCAGGCTTATGATCAGTAGTGTTATGCCAAGTATTGGTAACTTGAGATAAGCGGCAAGGACATATCCAAGTATAAACCACGGTAACATGCCGGGGCCATATGTGAGTTTCAGTAACAGGCCTAAACCAACAGCCGGCATTAATGCAGCGCCTACTCCAAGTGCTGATAGTATTTTCTGGAGTGCTGGGTTCTCCAATGAAACCCTGATGGTTTCTACAGCCGCCTGGCTCATGCCCAGTGCTGCAATAGCCAATATGGGTATCATGTAGACCACAAACCACTGCAAAGAGCCGAGGAACGCTATTATGCCCAATCTCCCTATATTGCCTTTTTCAATCTCCCTATCAGCCCAGTGTGAGTATATAACACAACCAGCTCTCGCGCCCACGACTTCCAAGTACATGGCTAGCATCCCGATAGGTATCGCTATGGCCATTAAGGTGCCAAGTTCAACGGACGTAACAGTTGTATAGCCAAGTATCTTGGCAAACATCAATGACGTTATTGTTGCTACCACGGCGTTCGGCGCAGCTGCGCCTCCGACGGGAAAGACACCTAGATATACTAGCTCAAGCATGGCGCTAAGGGGAAGCGCTACCTGTGGTATGCCCAGTATTAATCCTATTATATTGCCAATTAACAGGGGCTCTGTTAATCCAAATGCATTATAACCCAGAAAAGTTAACCCAGCTATGAGTAGCACTATTATTATGCCGAAAAGTTCAAGTAGCGATATCGGCGTAGGATGAGTAACACCAGCTTGGGCTTCCACAACTCTTATGGCCATCGCTATGACCAGGCATATAGTCACCAATAGAAGTGTCTTGATCACACTATTTCCATGCCCATGCATGTATTTCACCAGGACTAGGTTTAATATAGAGATTTTTAGATTAATAAACTTTTTAATAAACTTTCTTTAATGTATAACATAACGTGCAATGATTGTAAAAACATTGTTCAACTTATCACGTATTCGTTAAGTGGTTCAGAGGACTCCTTTTTTCTGGAGTAATTGATAAAAATCCTGGGGTTGCTCATCTGGTAGCATTTGATATATGACCTTAATCCCCATTTTACGCATTTCCTTGAAAGCATTGATCTCAGCTGGATCCACGGCGTAGTTCTTGACAACTATTATACGCCCCTGTCTCCAAGCAGATTGACCAGCATTAACCCAATTTATTTTTAAACCACTTTCCTTTACGACTTTAAGACAATCATTTGCATTGGAAACTATGATCATGATATTGACACCTGGCCTATCCCCGGAGCCTTTTCTTAGCTCATCGATAGCCTCTTGTACATGGAATACCCTGACAGTGGTGTTAGGAGGGGCAAGCGCTATTTGCAGTTCCTTTAGAACAGGGTTTCTAGCTATTTTATCATCGACAACCCATATTTCGTTGATATTGTAGTGTCTCACCCAGCCAATAGTCACTTGGCCGTGTATATACCTGTCATCAATCCTGATCAACTTGATCGGCATTTGAACCAACTCAGCTTTAACTAGATATGTCTAATCTCATTTACCTCTTCGCTGCCTCATAAGTTTTAAACGTTTACAATAACAGTATAGTCCAATTATCAATCCAGCGTCCATGACAAGGACTCCTAAAATCAAAAATGCGATTGCTGACTCAAAGAAGGGTCTGCGCACAACCTCGACAAGGATTGGGCCAGTCCACTCATACCTTCTCTCTTCGATGCTTATCAAAACAGCACTTATGATCATGAAAGCTGTGCCTAAACCAGCCATCAGCCATGGCGTAGCCAACGAGTTCCTCATGCCTTGCTTCAGCTATCTCCTCCTGGATTAAATCCACGTCTATTTTAAATTTTACACCACACGAAGGACAATAGTTAGCTTCAGGGGGCACTTCTTTACCGCATCCAGGACAATGTGACATGCTAAATTCCCTCATTTGCTCTTATTCCTTCAAGGTGCTTTGAAGCTTCCCTGTGCAGAAAAACTGGAGAAAGATTAACCCGGAAGGGGGTCTACATACTTGTACTAGCTGCGGAACATCTGAGTCTGTGCAGAACTTATGAAACGGGGCACGACACGAGTAAGAATGCTGGGAGCAGAGTAAACTAGTTGAAGGTGAGAAAGGAAGTGTTTCCCCGCCACCGATAAGATGCACCTGAATCCGGGCGCCCGGCTGCTTGAGCAGACCGCGAGCTTGCGTCTACGGTGCACCATGGTTCCACTTCGTTGATGTTTACAATCCCGAAAGCCTCGTCCTTTAGGGCAAGAATGGGGTCAGTTATAATACAACGTAGTCTCTTCATTTGAGTAAATTATTTTGAATTAGACATATTAACAACCAGGTAGTATTTAATTAAAGTATGGTTGAGGTTAAGCGTATGATCGTGGAGGAACTTGTTAAAGCTTTGAATAATGTATTAGTGAGCATAGTTTCAGCTATTCCAGCTATTATACTCGCGTTATTAATTATCCTGCTGGGTTACGCTATTGGGTATCTTGCTCGCAAAGCTATCAGGTTCATATTTGATAAAACACTGTGGAGATTTGCGCGGAAAACAACAGTGGGTCGGAAATTCGAGGAAGCCGAAGTAAATCCAGGAGATGTGATAGGCGTGGTAGTTATGGGTATTATAGTAGCGCTATCTATTCTACTCGCAATTAATGCAATTGGTTTAACAGGGCCCGCTGTGAACTTCATAGCTACGTTCATAAGTTTATTAATTGGTGTACTCGGCGGAGTAGTAATACTCGTTCTAGGTGTACCATTAGCTGCTCTAGCAGGCGAGTACTTGGCGAAGCTTATAGGATTATCCCTAGGCGACAAAGACGGATTTACTGCGATACTTCAAACAATATTAACAATATTACTAGCGTTATTCGTAATGGGGTTAGCAGTAGCCGTTATGTTCAGTGCATCGGATTTACTAGTAAATTTAACAACATCACTGCCAGCAGCATTTGCAGCCGGAGTAATCATCATAGTGGGTTACATAATAGGAGACCTTGTTGGTAAAGCGGTGAAAACAGCGACAGAGAAAATAGGTAAACCACTTGAAGCAACAGATATTGGTGCAGCATTAAAAGCAACAGGCTTCGATGTTCCCGGGTTAATAGCTGGTCTTATTAAAGCACTAATAGTGGTAATAGCTATAACTATTGGTTTAGGAATGATTGTTACAACGGGTGTAGCTGCAGATATTCTTGGAGCAATCACGTTTTACCTACCTAGAATATTTGGTGCACTAGTAATACTTGTTCTAGGTTTACCGTTAATTATAATACTATCCAAGTATATTGGTAAGATACTCAAAGCAATATTAGAGGAGAAGTATCAAGCACTAGGAGACCTTGTCGAGAACCTCATAGCAATTGGTCTCGTAGCGGTATTCGTAACAATAGCTTTGAATATACTAGCATTACCGGGTAATTACGTGTACGCTTTCATCATAGGATCTTTAATAATAGCCATAGGCGTCATAGTAGTTGATAACGTAATAGAAGTACTCAAGGAATCTTCACCCACATTCGCTAGAGTACTACCATTAATTGGAGCAGTATTCGTGTTCATCGTAATATACATTGGTTTAACAGCGATACTTTCACAGATAGTAGGAGTAGTTGATGTATTAAAAATAATAGCTTACGGCGTAGCCGCGGCAATGGCGCTAATACTAATACCTGTGTTATTCTACATGGTTAGAGTAGCGTTGAAGGAAGCATCCCAGGTTGAATCAAAGTAGATCCGCTTTTTGCTCATCGAGAACACATTTTAATAATTGGTCTTTCATATTGGAATAAGCCTATATTTTAACCAACAGCGTACTTGGTAACAATATCGAGTATTTGATCTACCTGTTTCTTGATGCTAGGTGGTATTGGCGCATCGATATTCATGAATCCCCTTATTAACACCGCCTTGGCCTCGTCTTCGCTGAATCCTTTGCTCATTAAGTAATCTATTTCTTTTTGAGCTATGAGACCTATTGCTGCTTCGTGACTCAACACTGCTCCCTGCTTTCTCGATGTAATAATTGGTATTGAAGATACTACTGCTCTAGGCGAAAGCAGTAATCCAAGGCACTCTATGTGGCCCTTAGTATCTGATTCGATAGCTTCGATCTCGGCCCTAGCGTATACGCTTGATTCATCTTTAGCTACAACTCTAGATATGTTCTCGGTTGAAGCTCCAGGCTCCTCGAGTATGCTGCGTGCACCAATATCATACACGCCTTTTTTGCTTGAGGCAATTATTGAAGCTAGGTATGCTTTAGCATTCTTCTTTAAATAAACTGTGGGGTATGTTTGTATAGATGCAACCGGGCTGTAGGTCACGTAGTAGCTAACGTATTCCCCGCCCTCTTCTACTCTAACAGCTGTTCTTGGTCTAACATGGAGACCCTCCGCCCACGCGTGGATCATTGTAAAAGTCAACTTCGCGTTTCTTGCAACGTAGAACTCTGATATACCAACGTGTACCCCGTCTTTAATACCATGCGGTATTGCGCAGCCGGTAACCAGGTTTACTTCAGCTCCTTCATCTACATATACAATGTTATGTGCGAACTGCACTGTGTTATTGGTAGTTATGGCTAAGCATGTGTAAACAGGCATTGGAACCTTTGTATATGGCGGAACATATATGAAGTAGCCTACTTCGCCGCCATATAGGTAAGCTGAAGCAGTGTATTTATCGCTAGCCGGGTTCACTAGTCTCCATGCAAGCTCCTTTGCCAAAGGTTTTTTCTCAAGACCCTCCCTCGTAGGAGCTACTATTACGCCGTATTTAGATAAAGCCCTCGCCATTGCCGTGTATAATGCTCTTTCATTAGATTGAACATACATTAGTTTACCGGGTTCTAATCCTACTCGCGGAGCAGCTGATGCAACGCCTGGGTCAACGTCACGTGCCTCCTCTACAACGGCTTCTTCCAGCTTGTACTTCGATAAATCAATATCGGGTCCGTATAGAGCTGGTTTAATGAGAGCTTTTTCTACTTCACTAATATTCATATCTCATGCACCTTTACTGGTTAATACCTCTAAGCCTTTCCTGTACCCGAACTTCATTATAACAGGTAATACTTCATCCGGTGAACCACTGTAAACTATTCTACCTTGTATTAGTAAGTGAACTTTATTTATTCTACTAAGTTTCTCCGTTATTACACCCAGGTGCGTCACGAGGATTACACCAGTATTCCTGGAGCGGAGGGTTTCAATGGACCTTGCTAGAAGCTCGATGCTCTCCACGTCTACTCCACTGTCTGGTTCATCCAGCATAGCTAACTTTGGATTCTGTAACATAAGTAGGAATAACTCGGTTCTCTTCTTTTCTCCTCCACTGAAACCAACGAATAAATCTCTGTTCATGAACTGTTCTACGAGAAGCATTTTAGCTAATAACGTGCAGTCTGAGCAACCGTATTTCCTAACCATGGCTGAAGCTACTTCTCTTAGTTTAACGCCTTTTATTTCAGGTGGATATTGGTGAGCTAGGGAAATACCTAGCTTGGCCCTCTCGTAGCTAGGTAAGTTAGTTATGTCTTTCCCCTCGAAGTATATCTTGCCTCCGCAAATAGTAGGCGTCTTCAACCCCATGATAGCTGAAAGCAGTGTTGATTTGCCACTGCCATTAGGGCCCATTATAACATGTATTTCACCGGGCTCAACAACTAAAGACAGGTTTTCGATAATTTTCTTTTCTTCAACGCATACACTTAAATCCCTTAGCTCTAGTAGAGGCATAATGGCACCCAATAACTCTGTTATAGTATAAACAGTCATTAAGGACTATTAAATTTATCGATGAAGATTTACAACCACAGATCAAATTAGCTATGAATAAACGATTCACGGAATCTGTGCATTAATTAATTCAGGAAGAACCGAGATGTTAAACCATCTTCTTAAATGGCTGAATTATCGCTACTTCTCCTGATTCAACAACGCTTAATCCAGCTCCCTTGGCTATTCCCTTTAGCAAAGTAGATAATTTACGCTTATAGTCTTCGTGTTGCGGCAGTATTATAATGTTTTCTCCTTGAGTAGCTATGAGTTGATTGCTTATTCCTATTAATTCCACTACTTCGACGGGATCCACCCCGAGCTCTATAAGAGCTCTACCCATATTTAACCCTCTTGTTAATAACTCATCGTCGCCGATTTCGTTTTTCAATAAGTCCGGTATTGTATATGTAAACCCCAACTTGGAGAGAAGGATCTCCGCTTTCTTCTCCGATAATGCTCTTGGGGCAAAGTAACCTAGTTCCTCTACTTTAACTGCTTCATCTATTAACCTTCTCAAATATGATGCAATACTCATGCCTCTCTTTCTAGCAATGTTTTTCAGTAACTCAACGTATTCAGCATCTATGCCTATGGTTTTCCTACTCTTTCTCAAAGAACCCTGTCACCCTTATGCTTAAGGTATTATCTCCTTTCTTAACATCTAGAATATTTAAGTTGAAGCCTTTGGCGAGGTTTATTGCTATAGCCTCGGCTAAGTTAATTATTCTCGGGGACTGATCTAGAAACGTCACAACATATCTATAGATATTCTCCCCTTCCTGTATAACATCTACGAGAGCGCTTGACATGAACGCTGATAAAGCCGCTTCATACATGCTTGGACTAGATCCATGTTTAACTCTCGATAACTCCCCAAACCACAAGCTCACTCTCCCCATTTCACCTATTAGTGCTTGAAACTCTTCTTCACTCATAGAGTTAAGTACTGATTTAACCACGCTCCAAGGTAATAGCACTGCTCCAAGCCTCCTGAGATCATCTATGGCGTCGGCTACTAGAAGAGCCTTCAGTATCGTCGGCTTATACTTCATAATGCTGAGATTAGACTCGAGAATCTTCTCGATTAAAACAAGGTACGGCATGCCAACTCTCTCGGAGACCTTAATTGCCTCCTCGATAAGCGTCTCCGGTAAAGGAACAAACCTTCTCCTTGTTTCACGCGACATCTTAGTTACCCAATTAAATTAAACTCTTGTTTTTAAATATACTTAACTAATACTTTGTAAAAGCTGTTCGTGTGGATCGATTTGTAGTGTGTGCAAATATATACACAAGGTATGCACACTTGTAGACACAAGCATTAAAAACAACCCAGGTAATATGGAGTTATTCGAAGGTGAGGTATGAGTATGAATTATAAATCCATAACATCTACATTAGTCTTAATTGCCCTAGTATTACCACTAGTAACACCGCTGTTACAAATACTCCCAGTAGTTACAGCGCAGGCAAATCCAGAAATAACTAACATATATGGAGGAATATTCGTCGAGGAGCTAGGTACCATCTCGGTTTATCCAGGTAGCACTATAACAGTTGAAGTATTCACGCCTTACGTAACTACGTTCACTATTAGAGTAGTGAATACATTTAATACAAGCATAGTTTATGCAACTCAATCATTTAGGCCAGCTGAGCCAGGATACGTTAATGTAACACTTGTATTACCAAAGGAGCTACCGGGATTAACACGAGCTGCCGGAATATTGAATGTCTCGCTCATTCTTGGGACAACTGTAGTAGATAGTAAACTCCTAAGTGTACTACCGATGATCGAGGTAACACCATCTGTTACAACAATAGTTGATGCTAGAGGAAATCTATTAAACGTTACTGCCACAGTATACGGTGTACCAACTAATATAACTGTCACATCTATTCTCATCAATTCGTATACGATTCCAGTCAACTTACCGGCGGATGACAAAGGAGTAGTGACAACCACTATAAATCTCCTGAATATAACTGGCAGCGGGATCCCGGCAGGAGTATACACAGTTAATTTCACAACAGAAGAATATGGAGTTCCACCAGAGTACTTTGGAACAACTACTTTAACCATTAGACCACAAGTTGTTATCAACCCCGGTGCTGAGCCAGCTGGACACGGTATATACATTTATACACCTGGAGCTGACATAGGCAATGATACAATTAATGTCGTTGGCTACGGGTTCCCAGCGAACTCGAGAGTAACTAGAATAAGGCTATGGAACCTGAACTTCACTAACGTCTACTACGATTTCCCATTAACCAACGTTAACACGGATAGCAATGGATACTTCACTGTAAGTGACCTGTTGAGTGCAAGGCCAACGAACATGACTGCTGGATTATACATACCAATAGTATATTTGGCTCCTCAACCTCAGACGTTAAGTAATACGAGCACAATAGGACTCGGTGCAACCGGATGGGTAGCCGTTGATTTATCAAAATTCAACATACCAGATCTCACAGGATATGTAAATGCAACATCACAAATTAACGGTACATCAGGATACGTCACTACTGTTACAACGCAATCAGTAAACAAGAATGATGTGTTGAGCGTAGATATAACCGATGGAGCAAAAACTTATAGATTATCAGCCAACTTAATAGTAAACGAAACTGGAAACTACGTCCAATTCGCACTATATAACACAACAGAAACTCCATGGAAAACTTTGTTCAATACTACTGTGAAAACAACATACAATGCAACCATAGGAGCTAATGTCTCATTTGTGCAATTCAACTTAACCGGAAACTACAGCACAACTCCAGAACCAGCTGGTAAATACAGGTTCAATGCAACATTCTATGAATACGCTAACCAAATATTACTAGTGCTACAGGAGTACAGGTTCCAGATAACCGGAGGATTAGTAACGATCGTTCACACGCCGTCTGGTTCAAGTGTAACATACACTACAGCGAACTTAACGGTAAATGGAACAACTGTTAAAGCACCGGCATGGAAGTTCACGCATAATGGGTTAACTTACGAGGTTAACTGGGCTTACGATGCTCAAACCAATGCCACATCACTGAGTGTCACTGTTACTCAACCCGAAACAGCGTACGAGTTCAGGAATGCATATTACCTAGTGAGGCCAATTCTACTGTTCCTAGTAGATGGAACGCTATATAGATCATATCCAGGTGCAGTAATGCCGGGTGCGAATATAACAATAGTAGCGTTCGGCTACTCTCCAGGATACTACTGGTATAATGTATCAAACATCTTAGTTGTGACACTGGACAAAATAACACCGCTATGGTCTGGCGAGGTAGGAAAGGATGGCAACGTAACGTTCGTTGTAACAATACCCAAGGATACAACGTGGGGTGCTCACTACATACATGGAATTGATTCAAGAACGTACGAGTACAGCGTTGCCATTGTCATTGGAGCTAAGGCAGTATTCATAGTTGAATTAAGGCCTGAAACAAACAAAGTATCTGCAAGCTACTATGATACACACATAGATGCATGTCCATGCGCAGTATATGAGGGTAAGACGTTCTGTGATGTGTGTGTAGTCTACACAGGCGACTGCGACTACATAGGTGACTACGTTAGAGTAACAGTGTATGGTCTACAACCAGGAGAGAAATTATTGAAAGTATACTTGGGAGCAAGTGAAGTAAGGAGTGACTTATGGTTCCCAAGCGCGCCTGTAGCCGATGCACAAGGCATATTGACATTCAAGTTCCTAGTGCCATCAATACCCCAGGGAACATACGTTGTGAGAATAGTGACGAGCGTAGCTGGTGAAATAATAGCTGTATGGGAGAAGAACACGACAATCAACTACGTTGAGGTTGTTCCAAAGCTATTGCTAGTAACGCTCGACAGTAACTTAACAAGTGGAAGAGCAATATTACCAATACTGGTTGGTTCAGGTATAGTGAGAGTTATTGGAACAGGATTCAAACCAGGTATAACAATGGACGCTGTAATAGTCAACATGACTGATGCTATGAGAATGATACTAGCTAACGTAAGGTACTGGAGTGTTGATGAGAAAGGTATACTAGTTGGAGGTAAGTTCGCTGGTCAAGACATATACCCAGCGATACTATTCCCAGTGATGCAACCTGGTAAATATGAGATTAGACTAGGCTACTATGATGGAGCAACACCACTGCTATCAGACCCAGGATTCATATACGTTGTTAACAACTTGACGTTCGTAGCAACAGTTAATGATGTAAACAAAGTAATCACTACTGTGAACACTGGATTAAGCAACATGCAGACGTTCATAAACACCACCATGACGCAGCTTGCGAACCAGATAAACACAGCGCTGGGAACACTTGCATCTAAGAGCGATATAGATAAAGTACTAACAGCAATAAGTGATGTTAAATCAGCTGTCGTAAGCGTTAACAGCACTGTAGCAGCTGTAGGTTCAAAAGTCGATACAGCTGTAACTACGATCAATAGTGCATTAGCATCGGTTAGAAGCGATCTAAGCGGCTCAATACTAGCAGTTGCAGGAAAAGTCGATGCCATCTTAGACAAAGTTACAGTAATATATGACAATGTAACAATGATAGGAATTAAAATCGAGAAACTAGATAATGTTGTTACAAAACTAGATTCACTCGCATCACAACTAGCTGGAGCTGTTAACAGCATCAACGCCTTGTCAAGCAAGCTAGATGATTTGTCCAGAAAAGTTGACACAGCTACAAGTGATGTGAAAACTGCAGTAGCCAATGTCGGGAACGCTGTTAATGCTGTATCTGGAAAAGTAGATGCTGTATCAAGCAAAGTAGATAACGTTGGTGGAACAGCAACCAATGGAATGTACGTAGGTGTCTTAGCATTAGTATTCGCATTGTTAGCAATGATCTTCGCTCTACTAGCGTACAACACTATAAGAAAATCAGTAGCACCTAAGTAATAGACGTAAAATATCAAAAATAACTTATTTTTACTAAATTTTTTAACATATAGACTTATTCCTTTTCCCCAATCCCCATCTTGGACTCGAGTATTCTACTAGCAACTAAACTCAATATACTTCCGAACACTAGCATCGAAACCGGCAACAGAAGAATCAATATAGGGGCTTCCGTACTAAGCTCTTTGAATGATGCTTTATAGTAAGTTAAAGTAGTGTTAACCAATGGTGCAGGAGAGATTACTGTTATATTAAGCGAGCTGTTAACCAAGTACAGAGACTTCGCGTACGTTAACTCGCTGTATTTACCACTAGGGGTTATAACGTCTAATGCTACGATTGGTAACACTTGGTCATGCAAACTCACTTTAAATGCTACGAGAGTTAACGCGTTTCCTACTTCATCGTTAATGATGTAAACGTACTGCGTGGACCCCGTTACATTAACTACTGCGTAGTTTAAATCTCGGAAATACAGTGTTCTAACGGGCTCTTCTGCGAATGAGTAACCATTTGTAAACCCTGTATTAATGTAGATGAATAGTGATATCAACGGCAGGATAAATAGTATCAGTAACACCACAGACATAATTAACCCAGGTGTTTTCTTCAAGTCAATAAGTTTCCTGGTCTTCTTTAATGTAAACACATATAGTATCGGTGTGAGTACAGCTATTGTTGAAACATACGTGTTTAATCCTCTAGCCACTATGATTGAGTAATCTCCACTACTAGCAACGATAATTCTACCGGTAATGCCCGTTAAGCCAACAATACTTCTATAGTTATCGACGACATTGTAAATATTAACCAAGATATCCGGTTTAAAATAGGTAAAGAGCTCTCTGGCGCGGTCGAGCGGTAGCACCCACAGGTAAGTTATGTTGTGATCGTAAGCTATGATCCACGCAGCTAAAAATATCAGTAGCAGTGCTGATGCAACTTGGAATAAGTTAGTTAAACCAAGACTCACCACGATAACTTTTTTCTCCTCGTTCACTACCCTACACCTTTAACGCTGTTTTCAACGATAAATATACAATACAATAGGTAAAATAATAAATTCAAGAATACTAGTTTTTTAAGGCCCAGAGATTTTAATATTAATTGGTGCCGCCGTAGCTCAGCCCGGCAGAGCGCCGGACTCATACGGGTGGAGGAGGCATATTCGAAGTCGACCCAGGAGAGATCCGGTTGCCCCGGGTTCAAATCCCGGCGGCGGCACTACATGTTACTCTACTCTTAGATTAGATGAGTTTTTATAAATCCCTTAGTATATGCACTCATTGGTGTTTAATTTGAAAGAAATGCCCGAGTTCGCGTATGGAGAGGTTAAATCGCTAGAGGTTAAGGAAAGAAGTATTCATGAACTGCTTTTAGAAATGAGCAATGTATCATTTCAGGGAAGAGCACTAGGTGAGGCATACAGGGTTTTAATCGAGATGTTTAGAGACCCGGATAACACGATATTCCTTGGTTTAGCTGGCTCCATGAGTACTGCTGGAATGTGGAAAATAATAAAATGGCTCATAGAGGAGAGATACGTTGATGTCGTAGTATCAACGGGAGCAATAATAAGCGAGGATATATATGAAGCAATGGGTTTCAAGTACTACAAGGTAAATCCATGTATAGATGATGAAATGTTATTAAAGCACAAGTACGACAGATTCTACGATACCGTAGCCAACGAGCTACACTATAGAGAAATGGAGTTATTGATAAGAGAATTCGTTGAAACCCTTTCAAGTGATAAAATCTACTCCACACCCGAATTCCTATACGAGTTTGGAAAATACCTAGACGAGAGGAAAATAGACAGTATTGTTTCAGCAGCGTATAGAGCAAAAGTACCTGTTTTCTCCCCCGCCCTAGTGGACAGCGCCTACGGTATGGCTCTTCTACTAGCGTATAGAATGGGTAAAAAAATAACAATAGACATGGTTAAGGACTTCCATCAACTAGTGGAGATAGGTAAACGAAGCAAAAAACTCTCAGCTATATACATCGGGGGAGGAGTGCCAAAGGACTACGTTAACTTGATGACTGTTGCACAGACACTAATAGCTGAATATGAAGAAAACATCCACGACTACTACAAGGGATTCGAGTACATAGTGCAATTCACAACAGATATGCCTCAATGGGGTGGGTTAAGCGGAGCAACGCTCGAAGAAGCAGTCAGCTGGGGTAAAGTAGCTCCTTTCGCTAAGAAGAGAACAGTTCATGTAGATGCTACAATAGCATTACCCATTGTAGCCCACGGATTAATAGTAGGAAACATAAAGAGAGAGAATCCGAAGGACTTAATAGGAGTATTGCTTAATTAAGAACATTAACTACTTATTTTCATTCAAATCATTAACTAACGCATACACGAAAGGACTTTCAATGAGCTCAGAGATGGTTTTAATCCATGCTTGAATAATTAATGTAAGAGATAAAGTATGTAGAAACCTGTCTCTTAAATCAACAGGTAAGTATTCAAGACACTTAGGTTTAATTTTCGCCAATTCTCCCTCGATCTCGCCGGATATCTTGGTAATGAAGTTCTTTAGTTGCTCGACATAGGAGTTTACATTTTTCTCGATGGGATTTAACTCGCTGGCTAGAATATACGGAATTGTTAGTCTATAGTAAATCTCCACCTTGAATCTCTTTGGGTAGTCAGATGCTTCCTCGATAAACCCTGCTTCCTTGAGTTTTTTAACGTGCTCGTGAACAGTGGATGGAGCTAAGTGGAGTAATTCAGATAACTCCTTGATGGTTAATGGTCCACGTGTAGCAAGAAGATAAATAATAGCTCTTCTTGTAAGGTTCTCCAATAAGGTGATCTCCTTGCTAACAGCTCCATATGAACCAACATAAACTCTTTTACCATAGGCTTCAACGGGGTCGTTATTCACGTTAATCACCATACGACTACCCTATATTTATTAATATAATCGCGTGGTTAAATAGGTAATTTTAAATAAACAAATAAGTTACTAGTATATTAGCAAATTAGGAAAAAAGCGAAAACCTTAAAAAGGTGTTTCTACATGATAATATATTGAGGTGAAGTAGTTGAAAAACCCCAGAGTAATAGTTCTAGAGAGGGGTGTTACTAACATCAAGGAGCCTAATTTCTGCGTTACTTTTTGCCGCACAGTATGTGCATTGGTAATAAAGAAGCCATAGAATTGCTGGTGAATGTTTTTTGGTTAAATTATCTAATTTTAATCTTGTTTTTCCTTTTAACCACAAGTATGATGTAGTCTTTAATTCGCTTTATGGTTCACTTGTATTAGTTGATAAGGAGGTAGGGGCGGCGATTAGAAATGGTAATTTAGATTTGCTTGTTTCTGATCGTGAGATTTATAATCAATTGAAATCCGCGAATATTATCCTCGATGATGATGTTGATGAAAAGGAAGTTTACTACAAGGTTTCACGTGAATTCCGGTTTAATAACAAGGCAATAATAATGTTCCTAGGTCTCACGAGCAAATGTAATTTAGCTTGTAGATATTGCTATCAGTCACTTAGGAAGACAATTGATGGTGCTGATTTAACCGAAGATAAATGGAGAATAATTCGTGGATTCCTCGAGAGGCGGGTTAGAGAAGGCTACGAGTTGATAGCAATAGCGCTCTATGGTGGGGAGCCATTGCTTAATCCACGTATGGCTAGGCGTGTAATAGATGATATAGATGAATTATCGAGGAAACATGGAGTTCAAAAAGAAATAATGTTGATTACAAATGGGACAATTCTCAACAGGGAAGTTGAAGAAATAGTGAATAGGGTTGATGCTATACAGGTAACAATTGACGGACCACGCGTAATACATGATGAGAGAAGACCATTCAAAAACAACGGAGGATCATTCGAGGTTATTACAAGTAATCTCATTAAACTAGTGGGTGAATACGATAAATATGTTGGTGTGAGAGTAAACGTTGATGAACATAATGTGGATTACATCAAGGAACTCGTAGATTACCTCCTGGAAGTAGACGTTGGGAGAAGGCTTGGAACAATTGATTTTTCACCGGTACACCCAGATCAAGCCGATATATATAATCCACTAAAAACATCGAAGAGCTTCCTCGAGTATTATACTAGGGTATCAAGAAGAATCGTGGATACGGTGGAATACGCGGTAGAGAGGGGATTTAAAGTAGGAAAGATGTTCATAAAAGGTCCATGTATGTGTAAATATGTAACAGGCTATGCGGTGGATGAAAACCTGAATATATACATGTGCCCAGCCTACATGTATACTCAACCAATTGGAAAAATAATCAGCGATAGAATAATTGCTATGGATCCAGGTAGGTATAAACCGATTACTAGTGATCCAGATTGTACTAGGAACTGTAAGTATGCTCCAATATGCTATGGGGGCTGTATCTACTTACAGCATAAGAATATACCAACGTGTTTACGTGTGATATATGGAGATGAGTACTTAGAGAAACTAATACGCGCATACATCATATCAACGTATGGAAATACCATTGTGAATAAGGAATCATTAAATTACATTCACGAAAAGGTGGTAAGGTGAGAGAGGACTTGATTAACAATGTTGTTGCAAAAGCAAACAATGTACTTCCAGGTTTATACACGACTCTTGAACTATACTGTAGAACCAGGTATAATTTCTCCGTGCTTGAAGCATTGATTAGTAATCCACAACTAATAGTTAACGTATTAGTCGAGATGTATTCGAACATGGATGTAGCACGATTCATTATACGTGAGCTACTTGTAAAACCAATTGCAGCAGCTTCGAGGACGAGAATTCGAGTAGATGAATTAGTGAATTTATTATTTGAAAACCCCGATGAATTCAAGAAAACCATGGAAACGCTCATAGACCCGGCTTAGTTTTTCCTCAGGATAATGAATCTTGGAGGGGAAATCAATTCACTTCTACAACGTGGGCACCTACTAGGTTTTCTGGGTTTATCAAGATCTTTAAAGACGTATCCGCACTTTCGGCAATGAGGAGGCTCCATTGCGAGTACTTCGCATTCTCTACTTCTTGCTCTAATAGTTTTAGCTATGTGGTGGAGATGCTCATATATTTCCTTTGCTGTTAGCTTTACATCTAGAATTAACGCTAGTTCATCAACTGATAAAGGTCTATCTGTTTTTCTCAAAATATCTATGATTTTTTCTCTTGTTGTAGAATAATTCAAAAAACCACTTTTACTTAGTTGATTCTCTGTATCTCTCTATAGCTTTCTTTATTTTTTCCAACGCTACACTCTTGTTTTTCCACCCTATGACTTTAACCCATTTACCTTTCTCGAGCTCCTTGTAGTGAGCGAAGAAATGCTCTATTCTCTGCTTAATTGCCTCCGGTAAATCCGCGATGTCTTTGATGTTTTGGAACCTTGGATCTATTTTATCAGCTGGAACAGCAACTATTTTGGCGTCAAACCCTTTCTCATCCTGTGTTTCCAGGACTCCTATGGGTTTAGCTTTAATTACTGATCCGGGGATGAGCGGGTCATATGATACTACGAGAACATCGACCGGGTCTCCATCTTCTTCCAGAGTACCTGGAATAAACCCGTAGTTGAATGGGTAAACCATTGAAGTATACAGTATTCTATCCACGAATAGAACGCCGGTTTCTTTATCTAGCTCGTATTTAACTCCGCTACCAATAGGTATTTCAATCAAAACATGGACTTCTTCAGGTGCTTTCTCACCTGGTCCTATTTTATCTAAGTTACTCATGTTCGAGCACCTCATCGGCTTCATTAATGTTGTGTAGTTATATAGTTAATTTCAAGTAAAAAACTTTATCAGTTGGAATTCAAAACTTATCTAAGCAAACTGTCTAATAGCTTTGGGATCTGTGAGGGAGTTTCAGCCACTGGAATACCCGCATCTACGAGGGATTTCCTTTTGGAATCATAGTCTCCAACACCCATAGAAATAATTGCGCCAGCGTGACCCATTCTTTTACCTGGTGGAGCTGTTCTACCAGCTACATACGCTACCACGGGTTTCTTGGATGATATTTCATAGTAGTATTTTGCAAATCTTTCCTCAGCATCTCCACCGATTTCACCAATGAGTACAATAGCGCTGGTCTCCTTGTCCTTGAAAAACAACTCGGCTACATCTATGAAGTCCAACCCCGTCACGGGATCTCCCCCGAGACCTATAACGGTGGAGACGCCGTATCCTTTTTTGGAAAGCTCCCTTGCTACCTCATATGTTAATGTGCCGCTTCTCGACACGATCCCCACGTTTCCTTTTTTGAAAACATGAGCAGGCATTATTCCTAGCTTGCATTCTCCAACAGTCATAATGCCTGGGGTGTTAGGACCTATTATTACCACCCCGTGTTTTCTAGCGTAATTAACGAATTTAACTTCTTCATGTAATGGTATCCCCTCGGTTATAACAACTAGTAGTTTAATGTTGCCGTCAATTGCTTCGTATACAGCATCAGGGGCGAACTTAGCTGGAACAAATACTATTGAAGCATCTGCTTGGCCTTGTTCCTCTATTGCCTCGCGTATCGTGTTGTATACTGGAACACCGTGAACGTAGCTTCCTCCCTTACCCGGCGACGTACCTGCAATTACTTTTGTTCCATAATCTAGCATTAGCTTTGCGTGAAAACTTCCTTCTCTTCCAGTTATTCCTTGAACAATTACCTTGGTATTAGAGTTGACAAGTATCCCCATGCTTACCCCCTCCTAGATAAATCTACAGCTGCTTGAACAGCCTTATCCATTTCAATGTAAACATCTATACCGTGCTCCATGAGTATTTTTCTACCTTCCTCCTCGTTTGTTCCAAGCATTCTAACCACGATTGGCTTTCTACTACTTGCTTCTTTTAATGCCTCAACTATGCCTAACGCTACTTCATCGCACCTCGTTATACCTCCAAATATATTCACTAAGAGCACTCTGGGTCTAGGATGACTAAGCATTAGTTTAACTGCTTCTTTTACCTTATCCCGCGAAGCCCCTCCACCTATATCCAGGAAATTCGCTGGGCTACCGCCGTAGAAAAATATGGAGTCCATTGTAGCCATGGTTAATCCTGCGCCATTACTAATAACGCCTATGTCTCCGTCTAATTCAACATAACTAAATCCCAGTTCCCTTGCTTTTCTCTCGAAGCCTGATAACTCTCTTCCATATCGCTCCTGGAGATCTGGATGCCTATGAAGACTATTATCATCGATAATTAGCTTAGCGTCCAGCGCGATCAATTTACCTTCACAAGTATAAGCTAGGGGATTGAACTCAACTAATTCAGCATCGTAGTCAACCATGATCTTATACATCGCTCTCATTATCGAAGACAGCTCGCCTATAATGCCCCAAGGCAGCTTCAAAGCTGATAAAACCACTCTACTCATATACTCCGAGTACCCGACCTCCGGATCAACATATATTCTCTGAATTCTACTCGGGTACTTCCTAGCTAATTCTTCTATTTCAACACCACCCATCTCCGACGCCAAGAACACTGGTTTACGCGTAGCTCTATCAACTGTAAGTGAAAGGTAGAGCTCCTTTGAAACACATATTTTTTCCTCAATTAAAACAAAGTCTACTTTAACTCCACGTATATTAGAGCCAATTAGCTTCGATGCAATTTCGCGAGCTTCCCCGGGGGTTGAAGCAATTTTAACACCTCCAGCTAAGCCCCTTCCACCAACCAATACTTGTGCTTTAACCACGGAGGATCCAAGCTCGCTAGCTATAGCAAAGGCTTCATCGGGTGATCTAGCGATTTTACCTCTTGGAACGGGAATACCATACCTGGATGCGATTTCCTTGGCTTCGTACTCGTATAATCTCAAATAAAACCACCATACATAAATTAATGAAGAAGAAAAAATAAATCAGAATTAAATAGTGTTGAATAATATGTAATTAAATTCAACGTGATCTTTCCGATTGGTGTTTTTACCTAGAGGCAATATATGCTGGGTTGCTGATCTCCACTAATTCTCTTAACAAAGAAAGTTTACACAGGATTCACATTTTTACTTTACTACATTCCAATTAAATAAATAACACTCCGATGAGAAGCCGTAACAATGCTTAATTCGAGCGAATAACATGGGAATCCATGCAAGTTACTCTACTATTAGTTCTTCGCGCTCGATACCTGTAGAGATTTAGCATTTATTCAAACCACTATTCACTACTAATAATTAATATACCCCGTATAGTTTGACGTGTTTACGAGTCTTCAATACCTATACTTCAGGTTACCGACTTCATAGGTAATCTATTGAAATTAGTAATGCCTCAAAATACTTTTTCACAGCTACGAGAGACTAAGGAGCGTTCATACATCCAAGAGTGAATAAACGAAGAAAAGCACACTGATAACCCTAATGAATGAAATAGCGCCTTCCTGTTTCCAGTTAATAAAGCACAGATAAAAACCCTATTGAACACCGTGTATATATGCTAGAGCAATATGTGTGAAACGAGGAGTGCGGGGGATTCGAACCCACGCAGGCCTACGCCATCGGGTCCTCAACCCAGCACCTCGTTAAACCCCAGCCAACTGTTCACACGTGGAGTTAACTAAATTCACGAGACGGGGGTTTAGGATACAACTAGGCAAACCCAGACACACCTAAACCGGATTGGATCACTTCATGATGCAAAAAAGAAGGAAAGATGCGTGAAAAACAACTGGGAGTCGATTAACCAGGCCTGAGCTTAGTCTGATTTCGATTTTCGATTTCTTCGAAGCATCGCTTGAACTTTACTATCGTCATCCCCCTTGAGGAGTTCTCTGACCGTTTCCTCGTCTGGCACTAGCTCAGCGAACTCCGCGAACTCCTTGGACACTTGATATACTGTGAACAGGTAGTCTGTCAGTGTGAATGTTCTCAACTGCTGTAGCTTTGTTGCTAGCATATCAACTATGCGGTCTATTCTCTCGACTCGATCAGGGTACTTTTCTTTAAGCTTCTTCGCAATAGTCATTAGCTTAGATAAGCTGAGTGCTTTGAACTCTCGTAGTTCCATTTCTCAACCCCTCTCAGTAGATGGGTTGAACATAGAGGAACAGAACTTCTCGTTCTCGTACAGAACGTCTATGATCTCGTCGTATGCCTTCACGGGATCGAAGGGGTAGTCATCTTTTCCATCTTCTTCAGAGTAGAACCACCTGATGACGTCGAGTTCCCAGCACATGCCGTAGAACAAGAAACTCACGATATCGTAACCACACATCCACAATATTTTCTGATACTCTGTGTGTGTTACGAACTTCGATGGGTATATGTACACGTCCGTGAACCTGTAGAGCTCTGGTACTTTTTCCCTGGGGACCTCTATCTTTAATTCTTGAGTTTGGACTTGGGACATGTTTGTTTCACTCGTATTTATGATATATAAAAAATCCCTTATATATCTTTGTTAAATCAGACATGTCAATGCTCATAGCTTGGGTCTAACATCCTTAAAAGATCTAAGGAGGAGGGAAGGTAGTGGAAAAACAAATGGGGTTGACTAACTGGGCCTGAGCACTTCTCCTGCGTCCACTTGGATCTCCGCATTGGGTGGAGGTGTCAGCGGAGACGCTGGTGGAGATAGTGATGCAGACGGTGATGGAGGTGCGGGCTTTCTCTTGGTTGCCAGCCACGCCGTTACTGTTACCGCGAGGATCGCCACTACCGCAACCAACAGCGTTTCAATGGAGGCGCCTACAGACTGGTGAACCACCTGGGTCTCGGTTACAACCCTGGTCACCGTTACAACCTCTCTCTGATATAGTGGTGATTGCTGCATTGGTAGAGGCACAGGTTACATTGCAGGCACCGGTGCTGGCTGAGCAACGGGTGTAGTAGTCGGGGTTGGTGCAGGCGTTGCCCATATCTCAGATTTTTCCATGCCGGACTTTTGCTTGATATAGATAGACTTCACTTCTCCGTTGACCTCCACCGGTATCTTCACTATCCATGTTACTGTTTTGTTCCCGATATTGATAGACACAGGAATGTTGATGACTAATGAGGATGTTCTGTTCCCAGGCACGAAGGTCAGAACTAGTACTATGCACAGCGGGTACTCCATAGTCTTGTGGGGGCTCGATCGTTAGTGTGGTGCAGATCTTTCTCAATTAACACCATGATCGCCGCTGATGTCTGTAGTGACATTACTGCCAGAGTTAACAGTAGTACTGCTAGTGCTGATATTGGAGTTGCTATCTTCACCTTCTCACCCAAGGGATAATAGGGGATAACGGTTTTCTGGTTCCCCTATGTAAATACCGGGTGAGAGATGCGTCGATAAGCATGACCCTTGTAGTGAAATAAGGTTAAGGGGAGGCTGTACGTCTACGAGCAGTACAGGACTCCTCAGGGAGTGTTCACAAGGTATATTGGTCCACTCGAGGAGCTGGTGAGGATATACCAGATATACAAGCTGGAGAACCAGGTTAACTACAAGCTGAGTAAACGAGACTTCAAGCGGATTGCCAAAGCACTAGCAGAGGAAGTAGTTAACTTCCTCTCAAAGCAAGAGTGCGGGGGGTGGGATTCGAACCCACGCAGGCCTACGCCATCGGGTCCTAAGCCCGACCCCTTTGACCAAGCTCGGGCACCCCCGCACTATTAATTTCTATGATTTTTTAAAGGGTTAAAAATGTAGTTATCGGGATTCAATAATATTTGTTGAACAGTTTGTTGAGCGTATTCAAATAATTCATCTGTAATTATACCATCCTCGTGAAGCTTCTTTATTTCCTCGGTATCGATGACTTTTACTTCCTTGGTTGGGAATATTACTATATCTATGAGTAAATCATGGTATTTTATACTGCTCTCCGAGATTTCCGGCGGCGTGTTTATGTTTATATATGTTCCAAGCCAGTTTCCGTCTCTGAAGTAGTTGTGTTGGAGAATAGGTTTACTTGTATCTACTACCACGTAGTCTAAATCCCCCGGTTTCTTTTCAATACCTAATCCATCATATATCCCCGGCGACTTGATAACTCGCTCCAAAACCGCTATTAATTTATTATCGTGTACTTTTACATCAAGAACTCTCCCGGGCTGAAGCCTCAGGATCTCCCCGGTTGGTTTAACGTGCAATATTTCTACTTTACCTATTTCCCTTAATCTCTCCGCGAGGTAATTCAATACACCTTTCTCCAGGTTTTCACCTATAGTTGCATTTACTCCTGATAACACTGATTCAGCGAAGTCAACTAAATTACTTAAACCCATGGACTTTAAGCTGTGATGTCTACTCAAGGTAAATGCAACTGCTCTGCGATGTTCATCTAGGATTTGTTTTGCGAGACTACTCAAGCTAACTATAGCTATAAACTCGCCGCTGCGTAATTTTACTGGTTTACTTGCATCTCGAGCTAGTTGAAGAATTCTCTTATACTCCTCCGTTAACTGTTCTATTTCGGAAATCAAACTTTCCTTATCTGCGTATTTTGCACTACTTCTGAAATGAACACCTAGCCCTGATCCCATTAACTTCGAAATAGCTATTGCAGATAACTTTGCTTTGGCATCCTCACCGTGTATATGCTCTGAAAAAGAGATCTTTTGCTCTCCGTGAATAATGTGCACGTATTTACCAACAACTCTGAAGTTCCTCGTTAAAATCAATTTATCTCCTGGTTTAATAGGAGAGTGTTTTACTCCAACTATTACTTTGCCACCTACATCTTCTTTACAAGGATAGAGTACGCCTTTCGCTTCCCCTAGATCCGCTATGCAGCAATCCCCACGCTTCTCTGCTATCAGAGCTAAGTATACTGAGTTTAGTTCGATTTTAGACTCCCATTTAAACACGTATTTCAGCTTCTCGACGAGAACATTGAAAATCACCCTAGCTTCGTCGGGAGATCCAATCACTAGGATTTCATCGGGGTTCTCGGTATTCTTAATTGTTACATCGCAAGGAGCAGTATTGAATCCTACATTAAGTCTTTCACGTATTTTATCGCTGGCTTCAATTATTTTAAATCCTTCATTAATTAGAATTTTAGATATAGCGGTTGCGTAAATACCTCTAACTCTCACGTTTACCATGAGAAACCCTCTCTACTAATACCCAAGGCTTATGAATGTGTATAAAATTGAAAAACATAATCCTAGTCTTTGATTGTTTCGAGAAGTGCGATAATTTGCCATATTCTTGTTCTAGCGCTTAAAGGCATGTTGGGATCCTGGCTAACCTGATCCAACGCGCTTATAGCATTAGCGGCTCTTACACCCGGAGAATATCTTTCGTCTCTAAGGTAATTTAAAGCCTCTGTAGCAGCCCTCCTGATATTTCTTGGAACAGCTGTATCATTAATAATAGTCACGAGCATATATATAGCGTTTTTAATCTTAGCTTCATTATCAATGACTCTACTCATTTCAGGTCACCCCGTTACTGTTTATAAACGGGGATTACTGTTTTCTTGTTAGAAACAGCACATATTTAACTTATATGCTTTTAAAGCGGTGGCGGTAAATGGAGCCCGCGAGAGACCCCATTAAGATCATGGCTGAGCTACTGAAATCCGGCGCAGTAATGTTAGCTGAAATTTGCCCCGTTGAAGGCTGCAACTTACCATTATTTAAACTTAAAAGCGGTGAAATAGTTTGCCCCGTTCACGGGAAAATACACGTTGTGAAAACAGACGAGGAAGCCAGAGAAGTTTATTCAATGACTTACATGTCCCACGTACTAGACCGACTAGAAGCACTAGCATTAAGAACAATCGAATCCCTTAGTAATATTCCAGACGCTGATCCAACAGATTTGATTAAATGGCTAGAAGTTGTTGAGAGAATCCAGAGATTAAAATCTATGATGAGGAAGAAGTAGTAGTCTTAGATGTTAATTTACTTAGAACGAGTTTTTCGATATCATGGTATACTGCATCAATACTTCGAGAAGCATCGATCATTACTAATAATCCACGTTTAACTAACTCTAAGTATATGGTTCTAACTCTTCTCATAAGCTCAATGTTCTCGAACTCCGGGAACCTAGATGAGGATGTTCCTTTACGTTTCAACGCTAGATCTGGATCAATATCCAGGTATATAGCAAGATCTGGTCGAAGAGCCCACTTGTTCACTTCGATCACCCACTCCATGGGCGCTCCGCACGCGGTTTGATAAGCAACGCTACTATAGAAATATCGATCTGATATTACAACATAGCCGTTATCCAGTAATGGCTTAATTTTTGATTTAACATGTATTAATCTATCCAGAGCAAACGTTAATGCATCAATATACGGATCTCTATAGGCTTTATATCTAGTCTTCACTACTGTAACTATGTCGGAGTCTGTAGGTTCATATGTATATGAAGCTCTATAACCCATAGCACTCAGGTTCTCAATTAGTTTCTTAGCCATAGTTGTTTTACCTGAGCCATCTATACCCTCAAGCACAATGAATAATCCTCTAGTCGGGGGCGTAGATGTAGTATTCATTGCCTTCAACCTTGACTTCTATTATTTTCCCAGATTCCAATGCATTAATGGACTCAACTACATATAAAGGTATTTCCCCGAGAACACATCCAGCAATCAGTAATGGTTCAGCTTCCTCTACTATCATGCAAACCGGGTGCTTGTTGTTTTTCTTCAAGGCATATATTATGTATGGTCCAACGGTACTACCTCTACTTCCTTTAAAAACAAGCACTTTACTTGCTACACATATCTCCATGTTCTCCCTTAAGCAGCTTGTTTCAGGATCCACCTCGCCGAAGAAGCTAATGAATCTATTTAATAAAAGTACTTCTCCCTTGCAATAACCAGGTACAATTGGTTTAACTTTAATCCTGGCCTTAGGTGACATAATTTACAACCTCTTTAATTTCCGCGATTCTCGTTTTAACGTTATGTATTCTACGAATATAGAACGCTGCTTTACCACTATTAGTAACTACTACGTCGTATTTTTCACGGAAGGTTGATACAACAGGGCACGTTCCCGTCGCTACATCTACTCCGCGCGCCCTCAGCTCATATACTAAGTAATTGTACTTCGAGAGAAATTCTGGTGGAATAGTTAGAAGCAGCTTTCCTCTCCTAACGGACCCGCGTTTCCTAATTAAACGAACTAATTCCAGAAGTTCAAATGGATGTAAATGGGGGCATCCAATGTAACCAAGTATTTTCTCACCGGGGGATATTTCATCACCAATGTATTTTTCAATCATATTCTTCTCAATGTGTACTTTATCTTCGATCTCAAGGCTATATGTATTCCTAGGTGTAATGTGCTCGAGAACAGCGAATGCGTGACTACCGCTCGCCGCCATGGATGAAAGAAGTATCTTCAACCTGCTTAGGGATTCACGATTTATGTTTTTTATCAAAGGTATTTTCTTCACGTGATCTCCGATCCATAGTCCAAGAGCACCTATCGGGCTACTTAATACCTCCTCTGAAACATATAGCTCTACTTGTGCAATTCTATTTTTCAACAGGTGGAATCCAGCCATGTAGGTGTAACCAGTAATAGAGGCTGCCAGAGATATTGGCCCCCCTTCTCTATTGGTGAATGCTCCACTAATAGAATTTGCGTAGATTACAGCACTACTTTCCCCCCATGCTAGGTGTTCCCCGGGCATAGGGGGTCTATAATAGTATGGTATACACGTGAATACTGGTTTAAACCCCATTCCAATTAAAGCACGGTCTATTAGTAATTGTTCATTCAAGTACTTGTTACTTATAATGCTTGAAAAACCCGAGTAATCAACACACCCTGGATTTATCGTCGTGTATATTCTCGCTCTACCTCCTTTCCTGTAGAAATCCATTATGAAATCTAATCCGTATTTGCCGATGTTTGTATAAGAAACCCCGGATACATGCGCGTGCTTAACTTCTATTAATCTAGGTGCATTTACTGCCTCACCCACTTTAACTAGAATTTCCATTGCTTTAGCAACAGCCCAACCATACTCGCCATTTAACATCTTCTCCTGCTCCTTGGTGAGATACATTTCATTACGGGACCTCTACGCGCTTGTACTTGTAGCTTTGATCGCTTCTAGGCGCTATTGCTATTATAATAACCTTGTCGCCCACGCCATCCCTGCTCCTAGGTTCTAAAGTGCTTCCCCGTATGTTCTTTAATACAACAATGTCTTCTCCACCCTTGAGCCTAGTTGCAATAGCCCATTCTATGGAATAGCTGTTCTCTAAGTCAATGTCATCATCTACGACTAGAACATGTTTAACACTTGGATGAGCTGATATAGCGGCTATTGCAGCTAGCTTAGCATCCCCCTCCGAGCACTCCCTGCCCACGGATATAATGCAGTGGAGCCACATTGCGCCACCTTCTGTTAACCTAACTCCTTTAACACATGGCGCTACTCTTTTAACTTCTGTGTATATATGCGCTTCCCTTGGGAAACCCATTAGTAACTGATGCTCCCATAATCCAGGTACAATGGCATGTACTACAGGTGGTCTTTTACGTGATATGTACACGTGTTCGGCTACAAATACGGGTTGATCTCTTTCTTTATCAAGCAACATCAATATATCTGTAAAAGGTCCTTCACGTGCTTTTTCATCTCTTGAGATAAATCCTTCTATAATTACTCCTGCATTAGCTGGTACAGGTATACGGTGAATGGGGGTTTTCACGACTTTATTTTCACCACCGAGCGATGCACCTATTTCTACTTCGAAGACTCCTAGCGGGGGAGACATCGCAGCTGCAATTTCATGGTGAGGGTCTAATCCGAGAACTAGTGCGACCGGGGCATTCATGTTTTTTTCAAAATACTTTGACATGATGTAGTTCAAGTGGCGTGGAACAACTCTAAGTGTTGCTTTATTTCTAGATAAATACATTGTCCTATGGTAACTAGCGTTACATATATTTTCATAGCATGCAATATAAATGGAGCTAGTTAAATAACTGCCTCCATCCTCCCTGTAATATTTAATGAAGGGTATCCTGGATAGATCCGCTTCGACTTCAACGAAATAATCACTGAAATTAACTGTTTCAAGCTGACGACGCGTTTGACTAGATTTTTCAATAATACCATATGCTTCTTCGAGATTACTCGCCTTTAATAATTTAACGATATCATTTCTTCTTGTAAGAATATTCGTGTAAATAACGAAGTCCTCGTATCCTTTTATTTCCGCGAGAACTAGAGAATCTCTGTTTCTATAGCTAAGCCTCGTGATTTCGTACTCGGAGCCGATAGATCCTGCTTTAATAATGGTTTTGTTTAGCTGGGCAGCGTACTCCAATAGATCATTTAAATTCAATAATATTACACCTCTATGTACTCCTCGGTGAAATCCTGTGTTAACTTTATTTTTGATAATTTAAGAACCTCTATTTTGCTATTGTATTTCGTTCTTAAAGCAACTTCACGTGATTCAAAATCGAATTTCTCGATTAAACACGGGTACTCTGATCCTCCAAGCAATCCAACAGCACAGTATAAACCTTTTTCAAACCCAGTAGGGTAGATCTTTACTTTTTCAAAACCCATGTTTTTCAACTCATCACCATGATATGTTTTTATGGAACCGTAAATATTTAATTGACCGGGAAGCTTTGTTGCATAAATTACTTTCCCTTCAATTAGTTTTCCTATGCTGGATGCATCTATTTCAACGCCATGGAATAACCCACATCCCTGAATTAAAACACCATCCATTTTTAATCTCACTAATCCAGCGTTTTCAAGGAACTCTCGGTATTTATAACTTCTAAGCATCCTACGTTCCTCGCGACTACGCGTTTTCCTGTGTTTGGGTACATTCAGCTCGTAGATCCTTATGCCAAGTTTAGAAAAGTGCTTGAATATATCTTTGAGATCTTCACCTAGTACCACTATTGCGTCGGGTTTTAGTTCTTCTATTAATGAGAATTTATGATTTATTCCAGGTTCATCTTTAACCCAGCCATCTGTATCTACTATTATGCTATCAAATCCTTTCGCGGATGAAGCTTCCGCTAGTTTTTTGATTTCATGAATAATTAAACTACTGTAACCATGTGGTTTAATATCACCTATGAACCTCATCATCGCCGGTTTCAGTTCGTTGATCCAGTACACGGGGGCCTCGGAGAAACCCATTGAAACGAATCCTGGTGGACCTATATCGGCTTGACCAACATCTCCATCTATAACTACTGGTCTACGACCGCTCGATAGCAAAACATTGTAAGTCATCGTCACAAATGATGTTTTTCCACAATCTACGCATCCTACGACAACTACTTTCCTGTAGTTATTTTTGAGAATGTCGTTTATAACAACTCGTTTCTCCCTGTATGGATCCGTGTCCTCGAGTGCTTGTATTTGAGATTCATCAATCATCGAGACGTCTAGCTCACTATCCTCAACGGCTATAACAACGTAGTTCCTTGTTCTATGTATGATGAATCTTTCCCCTGCGCACGTTATTTTACCATGTACATCTACGCATCCTCTTCCTACGGTAACAGACATGGGTCCAAATAACTTTACTCCTTCGTTTCTAGAGAGCTTTAAACCAGGCATTGACTACAATACCTCTATGCCTTTACTTAAAGCAATTCTATAAGCTGCATAAATGTCTTTGTACCTGAAAGGTTTTAATCCGCGAAGCCGCTTAGAGGAATATATTACTTCATCTATTCTACTTCTACTTGGCGAGGTACTTGCTTCATCCACTAATTCTAGGGGGATTTGTTTATATTTAGATTTAACGAACTCTATGATTTCGCTTGATCTCCACCCTGCACCAACTTTAATTCTGATCTCTTTGAATGGAATACAGTACAATATATAATTTAAATCCTTCTCGAAATCTCTAATACCCCCCTCTCCATAAAACACCAGAGTTTCATCTCCTAGAACAACGTAGCTGATGAGTTGACCAGGGTCTACGCCGATAACTATGCTTCTGTATTCACTAATATACATTGTTGCAAGTATAGCTTCTTCAAGTTTCCTACATGACTTAGCTGGATCATAGATTACTAATAGGTCTCTCCTATCCGATATCTCATTTACGATTTGCTCTAGATCAGTGTATAATACACTTCCAACAGGTACCTCATTTCTTGAGTAATAATGATGAAATATCACACCACGTTTTTTTAGTAATTTAATAACGTTCATGAACCATCTTGGATCATATATCGCGATTACTAATGGTCTCCTTTGCAATCTTCACCAACCGTTGGTTTCAATTATTAATTTTCTCAAAAAATAATTTATTGCTTGGTGATTGATTATAGGTAACTATACAGGGAACAATCAGCTCGACGAACTCATAGATGTTTCATCGGCCATACTACTCTATGGTCCAGCTGCCTCTGGGAAAACAACGATGCTTTTAACCATAGCTGGTAATCTATGCAGTGAATTTACATGTGTTTATATTTCCACGGAGGAAACCTTGCACTATGATAGAGTTGCAAAGACACCAAGTAAATATGGAAAGGCGTTTTTCGCTGAGGCATTTGATATGGAGACTTTTATTAGATCAGCTTTTATCACTTACATGTTAAATCCAAGATACGTTTTCGTTGACAGCATAAACGCTCTTTTCCGCCTGGAACCTATGAAGGAAAATACCTTGACGAAGCAAGCTCTTGTTTCTGGTTTATTATTTGAGACAGCTAGAAGAAATAATGGCAAATTATTCGCTACAGCCCAGGTAAGAATTGGGGAGAAAGGAGAATTAGAAGCTTCAGGGTTTAAAATATTAGACTTCTACTTTGATCTAATTCTGAGCCTGTTTATTGGCGAAGGCTCCAAAAGATATATTAAGCCCGTGAAATCACCTATTCTTGCAAAATTCGAGAAGTTATCGTTCACAATATCGGATATAGGTTTGATGTGGAATGATTGATCTCGCTGAATTCACGAAATGGATGCTTATGTATTACTTACCAGCAATGATAGCCAACGCCCTCCCTGTTCTAGTAAAAGGTAGCTACATGGTTGATTTTGGAAAATCATTTATTGATGGTAAACCAATTTTTGGTAAAAATAAAACAATTGAGGGTCTAGTAGTGGGTGTTATCGGAGCATATGTCACCGGCTCCTGTTTAGAAATAATATTCATGAATCCATCCCTATCTATTTTATCTATTGGTGCGGGTTTGTCAGCTTTACTTGGTGATCTAGCAGGTGCCTTCATAAAAAGAAGACTTAATATTAAGCCAGGTGATCCAGCCCCATTGCTCGATCAACTGGATTTCGCATTAGCTACAACTTTCTATTACTATGCTCTAGGAGTATCAGAGGTATTTACAAATAAAGCATATGTCATACTAGCGTTGGCGGTAATTGTTATTTTGCATATATCAACTAATATGATCGCGCATGCGTTAGGTTTAAAACAGTCTAAGCTTTAACTTTAAAAGAGCATTGATTAATACATAAAAGCATGTCCAAGGGGAACAGCTTTGGCAAGGTACCCCAAAGTAATAGTGACATATTGCCCCAAGTGCAGAACACACACAGATCACGCTGTAACAATCTACAGACATGGTAAAAGAAGAAGCTTAGCTGAGGGTGAGAGAAGATATGAGAGAAAGAAACGAGGTTATGGTTCGAAAAGAAAACCTGAGCAGAAGAGATTTGCTAAAACAACGAAAAAAGTTGTTTTAAAGCTTAAATGCAATAAATGCGGATTCATAGTTCACAGAAGGGGAATAAGGCTGAAGAAAGCTGAGCTTGTCGAGGTGACTAAGTAATGAAGAAACGCAAAATCTTGATTCCAATGCCGAGAAGTAGGTTTTACAAAGTAGTCTGCAAGAACTGTGGAGCGGAGAACGTTATTTTTAGCCACGCTACTTATCCCGCGAGATGCAAAGTATGTGGAACCCAGGTAGTTGAACCAACTGGTGGAAGATCGAAGGTTATTAACGCGGAGGTAGTCTCAGAGCTTGGATAACTCGAATCAAGGAATTAGTTTCCATTAATACTCATTATAAGCCATGAATAAGAAAGTAAAATATATTAAACCCATCGCTCATGGGTTTAATTGATTAACTACTCTACCGATTGGTGTGTTCCATGAGTAGGGATCAAGTAATTGGCTGGTTGCTGGTTCTAGTTTCAGCAGTTATTATAGTAGCATATACTTGGTTAATGTTTTTCACTAATCACTGGGAAGTTTTAGCGAAACTAACGCTTGTGATCGCGGTTTTTGGCGTGTTCGGAATACTAGGTTGGATCGGGTATACATTAGCTACAACGCCTCCTCCTAAACCCATCGAGGAAATCGAGAAGGAAATTGAAGAAGAATTGAAGAAACTAGAAGAATCACAGCGGAAAGAACAAGCTTCAAGTGAACCCAAGCAGTAACTACAGCAACTACATTATATTTAATAACACAGAAGCATTTTTACAGTTTTAAGACAAAATATGGAAACGATTAAATGCATAGTGTCACTGCCGGTGCTACACGTTGAATCTTCTATCTCCTCCTGGAACAAAACTTGCTTTAATGGGAAATGAAGCAATTGCGAGAGGTGCTATAGAAGCAGGCGTAAAAGTAGTTACGGGCTATCCCGGCACTCCTTCAAGTGAAGTCATAATGACTCTTCATAAATTCAGTAAAACCCTTAACATATACGTTGAGTGGGCAATTAATGAAAGAGTAGCGTTTGAAGTAGCATATGGTGCATCATTAACTGGGCTACGTGCAATGGTTACAATGAAAGCTCCAGGCTTGAACGTTGCTTCTGATCCAATTATATCAGCCGCTTACTCAGGAACTACTGGCGGATTAGTCATACTGGTTGCTGATGACCCCGGTCCTCATACAACACAGACAGAGCAGGATAGTAGATGGTATGCGAAACTCGCTAAACTTCCAATGATCTCTCCATCAAGTCCCCAGGAAGCAAAGGAATTCACAAAATTAGCGTTTAGTATCAGCGAAGAACTGGAATTACCCATATTCCTAAGAACATCCACGCGAGTTAATCACTCCATCGGCGAAGTACTGCTGGGTGAAGTAGAAACACTAAGTAGATTTCCACTATTCAGGAGAAATCAACAAAGATTCGTCAGGGCTGGCATGGCTTGGAATCTCGAGCGCCATGTATGGTTGAATAACCAATTGAAAAAAGTCGAAGAAGTTGTTGGGAAATATTATTTAAACAAAGTTTACGGCGATGGGAAACTATGCGTAGTCACAGAGGGAGCTGCATTCAACTATGTTTACGAAGTTATCAAAGAACACGAAGTAAAAGCGAAGATCATTAAGCTGGGTCTACTGTACCCGTTTCCCTCTAAATTTTTATCAAAAATATTGCCGGAGTGCGATGAAGTATTAATCGTAGAGGAATTAGATCCATATCTAGAAGAAAACATCAAAAACACGCTCTTTGATCTGGGACTAAAGATCAAAGTATATGGGAAGACTACGAACCATATTCCTCTCGAAGGTGAATTAAATACTCGCATTGTGAAAAAAGCTCTGGGGTTACCTGTTGAATCACCAGGGAAACACGTACATGTTCATCCCCGACCCCCACCTCTCTGTCCAGGATGCCCTCATAGATTTACTTTTGTAGCGCTGAAAACAGCTATTTTTAGAAGCGGTTTAAAGCTTAGTGAAGTACCTATTATAGGTGATATTGGCTGTTCGGCGTTATCGGTTTATCAACCAATTAACATGCTGTGGACGGAGCATAGCATGGGGGCAAGCGTATCCATGGCTATGGGATTGAAGATAGCTGAATACGATAAACCAGTCGTCGCGGTTATTGGTGATTCAACATTCTTTCATGCAGGAATACAGTCGTTAATTGAAGCTGTAAACAAACGAGTAGATCTATTGATCTTAATACTGGATAACAATGTTGTAGCGATGACGGGTCATCAATCTACCCCTGCATGGGATAAAAGCGAGACCGGCAGAATATTGAAGCCCGTTCTAATAGAGGATATAGTAAGAGCTATAGGTCCTGATGAGCTCGTTATCGTAGATCCATATAATCTGGATGAAACCACTAGGATCATGGAGGAACTGCTTCTCAAACCAGGCGTCAAAGTAGTAATAGCTAGGCATGCATGTGCTCTACTCGAGAAAAGACTTGGTAAACCTCTAAAAACTTATACTGTTGTAGATGAGCGGTGTAAAGGTTGTAAATCATGTTTGATTTCAACAGGTTGCCCCGCCTTATACATTGAAGGAGGAAAAGCAAAAATTATTACGGAAGACTGCAATGGATGCGGCTTATGTTCAAAGTTCTGTGCATACGAAGCTATTAGACTACTTGAGGTGTCCGGTTGAAACCTCTGAACATACTTATAGCTTCTGTTGGGGGACAAGGTGGTTTAACTTTAGCCAGAGTACTAGCTACAAGTGCTGTTTTGCAAGGGCTAAGCGTTAGAACGAGTGAATCACTCGGAATGGCCCAACGATACGGGAGCGTTGTTGGCTACATTAGAATAGGTGAAGAAATTTATTCGCCTATTTTTGAACCAGGCGAAGCAGACTACCTCTTGGGATTAGAATTAAATGAAACACTGCGAAATCTACACTACGTTAAACCTAGTGGTAAAATCATTGTAGCAGATGAATATAGACCATCCTATGAAATGAGTATGGCATCCCCCAATATCACGAGGAACGAAGTAATTTCCGAAATGCTATCAATAAACCCGAATCTATTAGTGATCCCCGCCAGGAAAATAGCTTTGAAACTAGGTAATCCACGAGCATTAAATATGGTGATTCTCGGAGTATTTGTGGGTTTATCAGGCATTCCGAGAATCGAATACGTCGAGAAAGCTATAAGCGAAATCCTCACAGGAATATCCGCTGAAATCTCTGTAGTTGCTTTCAGAGAAGGATTAAAGTTCGTTACTAAAAATAGCTTGAATTTATGAGTAAACAAAGTTGGTTTTGTATTGAAAACAACCAAGTTAATGTATAATACACCTAACCGTGTTATATCCCGACATCAATTCTTCTAATAATGAGCTAAAATTACGCGAGAAGATCTCTTTTCCAATGATTTCACTGTGAACATAGTTCAAATAATTCGTCGATCAGTAGGGATCCATAGAGGTATTTATATCAGTCCATTTATTTCTTCATTCTCTCTGTGTTCGGATCCCTCATCATTTTTAATCCATTTGACATATATTTCCAAGGGGTCTATTAATGTGTAGATTAATGGCTTTAACTACCGAAGGAACAACGGAAGATGCTCTTTCAAGGTTTATGGATGCATTTACTAAGAGCGCGCACCGTGATGTTTACTTATTGAAAATAACGAATGGAAAATTCTCATCTCATGATGATGGGTGGGGATTGGCAGCTGCAGGTTTAGTTAGAAATACGCCATCCGTTGCACAACATAGATCAATTGAACCTATTTTTCACGAATATTCCATAAGACTAATTAACTTATTTATTCGAAAACTCGTTAGCTATAAGCCATTATATGTTATAATGCATGCTCGTAAGTCATCAGCAAGCGAACCATACGGATTAGAGTATACTCATCCATTCATGATGCTGTCAAATAGTGGAGTAGCGTGGTTTGCACATAATGGCGGTGCGAAAAAGAGCATTCTTGCCGAGAAGATGGGTGTTTTCCCCTGGATACGTGTGGATTCAGAGCTACTTGGTTACTACGTTATGAATAAAGTACTATCATGTGGAGAAGAGGACAAAGATTTGACCAGGTGCGTCGTAGATGCATATATTGAATCCAAAGAATACATTACTGAGGGAAGCGCGCTCAACACGGTGTTATTGATTTTATGGAAAAATAAACCACGTTTATTCATATCACACTGGGTCAAGGAACCTCTAAGTGATTTACTGAGAGAATACTATGCTATAATAGCATACCGCGGAAAAAACACAACATTCGCCGGCTCCATTTCAATACGAGATTACTTACCCACGGAGTTTGCAGGTGACGTGTGGATCCTGGAACCAGGTATATATGAACTTACTCCCGAAGATGTCTTCAAATTAGCTGATCTATAATTAAGCAACGAGTGATCTCATTGAACCCGGTGCGAATAGGATTCATAGTGAATCCTATAGCAGGTATGGGTGGTTCTGTAGGGCTAAAAGGGACTGACGGAGACTCCTACTTTCTCGCGCTTAAAAGAGGAGCTAAGCCTGTTGCTCCTCACCGTGCTCTTATTTTCTTAAATAACATTAGATCAAATAATTTCGAAATAATATCGGCAGCGGGAAACATGGGCGAGGACGTTGTAAAGTCGAGTAATCATCGTGATAAACTTGTAGAGATAGTAGGTGAAACAAAAAGTCTTACGAGTAGATTAGATACAATTAATATAGCGCGCGAGATGAGTAGAAAAGTAAACATAATTGTTTTCGTTGGAGGAGATGGGACTGCACGCGATATTTATGAAGCCATTGGAACAAGCGTTCCAGTCATAGGAGTTCCCAGTGGTGTTAAAATGTACAGCTCTGTTTTCGCTATTAATCCGGTTGCTGCAGCAAGGCTGCTTGATCGTTTCATTGCAGGTGAAGTTGAGTTTGTTGAGAGAGAAGTATTGGATGTTGATGAAGAATCCTTCCGGAGAGATAAGCTTGTTATTAAGCTCTACGGGTACCTGCTTGTTCCATACTCCGGGGCTTTAGTTCAATCATCCAAAACCATTTATTCTGGAACTAATGAAGAGTTGTCAAAAGAAGGAATAGCAGAATATATTATCGAAAACATGGAGTCTAGTATACCCTACGTTCTTGGACCAGGCTCTACTGTAAAAACCATTTGTAAAAAACTCGATTTAAACTGTACTCTCCTAGGCGTGGATATACTGCTAAACAAGAAACTATTAATTAAAGATGCTTGGGAAAAAGAAATCATTGACATAATCAATCAATATGGAAAAGCAAAAATCATCGTTACACCAATAGGGGGGCAAGGATTCCTCTTCGGAAGAGGAAATCAACAACTATCTCCGCGAGTATTATCCCTTGTGGATAGAGAAGATATTATTGTTGTTGCTACAGAACAAAAGCTGAGATCATTGCCGTATCTACTAGTAGATACAGGAGATAAAGATATTGACGAGAAAATCTCAGGATACATCAAGATACTAGTTGACTACAACAGGTTTATCGTAACCAAAGTAATTAGTAATTTAAATATACTCTGAAGATAATATATTAGCACATATAATGGTTAATAAATTCCAGGTGATATTTATGAGTAAAAACTATGAAACGCTCGGTAATCTTAAAGTAGGTAGTTTTATCATAATTGATAATGAACCTTGTAGAATAGTTGAAATATCTAAAGCTAAAACAGGCAAGCATGGTAGTGCAAAAGCAACTGTAACAGCTGTTGGGTTGTTTTCGAAGTCGAAAAAAGTCCTGGTTGCTCCAGTTGATTCGCAAGTAGAAGTACCTATTATTGAAAAAAGAATCGGGAGGATAATAGCGGATCTAGGTGATAGACTACAAGTGATGGATGTAGAAAACTTCGAAGTATTCGAGGTATCTAAAGACATTATTGATGAATCGATCAGAGATAAGCTATCCGTTGATCAAGAGATTGAATATTGGCAAGTTATGAATGCAAGGCTCATAATTAGACCCAGGTAGAATAAAAACAATTATTTTAAATCATCAGGTATAAATACTGGTTTTTCAGCTAATGAAATAATTGGGATGGATACACCCGGCTTCGGGTTTTTTGAGAATTCAAACTTATCTTCACCAGTGTAAAGTATAATGTAATTTGACTCAGCTACCTGTAAATCGTTTTCATCGAATGTATAATAATAGAATACTGGTAATCCGTAGTGTTTATAATAATCTCTGAAAACACCTAGAATTCCTACAACTATTTTACCTCTATGTTTAAATTTTATCAAATACGTCATCACTTGGTGAGGTAATATAGAAGCAGAGGCTAATCTAATGAGATCGTTGAAACTCGCTGTTTTTAGTGGAATCACTTTTTCCTTGATCAACTCGCTCTCCATGCATATCTGCACCATGATTATTTAAAGTTCTGGAGTTTTAATATTTATGTATTCTCCTGAGAAGCTGCGTTGTGATCTCTAGAACTCCCCTCACTTTCTCGAGATCAATGGGTTTTCTAAGTTCCCTGATCACTTTCAATGGTATAGTTATAAGTGCTGGGTTGTTTTCCTTATATATATGTATACTTCCATTAGGTAATACCAGGACCGAGGGATTACTAGCAACCACACCGGCGTTATCTTCAATAATGTATCCTACATGAATAATCGTTAAACCCGTAAACAACTGGAGGGCTTTAATTACATTTACCAAGTCCAGGTTACGAGACAGCTGTTTAACAGTGGTAATCAATACGTCTACTCCCATATACGACATTAAACGCGAAAACTCCACTATTAAAACATCGTCATCCAGTAAAACGGAGTATTTTAAGTAAAGATCGCTAACTACATCAATAGACGAACCTGGTTTTATGTTAGCTTGTTTCTCGTTCTCGGAAAGTATTATTTTCCTTGAGAAAAACCTGGAGATACCTGTTTCACCATCAATAAGTAGATTTGAGATATGATAGGTGGAGCGATATTTTTCCACGACATATGGTGATATCATGTAGGATGAATTTAATGATGCCAAATGCTTGAGTATTCTGACATAAGGATTCTTTCTGTTGATACATGTGGATTCCAAGATATCTTTACGTATGTCTTGAAATACACCGTACGGTAAGAATGGCGGAAGAATTAGAGTCTTTATTCCCATTCTAATCGCGTAACGTATGATTTGCCTCATGTTATTAATATTAAATGAGAAACCTAGTTTCGTTACAGGCGAATGAATTACTCCTAGTCTTAAACCACCAACATCTTCGTATAGGTTATAAACTTCAAGCTTGCTATTATTATTTATCATCAAGATGATAAGCCTTCAATACATTTATTTATCATATTAAATGGAATAAAGCCCGGCGACTTTGTCTCAGCAATTTCCTGGAGCTTGCCCCTAACGTATTCTACTAGTAAATTCTCCTTGCTAAGAATTTTTTGTGTTACATCCACATATATTTGATTTAAAACCTCCTGGTAATCGATTTCACCATTCTCTACCATGTCCATTAATTTTTCCAATTCACGAGTTGTTTCCTCGCTTACAACATTACCAAAATGATTTACTAGGAATTCATATATGAATATGCCTCTGTGCTGAACAACAAGGGCTTTTCTAGTCTTCGATAAGGATACGTATTTACGATCTAATAGTGTTTGAATTATTTTAGCATACGTACTCGGTCTACCAATACCCTTATCCTTCATCCATTTAATAACGTCATGAAATCTCGGTAGAGGATACCTGTACATTTTAACCTCCTTCGTGAACCCCGTTATAACAGGTGGTTTACCACTTATCTTGAACAACTCTGCCTGTAGATTACTGTAGATCTCTAGATACCCTTTATCAATGATCTCAGATACAACTTCTTTTTCTATCACGTGTACTTTATTACCCCATTCCAAGTAGATCCTCAGTTTATTTTTCAATACTTTTGCCGCCCTCATCTGGCTTGCAATAAATCTCCTAAATATCAAATCATATAGTTTAATATGATCTCGGGTGATTTTTCCAACTACGAGTATCACGCCTTCTTTAATTAACTCAGACAAATGATCAGCATCTATAGGCCTCGTTGGTCTAATAGCTTCGTGTGCCCCCTCCTGCCCCCAGGTTCTTGGCTTGAATATATCATTAACTTTATCTAGGCCATATTTAGCTTCAAGATACTGTTTCGCCACTTCTATGCCGGTATCGCTTACGCGCGTACTATCTGTTCTATGATAAGTTATGAGCCCCATTTCAAATAAATCTTGTGCTAAATCCATTGTTTTTGTAGTTGAAAAACCTAGTATTCTAGAAGCCTCCGCAAGCAAAGCATCGGTAGTGAATGGGGGTGGTGGATTCACCTCGTCCTCGCGCTCTTCTACGACCTCTATACGCGCATTAGGCAACGCCTTAGGCTTACCTTTTTCATTTAACTCTAGAATTTTCGCAGCATCATCGTAGTTTAGCGCAATTTCAAAAGTATAACCTTTCTCCAACTCTAGGACAACTATGTATTTCGAGTATTCAATGCTTTTTGATTTATTATATTCCTCTATGATGTAGCCTAAAACAGGTGTTTGGACTCTTCCGGCACTTAGGTTTCTGTTAGGTCTACAACAAGTGGTAATGCTACTAGAGTCTTTATCGTTTATTTTGCTTTTACCATATAAATACCCAAGGCAGTAGACTGGCCAAGCGTATCTTTGCACAAATCCGGATAACGAGAATCCCAATAATCTATCTTCAACCCGTCTAACGATTTGAGCTTCAACAAGTTTCTCCATGAAGTCACGAGGATTAAAAATAGCATTCATAATTGCTCTCCTTGTTACCTCGTGAAACTCCACTCTCAATATTCTCTCGGCGTAGGGCTCAAGCAGTACCCTTAGATCCCACGCTATTTTTTCGCCTTCAGAGTCGGGGTCTGTTCCAATTAATACCACATCCACTTCGCTAGCCAGTTTCTTAAGGGCATTAATTATACTAAGCTTTCTTGCATTGAATTGAATTTTAGTGCCGCATTTTGGACAGATATCAGTTTCATCGGTAAATTGATGTCCCCGCGGACATTTCTTTAAGTCAGTATATATTGGTTTCAATGAATACTTATCATGGGATTTCTCAACTATAATTCCGTAAAGCATATCTAACTGCTTGGCTTCAGCGGGGTTTGGATCTACTACGAGATCATACACATGTCCCCCGGTTGCTACTATGTTTAGAATGTAGTTCCCTATCGTTACTTCATAAACTTTAACTCCGTCACCAATAATTCTAATACTTGGCTTACCAAAGAAGTTTGCAATAGTTCTCGCTTTATTGGGTGATTCTACTATTAGTAAAGCTGTTTTCACTAGTTCTAGTTGTTTTTCGGGGATAATTTCCCCTGATAGTATCTTCTTTACCAGCTCTCTCTCCCTTGTAATTTCATTTAACAGCTGATCAATATTCAGGTCTTCGAATTTAACTACGTTGAAACCCTCGAAGATCCAGCGTAGTCTTTTAACAAGGCCATTTAGTAATCTTTCATCATCAACCACCAGTATTGATAATCCCTTTGTTATGCCTCCTGGATACAATCTCGAGCATCTTCCACTTGCCTGAATATATGTTGCTACGTCAGGTAGCAATATGTACAATTCTCCGTTTTCACTAATTATCCCTACATCTCCTAGCTTACTTAGCTTACTGATTATTTCGGGTTTACTTAAATATTCTTTAACGATTTCGAATGCCCTAATGAGATCTTTTAACAAAGGTGTTTCTTCGACTATGTTTTCTTTTTGCAAAGCTTCAATGAATTTAACACGTATAACTGCCATAGCACCCTGCGACATGGTTCTTAATCGCCTGGCAATTCTTCCTATGAGAACATCTACTTCTTCTTTCTCCTTTTCCTCAAGGACTTCTCTAATAACGGCAAGCATTCTCAATAGATCTATCGGCGACATTGTCTCCATTTTATTGCTGAATTTATGACGAGGAACACCTATGAACATAACGTATTTAACGCGCTCGGGGAGATCTATGCCTCGAACCATTACGCCGTAATAAGTTGCTACACCAACTAGTACATCTATTTCTCCTTGAGCAAATTTATCTATTAAACTCACCTGTTTTTTCGCGTGAAAAGCCTCAGCTCTCAACCCGTTTTCTCTCAGTTTACTAGCTACGTATTCAGCGAATTCTATTCCTTTATCTACGGGGACAAAGACTAGTAGTCCGTCTCTAAGTTTCTTCGCTATTTCCACCGCGACATCAATCAACTGATCCTGTCCTGGAACAATATATGCATCAACAATGTTCCTAATAGCTTCAGGCTTAGCTCCTGCCTCGAAATTTAAGAATACTCTAAATAACTTTGGGTATATTCCTCTTGGTTTACCTGTTGCACTGTTTACTATTAACGTAACGTCCCCTAGTTTCTTCCTTGCTTCTTCAATATCTTTTTCTAGTTTCTCGACCTGAATTCTGAGTTTCTCTGCTTCGCTTTCCCTTGAAGCTCCCAGCCGCGATCTTAGTTTAATTAATTCTAATCCTTTATCTATCTCCTCCTCCGTTAAACCTAAAATGCTCAACAACTTGCGTATTGATCTCCCGCTTCTTAATATTGCGTCAACATCATCCATTATTATTAAGTCATATGTATTTCTTGGAAAGAATTCACTATACTTATGAAGAAATGCACTAGTGCTCAATAATATGTCGAATTCCCCTGCTTTAACCTTCTCTATGTAAAAAGCTTTTTCCTTCTTACTTAGTCTTCCATGTATACATATTACCCTGAGACATTCTCTCCCCCAATTCTCGGGAGAGCATACATTAACGCCTAGGTTCTCTGCGAACTTAATTAACTTCCTCCAAGCCTGCAGAAGTAAGGGGGTAGTTGGAAAAGCTAAGTAGACTTTCCTGCCTGCTTCTTTGACTTTTAAAGCTCTATAAAGAGCTGCTATGAGCGAGAAAACTGTTTTACCAGTGCCAGTTGGAGCTATAATGCTAAATGATTCTTTTCTGAGAAGTCTTCGAGACCACGTTTTCTGAGCACTCCACATTTTTAAACCTTTGGTGGCTTTTTCAAAGAAATTCTCGAAGTTCTTTAGTTCTATTTCTTCGTGAATTAATTTGTTTAATTCTCCGGGTTTAACTAAGTGATCTAGATATATTTTAAACCGTTCATACCTAGGTAGTTTTCTAACATCTGTTTTTTCTAGTATTTCATGGAATTTTTCATTAGGTAAGCAGGTTTCACAGGGAGCCTTATACAATAGTCTTAGATCTGATGTTGATCCGCCGCAATTAATACACGAATATCTATATATTCCGTGTATTCTCGATTCAGAAGCATCAGTTAATGAGCTTTCACGCGATTTCGCGGCTATCTCTATACAAACCACCGCTAATTTTCAATCTATCCTCGATATACTTAATAATTTGGTATTTAAACATTAATGTCCTTAAAATAATTTCTTAACTAATAATACAACAACACAGCGTCATGAAATTAACCTTCAAAAAGTACTTGTGGGTTTAAAATACTGGAAGTCTTTAATAACTTGCTTTAATTAATTACTAAAGGGCTTTATGTTTAAACTCAACGTTGTTAACAGGAAATATGCTCATGGAATACTAACAACCCTTAGGAATAAATCAACATCACAAATAGACTTTAGAAAAGGCCTAGTAAGACTTGGAAGAATACTGGGGCTCGAAATAGTCGAAGACTACGATACAGAGGAGTATGAAGTTGAAACCCCGCTTAACGTTAAAGTCAGAGGCTTAAGAATAAAGGACTTAGACAACACTATAATAATAACAGTTCTCCGTGCAGCATGGCCCTTAACTGAGGGCTTAATAAAGATCTTTTACAACGCAAAGCAGGGAGTTGTAGCAGCTAGAAGAGTGGAAGAGAAAGGTATGCATGATTGGGAATTCGACATAGATGTATCATATGTTAAAATACCTAAGATAAGTGAAGACAATATTGTAATAATTAGTGATGTAATGGTTGCAACAGGTTCAACGCTCATTAAGGTTCTCAGGGAACTAACCAAATACGGTAAAGCCAAGAGATACTATATAGCATCCGTTATAACAACTCCTCTCGCAATCGAAAAACTGAGAAAAACCTCGGATGAACTCGGAATAGATCTTAGAATGTACGTCATATCAATCGATCCCGAGATCAATAGTAAAGGCTACATAGTTCCAGGGCTAGGAGACGCTGGTGACAGGTCCTTCGGTTCATGAAAAATCATTGATCTAGAATCTCATCGAATATCGATAAATCCTCGTTTTCGAGTTTTTTATATCTTTCTAAGCTCCCTACATCAAACCATATGCCGTTGTATAAGTACGCGTAAACTCTGTACCCTCTATTGATAAGCCATGGAACCAAATCACCCATGAAATCAAAATCTCTTCCTAAATACTCCTCTAACTTTTGATCAAAAACTTTTTGTTCAATCACGCCAATGCCTACGGTTGCCGATATATTTAACTCGGGTTTTTCAAACATGCACACTATTTTATTATCTTCACCAATGTTCACTACCCCAACGGGAACCCTATATCTGCTTGTTACAACCAACGTGAGATCAGCTTTTTTATCCTCATGGTAATCCAATAGCTCTCTGACATTCAATGGCGCAATTATATCACCATACCATACTAATCCCCGTGAACTGATTAACTTACTCCTGTAAGCTTTGAGTATAGCCCCACCTGTATTCCTATACCCGGTGTTTTCGTCAAGTGAATAGCTTATTTTTACATTGAATCTCGATCCATTCTCGAAATAATTATATATATACCTCCATTTGTAGTCAACTAGGAAAATAAACTCCTTTATGCCGAATTTTCTCAACCATTTTACAATTATTTCCAAAACAGGTTTCTCTCTTCTTCCAATTGGTATCATTGGTTTAGGAATAATCTCGGTATAGGGATGAAACCTTGTACCTGCACCACCAGCTAATATTAATGCTTTAACATCAATAGACAAGTAATCACCGACCTAACTTAGTTTTAATTAATGTGGTGTTCTATATATTTGTTTTTCACGAGTTAGGTGTGAAATTCAGTTCGTTGATTAAAGATCTAATTGTTTCCACTACTGCTTCACGCGAGTTCATTGATGGACTCCATCCTAGTTGAATTAGTTTAGAAATATCAAGAGCTATTCTTTTCACGTCCCCAGGCCACCCTACCCCATGTAAGATGGGTTTGTATACTATTTTCGTTGTGTTTTTCAAGCCCGTGATCTCCATTAGATTATCAACTATGTCCTTTACTGTGATCCAATCGCGGTTCCCGACGTTATATACGTTGAATCCTTTTTTCGCGGTTCTCCATGTTAGTAAAGTTGCTTCAACAGCGTCTTTTACATGTAGATAACTTCTGGTTTGTGTTCCGTCTCCTAACACTTCTAGAACACTTCTGTTCTTAGATAACTTAATTAATAAATCATATAGAATTCCATGGCGGAGCCTGGGTCCAATTATGTTAGCGTATCTTAACACTATGGCGTTTAAACCGTATAGTTTACTATAAGCATGTATTAGGTTTTCACATGCAGCTTTACTAGCACCGTAAACCGAGACTGGTTGTATTGGTGCATTTTCGCTTACGGGTATTTTCTCTGGTTCTCCGTAGACCGAGCTTGATGATGCAAATACTAATGTATTAATATCCTTTAACCTCATTGCTTCAAGTAAATTGAAAGTTGCAACAATATTTTCATTGAAATGTACCTCGGGATTAGTTGTGCTTACTCTAACCTCCGGGTTGGCAGCTAGGTGAAATACTGTTTCAACGTTTTCAACAGCTTTCAATATGAAATCCTTGTTTTTGAGGTCTCCGTGAACAAATTTCACTGAGCCTTTTTCTAAATGATGTTTAATGTTTTCGATCGAGCCTGAGCTTAAATTATCAATGACTATTACCATGTAATTATTTTCCACTAGTTTATCAACCAAATGGCTGCCAATGAACCCCGCTCCTCCAGTTACTAGAACTTGTTGCTTTGATTCCATAATATATCTCCAGTAAGATTCTACATTAATATTTAATATTATTCTACATTAATATTTAAGGTAAACTACAATGCTCTAGCTTGAATTACACGAGAGGTTTTCCGTATTTTTCTTCTAGTGGTTTGATCCCAGGTCTGATTTTCCTCGAGTACAAGAAATCAAGGTAACGCAGTGCTTTCTTCTTCGACAAAACTTTATTATTGTTACCACAATATGGAGAGAATATGCATTTGGGGCATCCATCGATGCAATCACATTTAGCCATAAGATCATATGCTATATTCATTGTTTCTTCGAGCTTTGAATATAGAAGTTTTGAAATACCTGAACCCCCTACTGCGGCATCATATATAACTATATCGCCGCTCGGGTAACTAATACCACCTAAATCAGTAACTCCTGCTCCACATGTTATACGTGAAGCTTCTATTAAAGCATGTTCTAGTGCATGGAACGCTTCAGCGAAATCGTGCTCATCGTACTCCTCGAGTATAGGTAGTTTTATCAGTAATGCTTTAGTAACGTATTCGTATACTACTGGTTCAAGAAAACTCCTCGTCGAGTAAATTTTACCAGCATATATGTCCTTTACAATGAATCCATTAACGCTTATTTTAACTAATACCTTGGCATATGATGTTTTGAAATTTAGATCGCTCTCTCTTTCAGAGATAATATCGAAGTCCACAACATCTACTTCATACAGTGGTTTCGTGTAAAACTTTTGCTCCTCTACTACTTCCTTAACATATGCTTTTCTATCTGACATGTTCAGTTCTATCACTTCATAAGGTTTCTTAGCACAAAAGTATATGGCCCCCGGGTATAATTCAAGAACTGCCTCGGGTAGTTCTCTTAATGCTATAACTCGGTCGCTATTTGCATCTATGATTTCAACTAGATCGCCTTGAGTTCTGATGCCTCCTTTCATCGTTACATATCTTCTTCCATTGATGTAGTTCACGGATATATATGGGCCAATCTTTTTGATGATCCTCTCCGCCAGGAGATCATCTAATACTGTTTTCCATTCATACGGTATTTTACTCTCATGAAGCTTGCCTACTTGAAGCATGTATGAAGCAAAATGTAGTTTTATGATTTCCTCGTTTAACGGCTCTATAACACTTGGTGTTAGTTTCTGATTAAAAAATTGACCGGGGTTTCTTGCATAGTATTCGTCTATGGGTTCTTCGCCGAGAACCGTTATTACATACCCTTTCTTTCTTCTCCCAGCTCTTCCACTTCTTTGCAGGTACTTAGCATATGAAGGAGGTAGATTACCTAGTACTACGGCATCCAAAGCACCTATATCTATACCAAGCTCGAGCGTTGGAGTGGCTACGACTCCGGTAATTTTGCCTTCACGTAGTTTATTTTCAATATCTCTTCTAACTTCGATTGGTAAGCCAGCTCTGTGTACGGCGATATCAACATTATATCGTGACTCGATGATGTTCGCTAAGATCTCCGCCATTTGCTGACTATCAACGAAAATAATGAATCTCAAATCATTATCTACGAGAAATTTAGCAATTGCCGAGACAGTGCTCCATCTGCTCATATATCCAGATGAAACTAATATATGTACAATTAATCCTTTCCTAGCTAAGCTTCCTCGTATTTCTTTAAAATCTTCCTCAAATAAGCTCTCTGCGAATTCTTTTGGATTTCCAATAGTTGCCGAAGATGCTACAAACTGAGTTTTCCTGTTTCTCGTTAGCTTAATTCTGTGAACTAAGTGATGGATGTGCGCTCCTAATACTCCTTCATAAACATGAAGTTCATCAAATATCATGGTTTCAGCTGATTCAACGAACCTCCTTATGTATGGACTGTAAATCAATCCCATATGTAGCATATCCGGGTTGGATACTATAATGGGCGGAGGATTCATCGCTATTCTTTTCCTTAAATTCGCTGGTGTATCTCCATCATATACGTTAACACCCAGTCTACCGTATATACTGTACTCTATGAATCTTTTAACCTGATCTCTCGCCAAAGCCTTTGTAGGATAAAATACCAGTACCTGAGGATTTTGCTTTGTATTGGTTAGTATTTTCTTAGCTATTGGAATAAAGAATGCCTCCGTTTTCCCGGTACCAGTGCCAGCCACGATTATTACATTATTACCACTTAAGATCTCTCTGTAAGCTTCGTATTGAAACTTATATAATCTCCGAATATTTCTTTTCTCGAGAACTTTAATCAATTCCCCTGGAAAATCTACTTCATATATACTTGGACCGTGCTCTGGTTCACTCGTTTCCTCTATTTTTTCATAGATAACACGCGTATTCGAATCGGGGTATCTTTTTTCCAAGTATTCGTCAAGTTCTATGGTCAACCAATCCTTGTATATTCTAAACAACAGACTCACAGCTCAGATCGTGCTTGGATTAATCTACATGCCTTAGTTCAATTACCTCGCCGCTGTTGAATCTCAATGAACCCGTTGGTGTTTCTATAACGATATCTCCTGTTTCAGTTACATTTCTAGCTATTCCTATGTATTCTCCGCTTTTGGTGTAAATCTTTACTTTTCTTCCAAGAGTTTCAAGTAGATCCAAGTATTGCATTTGCAAACGATTATATTCCTTGACATAATCTTCAATTCTACCCACTCGACCTGCGATGTATGCTATTATACTGTTCCTAGGTATTAGTCTACCGAGAATACTTTTTAGACTTGTGGCTACTTCGATTGGAATGTGGTTATTTACGTTAATGCCTATACCCAAATACACTATTACCTTGCTTAATAAAACCTCACCTTCTATTAGGAAACCAGCTAGTTTTTTCTCATTAACAACTATGTCATTAGGCCACTTTATTCCAGCTTTAACACCTAATCTATCCTTTAAATAATTACACAACAATACTGGAATAGTTACTGGTAGCATTTGAGCGGCACGTGGCTCGACTTCAAGTTTCATCGTCATCCATAGTCCCCCAATATTACTTATCCATCGTTTACCGTGTCTACCATAGCTTTTTGTCTGGTGCTCCGCTATAATGATCGTCCATGGAGCGTAATGTTTCGCAGACACCATAGTTGAACCAACTATTTGTTTATAAACGTAGTTCCATCCCCATGGTTTAATCTTGGCGGGGTTATCGCCTGGAGCCCAGGAAATACTCATTTTCTCCTGGGTGATTAAGTAGTTTTCTCTAAGCTCCCTTATTAGATCAATGACTTCCAATTCCGTGATGCCGAGTTCCCCCGCGAGTTCGGGGATGAAAGCATTATCTTTTGTGCTGAGTACTCTCAGCAACTCCATTTTTAACATGAAAAGCTTATCATACTCTAATAGGTTTTGAGACAAGCTCTTACCCTATGAGTAATTTTATCTATTCCAAGTATATTTGGTAGATCTGGGTAAAATCTCCTTAAGTACTCGTATAAATTAACAACTGGAGCATTGTGATTTGCCTGGCGGATATCAGCTAATCCATCCCTCCACAGTTTTGATAGTAAAGTCAACAAAAGTGATCTTATGTTATCACCTTCAATTGCCGCCAGGTATCCTTCCTTGAAATAATGTTGTAGTATCTTATCGGGAGATTCATTATTTCTGAACCAGTATTTCTCCAGTATTTCCTTGTGTTTCTTAACAACATTACATGCAAGGCTTAAACCATACTCGGTTGTAGCCATTACGTATTTATTCACATCGTCTATATGGTATTTAACATGCTTTGGTATATAGGGAAAACTTCTGCAGATATATGGTTTATAAATATTGTGAACTCTACATTTATTACCCTCGAGAAACGGGCATTGCCCATTGTTGAGCTGCATAACATAGCTAAAAGCCAAATTCACGCCGCTTAAAGCATCATAAACTATGTATCCATGAGCATACTCGAGTTTTACATTCATCTTGTTTGCTAACCATTCCAAGACAACTACTTCGTGTGGGAGAAGAGATATTGGCGACATTTTACAACATAAACCGCACATCTCGCACTTAAACACAGGAAGTTCAGTGTACCCTGCCATCTTTATTACCTTAAGCAGTAACGTAGTATCCAGGAACTTTTTCTTTGTACAGCATTTTAACTCTCTCAACACCTTTAATTTCATCTATTAGATCCGCCACGGGTGGGGGAACAAGGCCTCTCCATTTATCGTCTCCTTCGCTCATAAGTTTTCTTATGTATGAACCCCTATATAATTCACGGTTTAACACTGGGGGTTCTAGAACCCTGTAGCCTTCTTCAATGAATATAGTTTTGATAATGGGATTTAATGTAACAACTGCTTCGAAGGGTGGACTGTATAGCTTAACATAGTGAACAGCAACTCTACTTACTTCTAGCGTCGGCAGCGTTATGGTTATAACTCGCGATAGATCAACGTTTTTCCATTTAAGGCTTCTCCTAATCATCTCCACTCTTTCTCCCGCTGTAAATGGATTTTCTGGTGTATGACTCTGACTAGCCATGCCCACTACGATTATTACTTCATCGAATTTAGATAAGCAATATTCTATTACATATAAGTGACCTAGGTGTAGTGGCTGAAACCTTGCTATGATCAAGCATCTATTAGGCATATTTGAATCCCCGCTACACTGACATATTAACAACTGTTAATAATCAGCTTGGCTTTATTAACTACTTGGTTTTATTTTTAACAAATAGTTCTCGATGGCTGATATGATCTCCTTAACTCTTTCCCTCTCTAAACTCATCATACATTGATCTAATAACTCGCGCTTATATCTCTTGTAGTCGTTTTGCGTTATTTCTCCTTTAGCGAGCATAGATTCCACTATTCCCATGCATTCTTTATCTATTCCCTTCCTCGATGCGACCATGGCAAAAATATATGGATACCTCTCGTCAATAGGCTTCAGCTCAACGAGCTTAGTTATTTCCGCTTTTATTACTAAGTCCCTTACTTTCTCCAGCTCCAATGATTCAAATATGAAGCATCCATATTTCT
>JAUQPA010000002.1 GCA_030550615.1 Thermoproteota archaeon | reverse complement strand
TTCCACGCAGGATTCCAGATCTACCTTGGAAGCAGAATCCTTTGGACATCGTTGAGGTTGATACGCCCGAACCGAAGGAGAACCAGGTATTGATACGAGTAGAAGCGTGTGGAGTTTGCTATACTGATATCGATATCATTGAGGGTAGAGTGAAATGCAAAATACCTGTGATACCTGGTCATCAAATCATAGGTAGAATAGAAGAAGTTCCAAAGAACCAGGATCAATACGTGGTTAAGAGCAGAGTTGGAGTTGCATGGATAGCAAAAACGTGTGGAACATGTGAATATTGTAGAAGAAACGAGGAGAATCTATGCGTAGACTTCAAGGCAACTGGTTGCCACATGGATGGAGGGTATGCGGAGTACGTTGTTGCGTACAAAGACTATGTTTATGAAGCTCCAGGAAATGTTGAAGCAGCAAAGTTAGCGCCGTTGCTATGTGCAGGCTCAGTTGGATATCGTGGTTTGAAACTAGCTGATGTTAAAGGTGGAATGAGACTTGGGTTGTTCGGATTTGGTTCATCTGCACACATAATTATTCAAATTGTAAGAAAACTATATCCTGATGTAGAAATCTACGTATTTACTAGAAGTCAAGAACATAAGGATTTGGCAATGAAATTAGGAGCTGACTGGACTGGTAGTCCGCAGGAAGATCCGCCGAGAAAACTTGACAGAGCAATAGATTTCACTCCCATAGGAGAAACTGTTGTACGTGCACTTGAACTACTAAAACCTGGGGGGAGATTAGTTGTGAATGTTATAAGAAAACAAACACCAATACAATTAACATATGATAGGCATCTCTGGCTTGAAAAAGAAGTCAAAAGTGTTGCAAACGTGACTAGAAGAGATGTCAAAGAATTATTGCAATTAGCTGGGAGGATCCCTATAGAGGTGCACGTCGAGGAATATGGATTGATCGATGTGAATAAAGCACTGAGAGCATTAAAATCGGCAAAAGTTAAAGGATCAGTTGTTTTAAAATTAATGTAGAACAAAGGTTAATTGAAAACAACAAGAAGCGATCTATTTCGTTAAAGTTCAATGCATCCGTGTGTACTATACTAGCTTTAAAATAATTTAAGCTTAGGGCTTATGTTAATAGATTTTTCAGTAATGCTTAGGTGTTGTCTTAATGAATAATGAAAAGAAAATATTGCTGATTATGGTGCTTTTATCAGCATATGCCTTGGTGTATTTTCATAGAACAATGACTGGTGTAATAAAAGAACAAATAGATTTTTTCGCGAAATATTATGGATTTAGAGAGGATTTGTTAGCAGCTGTATTTTTCTCTGCTTATTTCTATTCATACGCATTTATTCAACCAGTTACGGGAGTATTGTTGGATACGTATGGTGTTAAGAAGACGTGTCTCTTGTTTTTAATAGGTATGAGTATTTCAACTCTAATAATGGCAATACCGTCACCAATAGCTCTTATAGTGGGCAGGGCTTTAACAGGAGTATTTGCTAGTGTTGTTTTCGCATCTGCTCAGCGAACAGCATCGCTTATGCTGGGTAGTAACAGACAAGCAACTGTTACAGGACTTTTATTAATGATTGGTAATATTAGCACAGCTATAGGTACTTACCCGTTGTTATTGTTCCTTAAAAGGCATGGTTTACTAGAGTTGTTTTACCTGCTGAGCTTAATAGCTTTGATCATGGGGATCATGACATATGTTTTTTCTCCAGATAAGGGGATAAAATCCAAGGGATTAGGATTATTTGATGTATACAGAGGATTTAGAAAAATTGCTAAGGATCCGCACGCCTGGGCTGTTCCAATAGGAGCTCTAGGAGCGAACACTGTTCTGGCTTTTCAAGGTGGCTGGGGTCAAATATACTTTAAAAACTTGGGCGTTGATAAAGCCGAAATGAGCATTTACTTAATGTACCTCGCGTTAACAATAGCTGTTTTAATTCCATTACTTGGTTACCTAAGTGATACCGTGGTGAAGAAACGCAAACCATTTTTAGTTATTTCCAACATTGCTGTTGTTTTATCATGGGCTCTAGCCGTTGTTATTCTCTACAATAATAGATCAGATCTATCGCTGTATTTAGTGATTCTGCTTGGAGTCTCTTTTTCAATGCATGTTACAGCGCCTACAATGGCAAAAGAACCATATGGAGCAGACTATGCTGCTGTTTCAACGGGATTTTTCAACGTCATTCTCTTTACTTCGATTGCAGTGATTCTGCAAATATCGCAGTTAGTGAAGCCTGCTGAAATGTGCATTATAAGCATGATCATAGGGTTAATTGGACTCACGGCATCATTATTACTAACACGCGAAACATACAAGTAAAATACGCTACTCGTACACTCATTAAGAATTCGCCACAACGCAGCAATTACATAAGCAATTTCCAAAAACATTTTCTTCACGAGGCACCATACACGTACTCAAACACAGTGACGTGGAATAAAAACACGACGATCCCCCAAGTTATTTAAATTACCATTTAATCTTAAATGACTTTAATCTCTATTAGTCAATTAACATGGTATTCTTGAAGACACTATGAAAGTGTAAGGTTTCAATTCGAACTATTTTAATTGGATTCAAAAACTTTAAAACACCAAATTTCAACTGAAACTGAGTATGTGATCTGCGGTTGATCAATACGTCTCCGATAAACTACAGTATTAATGCGCAGTACTATTAGAAAATTCAAGTCGAATATCATGCAGCAAATAATAGGTTTTCAACTAAGTCGCTTTTAAAACAGAATTTCTATGATCTAGATAAAAATAAGTAAAAATGCGTAATTTTATTATTAGAAAAATTAAAATAAAAGCATTTTCAATAATGATACTTGGAAACTCGATTGGTTCTCGACGTGAAACACCAGGTGTAATTATTGAGTAAAAAGAGACGAGAATTACTAGAAGTGTATTACGACGTTCTAAAGGAGCTTCGAAGAAACCCAATGAGAATAACGTATCTTATGAGAAAATGCAATATAGATACTAGAATGGCAAAGCAAGTTATTGGTGTACTAATGTCCAAAGCCTTATAGTATCGAAGAATGAGAAAAAGTACAAGTTATATTACATTACTGAGAAAGGAGCTAGGTTCTTAGAACTTTATGAAAGTTTGCAGGAATTGCTTAAGAAATAAGATTTATTAAACGTAACCATGTGTTTTTAAATCACAATGTTTAAAAGACTAATATCTAATTTAGTCTTAGGTTCCCACATGGCATCCTCAGCTGTGGAGTAGAAGGATAAATTACACCGTCATCGAATCAAAGGAAGCCGTTGTTAAGCACATAATAGAACTAGACATAGCACAAGTCATTTCTCTTGCTAGAAAAATATCACAAATCATAGATGTCCCGAGCAATAAGTACACCGTAACAATCAATTGTAATGCGAAAACAACTTTTAACATTGCTGGTGAAGCGGGAATTGTCAATTTTCCATTTTCACTGCAGATAAGCATAGATCTAGCTGGAAAACTCATAGAATTTTCACAAAGAGAATTTACTAACAGTGGAGTTCGGAAAAACAATGAAGTTGTAGGATCAACAGTACACATTGGTAACATTAACATAGAAATTCGTTCACTAAGACAAATATCTTTAATTCTGCTGGCTACATCATCTATTTTCACGATCATAGCTCCTGGCGTGAACATTAGTAACTTATACATGAGTAGAGGGAAGAACTTGATAAGATCTATTAGGAAGTATAGATCGCTGATAGTAGAATCAGATGAGATCGCGGAAGGTAAACTCGATAGGATCATAAGAGTTAAAACCCTAGATGAACTTGCAAAGGTTGCTGATCACGTTGTTAAACCCATTATACACTTGAAGATTAACAACAAAAACATGTTCTTTGTTCTCGATATGGCGATGTTAAGTATATGTATGAATACGAAGACGTGAACTAGCTTGGAATCGCTATAAAATCTATTCAAGGAGATGATCATGTATCGAAGGAGGCATTTTTAGATCTTTCTTCAATCATTGATTAATTAATTCCAGCCATATGTCATCTCTTATTTTCCTGTGTGTTAAATAGTATTCTAATCCATCAGCTATTAGTGGTTTATTGTTTACTATTGGATATCTGAAAGGTAGGTATATCTCCCCATGGTCTGTTTTAATTGTAATTCCATCAACGTACTTGTAATCACTGATGTTTCCGTACTTTAAGAGATAGCTAATGTAAAATACTGTTCCATCTATACTGTACTGTCCATCACCTATGTTGAATGCTCTAACTCCTCTGGGCATTTTGCTTGTGATGTGTTTCCATGTTCTTCCCCTAGGAGGATGATCCCCGAGTATTCCGCCTACGACAACGTATTTTGCTTCAACGAGATCCTGGTATGTAAGTGTTCTCTCGGCTTTTGGATCAAGAATTATCAAATTCTCGGGTGATATTTCTTGTATTCTTACTAAATCCACTATGCTTTCTTTTCTTACTCTTCCGTATTTTGACAGTATTTTATGGTACTTTTCCGGCACGTTGGTGAATAGTAAATACTCACGGTTGTATATCATTGAGGAATGCCTATATTCCAGAATCAACCACGGACTTAGTTCCTTCTCACAGTGCTCAATTACTATTATTGGTTTCGTGGAATTATTCAAAACCATCACCCGTGTATTTCTTTAATATTGGTATTGCTTCCCTAAGGTCCTTGATAACACCTAGTAATGGTACGTGTTTACATGCTTCTATGGATTTTTCTCTCCTCGCATATAGAATCGATTTCATTCCTGCAGAAAAAGCTCCAAGCACGTCTCTGGTGCATGAATCACCTATGTGTATAACTTCCCACGGATTAGCTTTGAGTAGATCAAGTGCAATTTTGAATAATCTTGGATTTGGTTTCAATACTTCATAGTCAGCTGAGGAGATAACGAAATCAACGTATTTCGCTATACCTATATTCTCAAGCATTTTATGTACGGTTCTGCCTGTAAAATGAGTATTAGTAACTACGACAACTTTTAATCCACGTTTTTTAGAATATTCAAGTAATTCAACTGCTCCGGCTATGAGTTTAGGAAAGTAATTGTACCCGGCTTCTACGTACGCTTCAATGGCCTTATTCAGAAGTTGATCATGTTGATTAATTCCAAGTAGGTAACACAGCAACTTAGCGAAAGTCTCTGGTTTAATAACACTCCTGTACTTATGTAATTTTAAATAAGACTCTATAATTTCATCTTTTTCAATATTTTTTGATTCACCAATAATTTTCCTAAGAGCTTCTAACTCCATCAGGGTATATGATTCCAATGGTCCTTGCTCGGATTCAATCAGAGTATCCCATAGATCTAGTGAAATAGCCGTTATCAATTCTTTACCCCTATAACTAATGAGAACTCGTTAAGTAATATACTTACTAAAAGCCATGTTCCGTAAAATGTAGCTAGACCACGTAGATAAATTAAGAACTTGCTTCTTAAACCATATTTTAATGAAACATACAATACCGTGAAGTAATATACTATAATTGAAGTTGCCCAGGCAAATGGCGTTAAATTTGCTGGGCTAACAAAGAACGAAGCAATAAATATAGTGAATCCATAAATTAAGCCTATTTTGAACCTCAACAAGACAATTTTATCTTCCACAGTTAGATTTTTCACGTGTTTTCTCAATACATTTATCAATTCAGTTCACACCTGGTTATGGATTAAGAAAGCCTAATTTTATATAGAAATACGGTGCTTATATGTTAAAGAAATCAATGGATATAATTGATGTATATTCGTGGATCACGCTGCAAAGTAAAAATGTTAATGAATGTTTCATTGAAAATGCCTATAGATCAAAGTATTACTGGTTCATTAAATTAAGATGCAAAGGGGAATACAGGTTATTGAAGATAGAACCGGGGCAGAGAATACATTTTTCTAAAACAGAGCCTCAATTGAAAGATATAGATAATTTCGCGAGATATTTACGAGCACACATAAGAAATGGTAGAATACAAAGCGTAGAAATGCCTCTGTGGGAGAGAGTAGTACTAGTTAAAACAATAAAGAAAAACATTGAGCTAAGTCACTACATTGAACTAATGCCTCGCGGTTTATGGGTTATAACTGATTCCTCCGGGAGAATTATATATGCTAATAAGTTTATTGAGTTCCGTGACAGAGTTGTAAAGATAGGTAGAACTTACCAGTATCCTCCTCCCCGCGGATTATCACCGTTTGATGATATTTCGCTAATTAATGCACTCATGAAGGGAAAAGATATAGTGAGAGGGTTGGTTTCGGAATGGGGATTACCTGGTTATGTAGCAGAGGAAATATTACTGCGGGCTGGACTATATTCGGTTAGGAACAAAAAACCATCAGATCTAACTAAAAGTGATGTAGAACAGTTAATCACAGAGTACAGAAACCTCCTTAATGAATCGCTTCTAGGTAAAGGCTATATTGTAAGTGGAGATCTAGGCTACGATTTCTATTCACCATACAAACCTAGGCTTTTCGAAGAAGTTTATGAACGTGTAATCAACGTCGTTGACTCCATAGATGATGCCATGGATTTATACTTTACACAGATGGAATCGTTGATGAATGAAGAGGAGAGGAAGAAAGAGCTAGAGAAACAACTCGAGTCTTGGAGAAAAAGAATAGAGGGACAGAAGAAAATCATTGATGAATTTCAAAGGAAATTAGATGAGATAAAGAAGAAACTATCGGTAATATATGAGAACTATCAGTTAGTACAGGAGATCCTAGAGTGTGCTAGGAGTGTAAGAGAAAAGGAGGGGTGGAGTGAAATCAAAAAATGTAATGTATCGAGTTACGATCCTCGAGGAGGATTGATTCACATCAGAATCAGGGATGTGGAAATACAGTTATCGATAAGATCACCACTGGAGCACCAGGTCCTGGAATTAGAGAGAACAAAGGGGGAAATAGAGAAGAAAATAGAAAAAGCACTGGAGGTTTTGAAAGAACTCGAATCAAAATCTATTAATGTTGAAAAAGAGCTATCAGTAAAAGTATATTCCAAGCCAGCACCTAAGTTCTGGTATGAAAGGTTCAGGTGGAGCATAACCAGAGGAGGATTTTTAGTTATAGCTGGAAAAGATGCTTCTCAAAATGAAACACTAGTTAAGAGATATCTCAAAGAAGAAGACATATTTATACACGCGGATATACATGGGGCACCGGCTACAGTATTGTTGAAACAAGGCAGAGAACCCAGCATCGGCGACGTTGAGGATGCATCAGTTTTAGCAGCGTGTTACTCACGAGCGTGGAAAGCCAACTATAGCTTTGTCGATGTGTATTGGGTCAGAGGGGAACAAGTTTCAAAAACGCCTCCTTCCGGAGAATACCTTGGCAAAGGCGCGTTCATGATTTATGGAACACGTAACTACTTGAGGATCCCCCTTGCTTTGGGTATTGGTTTAAGAGTATTTTGTGACGATATATATGGGGAATATGTTAAACTATTCGTAGGTAACCCGGATTTAATCAAGAAGCATTCTATATCATATGTTGTTATAATACCTGGAGATGTAGAGCCAGGAGAGTTGGTAAAACAAATACATAAGATCCTAGTAAACAAAGCATATGATAAAACAGGGATCAAGTACTTGATTAGTGAAAGTCAATTAAGTGAACTGATACCCGGTTATTCAAGAATCATAGAGCATGGAGTTGGTGAAGGAAAAGAGAAGTGTGAAGATTTATTTAGTTAGCTTAATTGGGTATTTAAATTAAGATATATTTAATAATGATAATTGAATATTCAAATAGGTGTTAATGATGAGGGCTTACCGAAATGTAGAAGTAGAGATTTTAAGAATGCAGAGCGTTAAAAACATGAGAGTAGAATTAGTGGAGAGAAAGGGGCTGGGTCACCCAGATTATATAGCTGACTCAGCTAGCGAAGCAGCCTCACGTGCACTCTGCAGATATTATCTTAAGGAATTTGGAACAATACTACATCATAACCTCGATAAAACACTTCTAGTTGGTGGACAAGCTAATCCAAAGTTCGGCGGTGGAGAGGTTCTTGAACCAATATACATCATTGTAGCTGGTAGAGCTACTACAGAGGTTAAGCTTAATGGAGCTACATATCAAATTCCATATGGTAAATTAGTGGTGGAAGCGGTCAAAGAATGGATTCGAAGCAGTTTCAGATACCTTGATCCAGATAAACATGTAATAGTTGACTACAAGATCAGAAAAGGTAGCACCGATCTCATTACGTTATTCGAAGCTGGCAAAGAACAAGTGCCTCTCGCAAATGATACAAGTATAGGTGTCGGCTTTGCTCCTCTAACACCACTCGAGAAACTAGTGTATGAGACAGAAAGATTGCTGAATAGCAAGGAATTCAAGATGAAAATACCAGCTGTTGGAGAGGATATCAAAGTTATGGGTCTACGTAGGGATAATCAAATTGTATTAACAATAGCAGCTGCTATAATTGACAAGGAAGTGAAGGATAAATATGAGTATTTAAAAGTTAAAGAAGAGATAGTTGAGGAGGTATCAGGTTTAGCTCATAAATTAACTCCTACTTATGATGTCAAAGTCTATGTAAATACTGCTGATTTACCTGAAAAAGATAGTTTCTATATCACAGTTACAGGTACGTCAGCTGAGCACGGAGACGATGGAGAAACAGGTAGGGGTAACAGGGCGAATGGATTAATAACACCTATGAGACCAGTTAGCATGGAGGCAACGGCTGGTAAAAACCCGGTGAACCACGTTGGTAAAATATATAATGTTCTAGCTAAATTAATCGCGGAAAAAATATATTCGGAGCACAGTGACGAAGTTAGCGATGTTTACGTTGAAATTCTAAGCCAGATTGGTAAGCCGATAGATCAACCATTAATAGCCAGCGTGAAGCTAATACCACGTAATATGTCAACTCAGGATTTACCTGAAAACATTATAAACGACATAATTGGAATCGTTGAGGAGTATTTAGTTAACATTAGGAGGATAACTGAGTTAATTATAAATGATCAGGTTATACTTTACTAGAGTTTTTACGGGATTCTTGATATTCCTTGATCATTTTCAATATTCTTTCTTTTCTTTCACGGGCTTCTAGTTCATCGATTTTTTCCCAGATATTCTTTATTTCACTTAATACTCTGCTGTCAACTAAAACATAGTCTCCAAGATCAATTATTACGTTGGCTTCAACGACGGGGACCCGTACGTTTTCCCAGCTTAGTTTTCTATAATCACTCGATACAATTAGACCTGTTTTACTGTTTCTAGCGCGTTTAATAGATTCTTCGATGTTCATGGCATTATCTATGTAGATAGGTAATGCATCACAATTATTGATAATACTGGATTTGCAAGCAATTGTGAGCTTTCCTAGTGCGGTATCCAATATAATTTTTTCAAGAGATAAAATTTTATCTCTGAGGAATTCAATGATGTTGTTTTTCTCCATGATCGCTTTTTTCAAAGTCTCAATTTCCACTTGAAGCTGATTTATTTTTCTCTCATATTCTTCATTCGCTGGTCTTTTTCTCAGTAATTTTAATTCTAATTCGAGGGTTTCAATTAATTCATCGCGTTTCTTTAAAGCCTCCTCCAGTTTTTTAACAGTGTTTTTGAGCTCGTTGATTTTCACTTGAAGTTTTTGCAATTCTTCCGTGCTATATGCTACTTCTTTTCTTTCATTAGTTAACTTAGGCTTTCTCAATTCATCACGTATCAAGATCTTCATGAACTCTTCCTCGAGAACTTCGGATAAAGGCTTACCCTTAAGTACTTTTGAAACTATTTCATCACGATTTAAGCCACTAATATCTCTTATTTTAGACTCTATTTCCTCTATTAATGGTTTAATTTGTTTATATGCCTTGATCGACGCTGATAAAGCATCGCGTGCATGTGAATCAGGGACGTCTATGTTATATAGAGATATGTATTCATTTACTAATCTCTGTTTCTCATCAATGCTTAGATCTTCATCAGGGTGATATAATAGAGCATTTAACATCGATGCTATTTTCTTAACGTATTCAGGTGGTTTAGCGACATCAACAGAGACTATTATTGGTTTACCTATTGCAAGTATAGTTTCTATAACTTTTTCTCTATCTGGATTCTTGTAACTATATACCAGTAGGGGTTTTCCATTCAGGTCCAAAATGGATATTCCTATACTGGTACCTGGATCTATGCCCGCGATTACTAATCGTTTTTGCTGTTTGATAGATCTACTTCTAGCAGCTGGCTTCACCTTGATTTTTATATTCTTGTGTTCGAACGGAGATATGATTTCGCGAACTTTCTCGAGAGGTGCATAAACTATGAAGAAACCTCTCTCCAGCCCTCCATCACTTTCCTTCACTACTAGGTCATAATCCAGTTCATTTTTATCCAATGCTTCCTTAATTTCCTTCACTAACTGGAGCACGGATGCTCTAATGCTTCTTTTAAATCTATCGCTGCTACTCCCACCTTGTATAGGTGTTCTTCCTTTTGAAACTATAATGTAAACTCTATCTGATGGCAATTTGATCTCTCTACCAATTCCTCTATATGCGGCGTGAGCAACTACAGTAGCTGTATCTATTGGCGATAAGCTAGATTGGTTCAATCCAAGTTCTTGGGCTAATTTCTCTGTTTTTACATAATCTTCTCCGGTGCTAGTGACTTCGACAATCTTGCACCACGATGGAATTATTTTACTTAATCTCGAGAGATCCCTGGAGTTTTTAACCAACTCTTGTATGTTATCCACAGCCAGTATATCTACGTGGTATTCAATAATGAGTCTTATTGCACTATACAAGGTAATATTATCGAGTTTTTCAATTATTTCCCCATCTCTTAATATTACAACAGCATATCTCGGTGTTTTGTGTGATCTCGGGGAGTAACCAGGCTTGATATCTATGCCCATTACTGTAACGATGCGCCCACCCTGAGTATGCATATATATCAGTCATCATGTTACATAAATTGTACAAAGAAAATTATATTTTTAATTTAAGAATACACCTTTTAAAACCTTGTCGAACGCTGATTCAGGATCCAACAGTGTTCCATATACTTTATTGAAGAATTTAACAATGTAGTATATGTCACGTTTCAATAGATCAATAGCACTTGGGTCATCTTTATACACGTACTGAGGCCAGTCAATAATGAATGGATCTTCATTTGATCTTCGAACTATGACGTTGTATTCACTTAAGTCGCCGTGCACTATTCCCGCTCTATGAAGAGCTAAAGTCAACGTGAAAAGTATTTTCTCCAACACCTTATCCGGGTCCTCGAGGAATGGTCTAGTGTATAACTCGGTTCCATCAATATACTCTACTACGACAACATGTCTATTGTAACCTATCGGATTTGGAACATATGCCTTATAACTAATTAGCTCCTTAATTGCCTTAAATTCTCTCTCAGCCGCGATTTTTGATTGTTCATACCATGTAGAGAATGGTTTATTACGTACCCAGGCTCTAACTCTTACTGTTTGTCTGAAGCTTGTTCTACCTATGCGTAGGAATTTTACAGCCACCTGTGTTCCTCCCGGTGCTAAACCCATATATATTTCGCTCTCTTTTCCTACACCGATTCTGTCTCCTATAGCTTCGAGCATATTGGATTTAGCAAGTGCACGTATAGCTAACATATCGTATCCAAGGTATGTTAAGCGAAACATTTTTTCCCCGGTTATTGTTTCGCTTCTAACTAGGTTTAATCCCTGTAGTTTTTTAACGATCAATTGTAGTTTTTCCTCGTGTATTCCACTAGTTTTTTCAATTAATTGTAAAGGCACGTACTCTCTGTTTACCAAGTGTTTTTCAAGTGTATGCAGCACCTTGAAATCATCTTCCATCAAGCTTTTATAAATTAAACCCAGGTTCAATGTAATCGCCAGTAGTTATCACAATACGCCGGCATCTATGTTATTAATGTAATTAACGTATTATATCACTTAGAAAACAGTGATTTTCGCTCCGGGTGTTATACTTGAGTAAAATACTAGAGGACAACGTTAACTACAAATGCAGAAAATGCGGTAGTAGAGCGAGTGTCCGAGTTACGTATGCTAAACTACTGCTATGCAGAGAACACTTCTTAGAGTACATTGAGAACAGAGTATTAAATACCATGAAGAGATACGGTATATTGAAGGATACTAAGAGAATACTCGTGGCATTATCTGGAGGTAAGGATAGCTTAAGTTTATTACATATACTGAGTAAAATTAAAGACAAAACAGAGCTCGAGGAAATAATAGGTATTCACATAGATCTCGGACTTGGAGAATATTCATTAGAATCTATAAATGCTGTAAAAAAAGCGTGTCAAGATACTGGAACTAACTGCATAATTATACCAATTAAAGAATTAATGGATCATAACCTCCCAGAGCTAGTTGAATTAACGCGTAGACCTCCATGTAGTTTATGCGGATTAATAAAACGATATATTCTGAACTTAACTGCTATAGAACTAGGTGTTGATGCAGTTGCACTTGGACATCACATGGATGACGTATTAGTTTTCATTATTAAGGATTTTCTATTTCAAGATAACATCGATATGGCTAAAATGATCCCTGTTACGAAAGGTATTCAAGGATTACTAGCTAAGAAGATCAAATTACTATATGAGATTTACGAAGATGATCTTTCAACATATGCTTATCTAGCTGGAATAAAAACAACTAAAACACCATGTCCTTACAAGTATCAGGATCCATTTAAAAATAGTATTAGGAAAATGATGGATGAACTAGAGAATTACGCTCCTGGATTCAAAATCTCTGTAGCCAGAAGACTTGCAAAAAATCTTGAAAAAACACCGATTCTAGAGGAAATACAGCCGTGCCGCTACTGCGGAATGCCTTCACGAAATGGAATATGTAGTATCTGTAGTTTAACAATGAAAATTCACGGAGAACCCATAGGACCAAAAATAAAGGTAAAAATAAAGAATAAACTTCAGCAAGGAACCCTTCACTTATGATGATGATTAACACCGCTGTGGGACAAAAGTGGTTCCATAATAATATTTAAAAACCCGATCTTTAGATAAAGTAAAGCGGGCTTTTGAACGAAATACAAGAATTGAAACCAATATCTAGCAACAACAGGCTCTACGGTGTAATTACTTTTTCCTGGATGATGTTCAGCATGAATGTTTGTATTCCGCTATTTTTCCTAGGAACAATAGGCTATAATCTTGGGCTAAATCCATTAGAGGTAGCACTGGGGGCTTTACTTGGTAATTTAGCTACAGTTGTAGTAATGATATTAAACGGAGTTCCCGGAGTAAAGTACGGTATTCCATACCCAATACAACTAAGACCAAGCTGGGGACTTAAAGGTTCACATATACCTGTTATTCTTAGGGGAATTGTTGGAGCTGGATGGTATGGAATAGAAGCCTATAGTGCTAGCTTAGCGATTTTAATGATAATACTGGCTATTACGAGTCATGGAAAGATGGAGCCATCTATTATTGTTCAAAACTCATTTAAGTACGTTGTCTTCGTTGTAGCTTTATATGTTGTATTAGCTTCAATAGTTGTTGCTAAAGGGTTGAAAACTATTGCTAAATTTGTGAATATTTCAGGGCCTTTCCTGTTATTATACTTCATCTGGTTAACAATATATCTCGCTGGTCGAAATAATGTAAACACCAGCATACCAAGCGGTGTTGGATTATTATCAAAGGAATTTGCACTGTACTTAGCTGTGCAGACAAACTTCTGGGCAACTGTTGCTTTGAATATAAGCGATCTTTCACGAGGTTTATTCGCGGATAAACGCGGATACAAAGCACTAGTGGTAGGTCCGTTGGTTGGCATAGTATTAACATCAACTATCGCATCAGTGCTAGGTTACTATATGTCACTGTACACCGGTTACAGTACACCCCAGGAGATCATACTATACGCAGCACCAGGCGTAATAGCAATGATACTAGGCCAGATATTCGCGTTTCTAGCTCCATTCAGTACGGATGTAACAGCGAACATTCCAGCTTTAATGAATCTACTAGTATATAGCCTGAAAATAAGGAAATACAAGCTACTACTAGCAGCTATCATAGGTTTTATACTAGCACCATGGTGGGCGGTTGAGAAAGGGCCTGACGTAGTAAGCTACGTTACAGCTTTCACTGCTAACTACGGAATTCTCCTGGGACCTATAGCGGGAATTATGATTGCGGATTACTATTTAGTTAGAGGAAGAAACTATAATTTCAACGAACTTCACGAAGATAACTGTTATGGTTACAAATGTTTTAATTATGCAGCTATATTGACATACGTTTTATCCATTATCGGTATATACTTGTTTAGTTTTGCAGTAAACGATGTAACAACAGTTGGACCATTGGTATTTCCAACAAGCATTAGTTGGTATCTAGGTGTGATCTTGTCTACAGTATTTTATCCGTTGCTCATGAAAATATTTAAATAATTTTTTAATAATCTAAAACTCCTCCATCTCGCAATGTATAGAATAGCATGTTGTGGTTTAGTGTTTTGCGTTAGAAACAAAAATGTATAGTTGATTACTTCAGGAACATCTGCTCATATTGTTTCAAATATTCAACGCTGGTGGATACGTCAATGAATAATTTGGATGCATGCTCTATATCCTTTAGTTCAATTTTCTGCGAGCCTCTTTCTTCGGCAATTATACGTGCTGGTTCAAGTAGTTGTACTGCGTAACGCAGGCTTCTCTTCACGCCGAGTTCAACGAGTTTTTCTATTGCTTCATTTGATAGCTCTATCTCCATTTCCTCTGCTCTGATCAATATGATTTCCCTTACTTCATCTGCTGTATAAGGCTTCGTGGGGATAATTAGTAATCTATCAAGTAAATCTAATGGCATGCCATGAGGTGATTCAATATCTGTTCCTCTTATTCTAGCGAATCCTCTGTTAGTCGCCAGTATGATAATGGGAGCGAACTCGCTTTCCATAGCCCGTGTTAAAAAGCTAAATGCCTCGATATCCAGCATGTGAGCATCATCTATGAATAATACGCCTGGAACCAATTCCGCTTTCTTCTGATCAAGCCATTTTTTAATGGTTTCATCAACGTCACGTCTAACCTCGCTTGGTATTTCCCGCTCGAAGGTTAATCCAAAGAAGCTTACTAGAGATCTCTGTGTAGCGAAATAAACATCGAGATCATGTAGAGTAAGAACAGTTACTATTTCCTTTTCTTTTTTCACCGGTCCCTTAGGTATTTCTACAACTTTCTTAACTTCTATGTCATAAGTTTTAGCACCTTCTAATTCCTTTGTTCTTCCAACTCTGTGGACTCTACCTGTTTCAGCATCGATCCATATAACATCCCCTTTTCTAATGCCAAGCTCTATTATTTGTTGCGTAATTTCGTCTGGAACAGTTAGTGTAACTTCTTCGTCTTTTGTAGCAAGAGTGATCTTCGCTTCAACGGGTATAGCGTAATAAGGGATCATGGGGTGCCTTGATCTCCTGATCTTAACTTCTTTGACAACACCCTCATATACTTTTCTAACTTCTTTTACTCTTACTCCGAGTGATTTTCTCACAGCCTCCATTAATACTTCCGTTTTCTTCCTCTCTGTACTATATACTTCGCTACCAGACATCATTACAAAGGGGGTGTCTTCTCCTAGTTCTCTTGCAATAGCTACTGCTAGAGCTGTTTTACCTGTACCTGGTGGTCCAACTAGGAGTATTCCTCGTCCAGCCATTTTACCTTCCTTGATCATCTTAACAACTATACCTGCTGCTTCGCGGGCCTCCATTTGACCGACTAATCCGTCGGCTTTGAACACTGCTTTACCCTTCTCATCTAGTCCGAGGCCTCTTATGTGGCTGTGTGAACTTATTCTTCTTCGAGCTACGGATTCTACTCTTATGCCAATTCCACTCAATTAGATCACCAGGTAAGCTCGAATAGTGTTTTCAATTAATTATGAATATTTAATTGGAGTTTTAATACATTAACAACTGTTTAACAACTGCATATATCAATGTTGATCTCGAGGAGTTTATTGTTTTTAATTATCCACGCTTTACTTTCACCCGTTGATGAATCTATGATCAGCCATGGAATAGGCCATACTTTCATATTCTGTTCATCCTCGTAGCTTGGTTCTGGGGACGTGGGGTGACTGTGGATAAGTAATACTATGGATCTATTTGATAATTCAGCTTCTTTATGAACTTCATATATGCAAATAGGGTCTGCATAGAACTTTATCCTAGGGTTATCCGAGATATTCTTACACTCGTAAACTTTCTCGACTATAAATTCCTGCTGATTCGACCTCCCGATACCTATGAAAACAAGCTCTGTATCACTCTCAGCAACTTTATTCCTTACTTTAGTTAAGTGGCTACGGCAAATTAATAGTCTCAATTAAGTTACCCTTAAATAACCTTTTTAACAACGGTATTTAAGAGTAGTGTTAGAATATTTATATGTCGAGTGATAGAAATTGAGAACACTTATCGAGGATGTAGGTAGAAGAATCGATGATTTATTGAATACGTTGAAAAGTAAAGGCTTCGATCCATCGCTGATAAACTCCGTAGCTGACATAAAGAACTCTATTCTAAACATGAAAACGCCTGCGATACCGTCTCGCGTTCTATGGGATAAATACACACAGCTGGTGATTTTGGTAGAAGAAGCAAATAGAATTGCGAATAAGAAAGGCTATGAACACGTTCTTCACGATATAGTAGTTTCACTTAGAGATAAAATAGTGGAGTTTAAAAGTGCTTTAAACAAATCATATTTAGTTGAGAGAATACAGCTCGCGCTTCCTTCAGTTCTTGGAGCAGTTTACGCTATATTAAGGTTAATTGGAGAACCATATGAAACATCATTAATACTTTTATTCATAGCTTTAATGTCAATTGCATTATCTGCAATCAAAGCTACATATGGTCTTCTAGGTTCCGGCGTACTAGGTGTAGCTTTCATTATTATGGGAGGAGATTTAGGTAGCGTATTCACCGGGGCTCTATTAATTGCTATAGCGCTTGTCTACATTTACATATTATCTATGACAAATTCAGGGAAATTTAAAGCTAAGGTTCAGAGTATTCTTGATGGAATAAACAAGCTGGTGGGCAATGTATTTGCTTCAACTCAAGTTGGTGTAGATGAAGTCTTCAAGAACATAATTGAAAGTGGTTATTACAATGTAGACTACTCAGGATTATTTAAATTCTTGGATAAAAACGAATTACTGAGATATAAAGCAGCCGTCATGGCTGCGCATGGACTTACCTATAGAACTCATAAAGTACTGAATAATATAAGCCAGAAATAAATTATAGTATGTTAGGTAGATACAGACAATAAACATGGTGATAACTCATGGGTGGATTAAAGAAGGCGAAAGTTGCTTCAACTCAAACTGGTCAAGAAAAAGGAAAGGAAATTAAAATTGTATCTAGATCGGTTGTAACAGTTGCTGATATAATGAAGAATCAGAGAGCACTTAAATTACTGTACTTAATATCGCTTGCAACGAATGGCATAAGCGAGAAAGCGCTTGCTCACCTTGTATACAGTATGGAAAAGGATTCTAATGTTAAACTGGGTTACAATTTCGTAGTTATTGGCGATACTCCCGTTAGCAAGGAATTAACAAATGAGTTAACCACGTTAAAGTATACTGGTCTAGTTGAGGTCTCGTTGAAAAATAAGAAATTGTATATTACTGGGCAGGGAAAAGAAGTTTTAGATAAAGCAGCAAGTATTATACAGGATTCGATTGATGGATTAAGAAAGGTTTTCGAGGAGATTTGGCCTAAAATAGCGCCAGTAGATGTAGAAGCTAGTTTAAAAGCTGTTAAACGCTAAATGATCGGCGTAGGAGGCTGCCTTCTTCTAGTCTCCTTTTCTTCTCTTGTTATTCTAAGTGTAAATAATGGACTTACCGATTCGGAGCTTTCGAGTTTCTTCAAGTGTTCTGCGAATTTAGATGTATGTTCGATATCTAACTCTATTAACTTATAGAATATTTCACGTAAATTATCCCACAGCTCGATCAGTAGCTCTCTGGGCATATGTGTTGTGATCATAGGGTCTTTCAACCAATTATCAAAAGCTTCAATTGTTTTCTCCATGTGTTGGAATGCGAGACGCGATAGAGTAATTAATGTTAATCTATCAGCTTCCTTGTAATTCTCCTCAGCTTTCATAAACATTTCCTTAATTTCCTTCTGTCTTTTTACCCATACTTCTAGGTTATCATAGAACGAATCCATATTCGTAAACCCCAGTTTTAAACAAAGATTATACACTACTTTATACTTTTATGAATCAATGAAAACTTAGTCCAATTTAAATATTTCTAACTAGCACGCAGTGATTAGATACTAATTAAGAATTACATTTAAATTACGATTTATCTTCTCCAATAGGTATTAATGAAAACTAAGAAATTAATTAATTAAGTAAGGTGTTTTAACTTGCATGAGATAAGGTGGAATCCGCTTGTAAAAAAATGGATTATCGTTGCAGCTCACAGGGCTACAAGACCGTGGAGACCAGATGAAAAGTCAAGGGAATTCACATGCCCCTTTTGCCCTGGAGCACCGGAATTAAAGAACCTTGATGAATGGGATGTTGTCGTATTACCGAACAAGTATCCGGCTTTGATACCAGAACCGCAACCCGTGGAAAAAGAGGAAATGAACATATTAGATAAGAAAGAAGCTCGGGGCGTGACCGAAGTCATTGTTGAAACTCCTGAACACGAGGGGGATTTATGTACTTTAACGCTGGATCACGCGAAGAGGGTGGTTGAGACTTATAGAAATGAAGTTGACAAATTAGCAAAAGAAAGATTTATCGAATACGTAGCTGTGTTTAGGAACAAGGGAAAGGAAATAGGAGTATCACTAACACATCCTCATTCACAAATATATGCTTTACCCTTTATACCGCCGAGAATAATGGCTGAAATTAATGCAATAGAAGAATACAAGAAGATCCATGGTTCCTGCATGATATGTGATATAGTAAAATACGAGATTGAAAGCAAAAAGAGAATAATCTACTCTAATGAAGAATTCATTGCGCTCATACCTTATTACGCTATGTGGCCGTTTGAAATACATGTCTACCCAATAAAACATGTCAAAACAATTAGAGATTTAAACGACCACCAGCTAACAAGCCTGGCTGACGTTCTTCGCGTTGTAACAGCTACTTATAATTCACTATTAGAACGTGATGCACCATACATCATGGCATTTCATGATCATCCCGTGAAGGGAAACTATGAATATCACTTTCACGTTGAGTTCTATCAGCCATATAGGGATAAGGAAAAATTAAAGTACGCGGCGGGAATAGAATGGGGGTTCTGGGTTTTCACGTACGACGGTGTACCCGAGCAAAGAGCCGTTGAGTTAAGAGAAGCGTGTAGAAAAGCTGTTAAAACTCTTAATAATGTACTTGGCGGGTGTATGTAGCTTTGAGGATCTCCGATTACTTAAAAACAGTTTTCATGGAGAAATTCAATAGCAAACCAGAGGTTATAGCTTCGGCTCCTGGCAGATTAGATTTTCTAAATACTCATCAAGATTATAAAGGATTACCCGTAGTATCGGTTGCTATCAATAAGAGAACGTATGTTGCAGTCTCTGTTTCTAATACCACGCGTGTTGTATCTATCAATCTATGTAGAGAAAATTTACCATGTATCGATGAACTTGATGCGAGGAACCCAGTTCTACTCGGTAAGGGTTGGTTCGGTGATTACATAAGATCCGTTTTAGTAACGTTGAAAAATATTGGAGCGAATATTAGGAATTTCAACATGTTAATTTATAGCGAGATACCGGTAGCATCAGGTCTTGCAAGTAGTGCAGCTCTTCAAGTAGCGGCGATTAAGGCTCTCTCTGAGATCTTCGATATCAAGCTGGGACCCCGTGAGATAGCAGAGTTAGCTTATAGAAGTGAACACGATGTAATGGGTATTCCCTGTGGTAGGCTTGATCAATATGGATCAGCCATGGGTGGAATAACTCTTATTGAGACTAAACCTCCTTACAACACAGAGACTTTTATGACAACGATGTTTGAATTGGTTGCCGTGAATTCAGGAATAAGGCATTCCACTGGTTTAATTCATCCCATTAGAATAAGGGAATTAGCTCAGGGATTAAAAGAATTACTAACAATACCAGATTTACCTTCTAAGATAAGAACATTGATAAGCGAAGACATCTACGATACTAATTGGGCTGAGTTGGAGTTAAACGAGATTGAGCCGTTTCTATCGAGTATAAATCAAGTCTCAAGAAAGAGAATACTATTTACTTTGAAAATGCATAAATCAACGGTATTGGCATTAGATCTAATCAAAAACCCATCTGGTAGTACAATGTCCCGTGTAGAGGAATTCCTAAATGCAGAGTGTTCTCAATGCTTAGATGAAGCATCTAAAACAAACAACCAGGCTCTTAGGTTCCTAGGGGGAATTATAAATTATCAGCACGTGCTTCTAAGAGATTTATATGATGTTAGCACACCGGAGCTGGAGGAAATAAGAAGAAGAGCTTTAATGGCGGGAGGAGTGGGTGTGAAAATATCGGGAGCTGGTTTAGGAGGAGCGATGCTTGTCGTTGTTGATAAAGAAATTGATGGCACTAAGGTGGTTAAGGAAGTAGAGAACATATCTGCAGGAGCTTGGAAAGTAGAAATAGATAGAGGTGTTCGAACAGAAGAAAATTAACTTCTACAAAAAACTCCTAGGTTTTATGAGCTAATGCTCTCGCGGCAAGAGTTTTTCTTAGTTTCGCTCGATCACGCCCATACGTTCTAAAAGCTGGTAGCCAGAGCAGTGCACATGGGATCCATAGTAAACTCGTAATTACTAAACCCCAGTACATGCTCATGGGTCTACTGTAGCCAAGGGATTGATAGTAAGACATAAATACTCCTGCTAAAGTAGGACCTACAGCGGAACCTATATTATCCGTGATATTGAAAATTCCAAAAATACTTCCTCTGTGCTCTGGAAGAGAAATCTCGCTTAGAATAGCTGGTACATTGGGGGCAGCAAATGTTACAAAGATCATTCCTAAAACACCTAATAGAATAACCTGGAGCAGTGTCTCCATGGATTTCTCTCCATACGGATATGGATAACTCAAAAGCATTAGCACTGTCCCAGTCCCCATAAGGATCCCGATAAAGGGTATGATTAACCTTGAATTAACGTGGCCTCTCCTAAGCAACGTATCTGATAAGAAACCGCCAATGAAATAACCAATCATCATTCCTACGCCTGCAGCGAAAACTATAATTGTTGAGGTTGCTTCATCCAACCCCCATTTCTCCTGGAAGTATGAAGGTGCCCAGTAAGGTATTGCACCCCATGGAAACGTGCCTGGGACTCCTTGTAAATATATGAAGATCAAGGTAGGTGTCATGGATATTGCAGCTATAAATTCCCTCAGGTTTATTCTATAACGATACTCGAAGCCTGCTTCGTATAATTCTCTGATCTCCGGTTCCCCGTAGCCAAGCTTCACTTCTTTAACGATAGTGAGAAATAATGGTACAAGTATGAAATTCGGAGCTGCGGCCAGCATGAATGGTATTCTCCAGCTTAAGTTTAAGGTTAAAACGATCCCTGCCATTAGCATTCCTAGCAGAACTCCGAAGCCCGTGCTAAAGTTATATAATGCATATCCTTTACCTCTTTTCTCCGGGGGGTATAGATCAGCTACAATAGCTCTCGCTATTGGAGCAGCTCCATTAATTCCAATGCCTGTTAAAGCACGTAAAAGGAGCATTTCATAGTAGTTTCTAGCAAAAGCCGTCAGGAAACATGGTATTTCCCCTAATAATACTGCTGTAGCAAATAAAATCCTCCTACTAAGTCTATCCGCTAGATATCCCCATATAAATGTTGTAAGTATACCTGATAATGTTGGAATTGTTGCTAGTAAACCAGCGTAGAACCAGTATGATTCAGTACCCGCTCCTATGATCATGTTATCTTTTTCAAGGGTTTTAAGCATTGGAGCTATTAAATTTTGATCAGCATATAACATCATTAGTGATAATACGATGAACAATGTTACTAATCCGCTTTTCATACTCATTTCTCTCACGAATTTCCATTGATCCATTTATATAGATCAAGCTTGAGTATTTAAGTTTTCTGCACTTAATCATTAAAACGAAGAAAGGATCTCCACGACTATGCTGTATAATAAAAGAGTGTACTATAATAGCATACAATACCACTCGTGCCTAATGCATGCTTAATGTTTAATTATAAAACACTAGTTCATCTGGTAATTCATTGTTTAGTGCTATTTCTCGATAAACCAGTGCACTTGGTCTAATGTAACGTTTCTTCGATTCATAATCTACTTTGAGAAGACCGAACTTCATATTGTATCCCATTGCCCATTCATAGTTATCTATTAACGCCCAATGTAGATAACCTCTGACATCGACACCTTTTTGAATAGCTTTTCCAACAGCTTCTATGTGCTGAATCAGGTACCTTGGTCTCAATGCGTCATGTGCATCAGCAACACCGTTCTCGGTTACTATCAATGGTAGCTTATATTTTTCATGCAACATCAACAGTATTTTCTCAAGGCCCTCTGGATATGTCTCCCATCCGAATTCACTGCATGGTCTTCCAGCCTTGCTTACTCCTCCTGGTGTGCAGAGGTACCCATAACCAGGTACCGGTATCCAGTTGGTTTTAGAGGTTTTTTCGCGGGTGACCACCATTCTAGTATAATAGTTCACTCCAATCCAATCTAGTTTATTCTTCAGGGAGTTAGATGAAATGATGATGCTTGATCCACTCTTCACTGCCTCCGTAAATAATAAGTTGTACATATATGAAATCTCGTTGCATGCTGCAACGTCATCCTCGTTTTCAACTCTGTATGGTTCAAACCACATGTAATTCAAAATTACACCAATAGGTTTCCCTGTTGATTGTTTAAGTGCATCGTAGGCTCTAGCATGTGCTATAATCTGGTTTCTAAGAGCAAGCATGGTGTAATTCATGCTTGGTATACCAGGTGGAAATCCTGATTTAACCTGTAAATACCCCATTATTGCTACCACGTTTGGTTCGTTGAGTGTACTCCAGTAGTCAACATATTCTCCAAAGAAGTATGCTGCGGCATAAGCGTATTTAGTGAATTCAACAATTATTTCTTCGCTCAGCCAGCCTGATGGTGCATTAAAAACTCCTTTACTTCTAACTTCTAGTGGTTCATGTAGCCATGAGGGAAGAGTGAAGTGATTCAAATTCACAATTAGCTTCTTACCTCTACTTACCCAGTCTTTGAATACAGCGAGATATTTTTCAACGGCATTCTTGTTTGCTTTTTCAACGAGTTTTTTCAACGCTGTTTCATTGAGTTCAACCATGGATATGACTCCAGAGTCATCTCTTTCAATAGTAGCAGGTATGTCCCTCGTTGGTCTAGGAAATATCCTGCTCCATTCTATTCCCAACCTGAGCACGTTGGCTCCAAGCTTTTCGCCTAGGTCATGATCATACTTATACAGTCTTAAATAAGCAGGTCCATGCTCGGGTAAGTGGCCGCTGACAATTCCAGCAGCTATATTATCGGGTGAATGAACCCACAGCCACCAGTCCGTATTTGGATCTTCATCACCAGGGTAACCCATTTCAAACTGAAAACCTGATTCACTAAAACCCATCAGGAAATCCTTTGGGAACTTCAAGAACTTCACCCATAGAACATCTATATACATGAAGTATAAAAACATTATGATTCATGGTGAAGTAAATAGATACATTAAGAGCGGAAAAATAGTATTAGACGCTAAATTAAATAATGAACCAGGAGCCCCAGCTAGGCGCGGGAATAATCAAAATGAATGAAAAAATGATACTACACATAGGTATCGATGAAGCTGGTAGAGGTCCGTTAATAGGAGACTTAGTTATAGCTGGAGTCTTGGTAGATGATTCTACTCTGGAGAAACTCAGATTAAATGGATTAGCTGAGAGCAAGCAATTAAACAGCAAATCGAGAAACGAATTTTATAAAGAAGCGGTTAGATCGAAAGCTGTTGTTATAGCAGTATATATTCCTCCGTGGAGGATCGATCGAGAGAACTTGAACAAGCTTGAAGAAAAGTACATAGTGTGGATTATAGGCGTGTTGAGGAGATTGCTCGGTGAGAACAAGAATGCTGAAATAAAAATAACTATAGACGAAGTTAAAGGCAGCGCTAAAAGAATAGAATCATTTGTTAGAGAAGTATTTAATGGAGTAAAAGTAGACTATAGAATGGAGCCTGGTGCTGACGCTAAATATTCCTCTGTTGCATTAGCAAGCATATTCGCGAAAGTTATGAGAGATCTAAATCTATTGGCTTTGAAAAAACTTTTTGGTGATTTCGGTTCAGGTTACTCGACTGACCCCCTTCTCTTAGATTGGATAAAGCAAAACTATAAACCAGAGCAGAATCCACCGCTATTCATTAGGCGTAGCTGGAGGAATTTGAAAAATATAGCGCCGAAGTGGTATATAGAGAAGAAAAAGGGGCCTTGGAGGCATAGGAGTATATTAGACTACGCTAAAAGGTGAAAAAATGCCAACGAACCTACCTGCGGAGGCTAAAGCAAAGTGGATCAAGGTCATGGAGGCTAGAACCATTGAGGATAAGATAAAGGCATTAGAAGACTTCTTGTCAAGTGTTCCAAAGCACAAGGGCACTGAGAGACTTAGAGAATGGGCAACTAAAAGACTTGCGGAATTAAGGGAGGAATTAGAGGAGAGAAAGAAGAAAAAAGCAGGAGCTAGATCATCATTCTTCATTGAAAAAGAAGGGGATGTACAAATAGCGGTTGTAGGTCCACCTAACGCAGGTAAAAGTTTACTAGTTAAGAAGCTAACGAACGCTAAGACAATAGTGGCAGATTATCCGTTTTCAACCCTAACGCCTGTTCCTGGAATGATGAAGTACAATGATGTATACTTTCAGCTCATTGATACACCTGCTCTTTCGCAAGGAAGCTTATTCAGAAAGGTTATAGGTTTAATTAGAAACGCGGATGGTGTGATAATAGTTCTAGATGCAACCAGCGATCTTGTAAACGAACTAGAAGCATTAATCAATATGCTTAAACGCGAGGGAATATTATTAAATAAGCCCAAAGGTAGAGTTGTAATAGATATTCAAAGAACTGGTAGAACAGGTATACGTGTAACATCGATGGGTAAAATTATAGATGGAACAATAGATGATGTTAGAAAACTACTTGAAAGCTATAGAATTTTTAATGCTCATGTGAAAATATACGGCGAGGTTTCATTGGATGATGTAGAACAATCCATTTTTGAAACCACGGTTTACAAACCCTCGGTGGTTTTTATTAACAAGATCGATCTGAAAATCCCTGGTTCGCAAGAATTGGAGTTGGTTAGAAAGCTACTACCCGGCGCTCGCGTAATACTCGGCTCGGCACTGAATAATAGTGGTCTCAATGAAATTGCTCCTACATTATACGAAGTTCTAGAAATAGTAAGAATTTATACAAAAGCCCCTAATGCTCCGCCGGCGGAGAAGCCAGTTGTTTTAAGGAAAAATGCAACAGTGCGGGATGTCGCTAGAAGTATTCACAGTGAGTTCATCGAAAATTTCTTATATGCGAGAGTGTGGGGTAAATCCGTCAAGTATCCTGGAGAAAGAGTAGGGTTGGATCATGTGCTGCAGGATGGTGATATCGTTGAAATACATGTTAAAGGCTAGCAAAATATAGTTTTCACCGGAGCATATTTTATGAAGTCCGTGATGCTCTTCAATACTCCATAGTTATCGCATACATAAACTACGTCGGGAGTAGTTACCTTGTATATTCTTAGAGCCGTTTCTTCGGGATTTCTACCAGCGTAAACTACTAGTTTATCACTAGGTATTCTAGACAATATGTTTCCCCTAGCTAGAATCTCCGCGGATTTCTTATCCGTGATAAGCCATAAATCACTGTGCTTAAAAACTATTTCTTTTAACCATTCGATATCATTATTTTTTCTTATGGAAGCAACTATCATTACCCTCTGTTTCTCCATGACTACGTTTCACCGGGATCACAATAGAGACGGTACTCGTTTGTTTCTCAAGAAATTAACGACTAGTGTTCTTATTAAAGCTGTAGACTTTAACATATAAAAACTTTAATATAAATACATTTAAACTCTTTAAATATATTAAGAAATCCTGTTGACTGTGGGTGAATGCTTATTGAGACTCATTGAAGAGCTTGTTGAATACCTGCGTTCTAATGGCTACTACGCTGAGTTGCGTAATGGTGAAATCATTGTTCCTCACGGAGGTTTCCCTCTTTATTTAAAGATAGAATTTAGAGACAAGCTCGTCTATATGAGCATTAAGCATATGGATGAATTCAGGGACGTGCTAGAGGACTTGAAGGAAGCAGGAGAAGATGTAGAAGAACTTGTAGAGAACGCCGTGAGCTATCTAAGCTTGGCATCTCTTAAAGCAAGACAATGGGTTGAAGAAAAGGGCTTAATACCGGTTTTTAAGTTGAGAGATGGTAGTGTCGAAATATATGAGATACTTGAGGAAGTCTTAGAAGAGGAGGAATAATAATGAGAAAGCTGTTTGGTACAGATGGTGTAAGAGGAATTGTTGGAAAAGAACTAACCCCTCTGTTTATTGCCAGGCTTGCGTTAGCAATTGGGTCATACTTTGGCGAAGGATCGAGAATACTTGTTGGAATGGATTACAGAGGTGGAAACGAAGCAATTAAAAAAATAGTTGAAGGATCACTAGTCTTCTCGGGTCTCAAAGTATACGATGCTGGTTTAACCCCTACACCGGCATTACAACACGCTGTTAAAACACAGGGATTTGATGGCGGAGTAATGATTACTGCTAGCCATAATCCGCCTGAATATAGTGGAATAAAGGTTATTGGACCCCATGGAATAGAGATCGATAGAGATGAGGAAAGAATAATTGAAGAATATTTTCACGAGGAGAAATATAGGATAGTAGATTGGAGAAACTACTCTGAAGACGTCCAGAGGTATCCGCTTGTAAACGAAATATACATAAACTCCGTTGTCAGCAAAGTTGATGTAGAAAGAATATCTAAACGAGGCTTCAGGGTGCTCGTGGACCCCGCGAATAACGTTGGAGTTTTAACAACTCCGAAAATTCTCAGAAAACTCGGTGCAAAACCTATTGTTATAAATGGTAATTTAGATACTCAACCTTATAGATACCCTGAACCTACACCAGAGAACTTAATAGATACAGCGAGACTTGTTCCATTTTACAGGTGTGATCTCGGTGTAGCTCACGATGGAGATGCGGATAGAGCCATAATTATCGATGAAAAAGGCGAAGTCCACTGGGGAGATCGCACTGCCGTTCTACTGGCTAAACACCTGGTGTTAAACCGTGGTGAGAAAGGAAAAATTTACACCGGAGTTTCGTCGAGTACCATAATAGAGGAAGCATTAAAACCCTTGAATACAGAGGTCGTGTGGCTGAAAGTTGGTAGCGTGGATATAGCACATGCTATGAGGAAAGCAGGTGATGCTCTCTGCGGATTCGAGGAAAATGGAGGATTCATGTATCCTCCACACCAATTCGTACGAGATGGTGGAATGACAACGGCATTACTTCTAGAGTACCTAGCCACAGAAGCTAGGAGCATATCCGATTTATATAGTGAATTACCACGTTATTTCACAATTAAAACTAAATACAAAATGAGTAGGGACAAGGCTTCGATAATTGTTGAAAAAGTAAAAGAAGAATTCAGAAATGAGAGATTAATAACAATAGATGGAGTAAAAGTTGTATCCAGAGATTACTGGGTTCTCGTGAGGCCCAGTGGAACAGAGCCTTTACTAAGAGTAATGATTGAAGCTAAAGATGAAGCTGTAGCTAAGCAGTTATTGGAAAGGATAGATAAACTTGTTAAAGAGGCGATGAACCAGTGATGCGTTATTGGGGTCTGGACGTACTTAAATGTGTTCACTGTAAGAGCTTTCCATTGGAAATCTATGTGATCGAAAAGGAAGCTCAAAATATTGATACAAGTACTGTAGAAACACCCTTTTGCAAAGTTTATTGTGGATTTTTACGTGAGAACATACAGCAAGGCAAGGAATATCCCTGCAGGGAATGCATTAAAATAGCTATTAAAACAGCAGTATTGTATTGTCCTAGCTGCAAGCATTGGTATCCCATAAGAGATGGTATAGTAGTGATGTTAACAGATAATAAAAGAAAAGTAGATAGAGACCTGGATTTCCTAAGAACATATAGTGATAAAATACCTGATTTCATATTAAAAGAGGGATTACCCGTAAATCTCCTTAGTAAAAGAAAGGAAGATTAGATTTTCAACTTTCTTTCCTTAACTACCTTAAATATATTATAACGACTTCTCGTAATAAATCATTAGGGTCAATGAATAATGAATTTAGTTGAAAAAGCAAAAGAGTACTGCAGAGAAGAATACAAAGCTTACTTAATTTACAGTTTTATTGCCAAGAACCCATTTGTACCCAAGAAGACGAGAGATATATTTGATAAAGCAAGTAAAGATGAATATGAACATTACAAATTCTGGAGAAGTATAAGTGGAGAATGTACATCCGGTTTCTTCACCGTAAAACAATGGATTTACGTTATGATACTATGGTTATTCGGCATAACAGTTGTCCTGAAGCTCATGGAGTCGAGCGAGAAACATGCGCAAATAGACTATAAAGAACTGGTTGAATCAGATCTCCGCGTTGAAGGTATAAATAAAATAATCAATGACGAGGAGAAACACGAGGAGATGTTTGTTGAGAATATCAATGAAGGAAGAATAAGGTACTTGTCGTCAATAGCTCTTGGAATAACAGATGCATTAATAGAACTCACGGGCATCTACACAGGTTCGCTGGGTGCATTTGCAAACAGCTTAAGTGCAGGTTTGATCGGGTTAATTGCAGGCATATCAGCTTCAATATCTATGGGTGTCGCATCGTATACCCAAGCAAAACACGCTGGGTTATTGAAGCCAGCTGTATCAGCTCTTTACACCATGATCGCGTATTTCATAGTTGCATTATTGTTGGCTCTTCCATATTTCATTTTCACATATGTTCTATTTGGATTTGCAATAATGATCGCGATATGTGTTCTCATAGTAGCTTACATGTCATTCTACGTTAGTGTACTACATGAAAAAAGCTACGTTAAAGAACTATTAGAAAACACTGGTCTAATACTCGGGATAGCTTTTGCACTATATATCGTAGGATCAGTGATTAGACAGTTCATAGGATTAACTATTGATTAAAAAGATTTTTACATAATTATCAGAATTCCGATGTACTTTTATCCTTTCTCAGCTCAATTACTGTAGCTAAATATAAGGACAATAGTATTAAACCCCCTCCTATCACCTTATGAATCGATAGTTCTTCAAGACCCATAATTATGGAGAAAAACGTTGCGAGAACCGGTTCTAGCAGAAACAAAAGAGCAGCAGTTGATGCCGAAATATAGCGTTGACCAAGAACCTGGAAGAAGGTTGCCCCTATGGAGCAAACAATACCTAAGTACAATAGATAAAGTAGCGTACTCGTGTTTATGTTTATCCCGGAAAATAGTGATAAAGGTGCAAAGAACAATCCTGCGGCAAAAGTACCCGTTAAAAACTCAATCATGCTAGATTTTCCATGTTTAGAAATCAATATGACCTGAGCCGCCCATGCGAAAGTTGCACTGAAAACTAGTAAATCTCCTACTCCTAGTCCACCTGCAGGTGATGTTAAAACGAATAATCCGAGAATAGCAATAAGTAGTGACAATAAATCAAATTTTGTATATTTCCGATTTGCGATTGCTGAGTATAAATGTACATGAATAGTACTCAACCCCGTTATGAAAGCGCTGGTTGAGGGATCTATATACGCAGTGCCAGCTGCTTGCAAACATAAACCTGTCGAGTAGGCAAACCCTACTAGCAGTCCACGTGTCAAACTAGTGATGTGCAGTCTTCTTCGCATTAATTTAAAGATCGTAATAGGTGAGATCGCTAGAGTTGCTACCAGCGTTCTCATAAAAGTATATGTAAAGGGATTTATTTCGTTCATCGATAATTTAATAAATACGAATGAGGTTCCCCATAGAACATTTGTCATAATAAGAGACAAAATACCAGCTAATTTAACGTATACTCTATGTTTTTGCAAAATCATCCCGGCAGTATTCTTGTTCCAGCCTTTCCACGAAGAGCATCTAGTGCTTGCATTAAATGGGCGATAATAGCTAATTTGCCGCCATTACGTACAAATCTCACACCTGCAAGGATCTTGGGCCCCATGCTCCCGGGTTTGAAATGCCCTTGTTCATAGTATTTTAGTGCTTCGCTGGAGGTTAATTCTCTCAGCGGCTTGGCTTCGGGTGTTCCGTAGTTTAGATAAGCACAATCGATATCCGTTAGGATCAATAGTATATCCGCTCCGAGGGCTGATGCTAGTTTTTCAGCCCCTAGATCTTTATCTATAACCCCTTCTACACCTATTAGTTTATCATCTTCTTCTATTACAGGAACCCCTCCACCGCCATCCGCTATTACTATGAATCCGTTTTCAACCAGAAGCTTTATTGCATCTATTTCTATTTGATTGATTGGATCAGGGGAAGGAACAACTCTCCTATACCCCCCTCTTGGATCGGGTTTAAAAATCCATCCGTATTCCAATGATAGTTTTTCAGCCTCGGCTTTATCATACCATGGACCGATGTATTTTGATGGATTCTGGAAATCGGGGTCGTGTTTTCTAACCAGTGTTTGCGTTATAATGGTTACAACTCCTTTAATCTTCCAGGGTAGAAGTTTTCTTTCTACAAGTTTATTACGTATAGCTTGTTGTAAAATGTAACCAAGCCAGCCTTGACTCATTGCTCCTGCTACATCTAGGCTCATGGGAGGAATATTCTTGTATTTTAAGCCAAGCGTCATCCATTCCGCTATGATGCCTACCTGAGGACCGTTACCATGCGTGACAACCACGCGGTACCCGTCTTCCACCAGTTTCGTGATAATTTCTGCGGCTGTGTATGCGTTTCTCCAATAGTCTTCAATTGTTCCCTTATCGGTTTTTGATTGAAAAGCGTTTCCTCCAAAAGCAACTACTATGAATTTCCCGTTGTTACTCATAGATCATCCCACGTGTTTGCATGTGTTGCAATGTTGTGTAAAATAGCATACTTATTAATGCTAAAGGGAAGTAATAAACCATGAAGTATTTAGGTCGGCATTTAAATAAAAACTTTTGGTTTAGAACCAGGTGTTTTCTATTTTCCTATGTGGAAATTACATGTAACACCTCTATTTATATAGTTCTCTCCTCCTTGTAGTATATTTTCCCCAAGCTACGCGGAGGTTCAAATGATCGTCTTAATTTCGAAGAACTATAGAGCATCATTAATACTATTGATGCGATGAAAGGCATCATTCCAGCTAGATCAACCGGCAATCCATATGATGCTTGTATAGCTATATTGAACTCCAGTAATCCCCCAAAGATCAATGCGAATGGTATTAATAGTATTGGATGTCGTCCAGCAGCAAGCGCCACAGTGTATGCAAACCACCCGTAACCTAGTGCATATGAGCGTATGTCCCAGTACCTTAACCAAAGAAGTGGAAATAATGATCCCCCGATGCCGATGAGGAAATATCCTATTGCACCCGTAAACAATCTTACTTTGTAAACAATTGCACCTAGGTTTGATGCTATGTGTGGGTCTTCGCCGCAAGCTCTAACCATAGCCCCGATCGGGGTGGAGTACAGTAGTCTGTGGATTAATACACCTGTTATAATAGATAGTGAAATTGTTACTATGTACAATGATGGAGTCTGGGGGTACGTGAACTGAGTTATACTACCATATTTCAATCTCACGGGGTAACCTGCCTGTATGCCTAGTCCGTAGCCGAGAAACATGAGCGATAAGCCAACAGCTCCTTGACTTATAGGGAACACTGATAGGATCCATGCCAATGACAAACCCACCAAGGACATAATTAAACCAGTGAGAATTGTTGCTAGTATGGTGCAAGCTAATTGATTTACTCCGATAGGTATAAGCAACGTATGTAAGAATGCGGATAGTAAAATTGCTACTCCAGTTGAAAGAAAGAACATACCGTCGATTGATAAGTTCAACAAACCCGATAGCTCAAATAAACTATGTCCTAGAGCAACAATGTATATTGTTGCAAAAGCCGCTGAAAGCCTCATGAAGAAATCTATGTATGCTTCTACCATTCAAATTTCACCTCATAATCGGAAATAAATCTAGTGATTGAGTAGGCTAATAGAAACGAACCTAGAATAATGAGCGACTGCTCTGTATCCCCTAAGCCAGCGATTTTTATTGACAAACCTGTATTTCTAAGACCTGCTACTAAATAAGCTGAAACCGGTAGAAATCTATAGTCGAGCATTGAAAGCCAGGAGGCAAGAATTGCCTGGTAGCCGTAGCCTGGTGTATGAGATTGTATTCCGTAAGGTATTCTCCCCCATTCTACTAGTAAATATAAGCTACCGGTTAACCCTACGATGGATCCAGATAATGCCATTGCACATAGTGTTAGTATTTTAACGTTCGCGCCCGATGTAAGCAAGTAATCTGGGTTTGCACCAAGTATTTTTATGTATAAACCAAGCTTAGTGTACTTAAACATCCACATTATGAACGTGAACACTAATATAACTGCTATTAACACCGCTAGATAGTATGCTACTTGAGTCATGAAACCATATAATGCCCCCTCAAAGGAACTCGTAGCTTGAGGTGTTGAAAGAACAATGTTTAAACGGTATAATCCAGGTATTTCATCTGTTCTGAGATAACCGTAAGTTTTCTTTCCTTTCAACGGGCCGGATACAAGGTAATTCAATAGATAATACGCTATATAATTCAGGATCAAAGTAACTGGTACTTCATCTACGCGCATATATGCTTTTAAAACCCCAGCTATCGTAGCCCATGCTGCACCTGCAAGAGCTCCCGTGATTATGACTAGTATTATAACTAGAACACTTGGTATACCGGCATTTGATTCCTCCGGGTTAAAAACAATCAATGTTAGTATTATCCCAGGTATCATAGCGACATAGAATTGTCCTTCACCACCGATATTCCATATTGATGCTTTGAATGATATAATGAGTCCACATCCTATTAGGCATATTATAAGAAAATCTTTTACTATAGTAGGCGAGATGAAGGATCCGCCAAGAATGACTATAGCATCCACTAAGTTTACGTTAAATAACCACAGTATAAACAAGTATATTGCAATTCCAAATAGTACTGAAATACAGGATGATATAATAGCATTATACTTAATTTCCTTTTTTCTCCTTAAGATCACGATTCTCATCTAGGTCACCATGAGTTCTTCAATTCTCTCGCGTGGTGTGTTACGTGGATTGAATGGTCCAATGAGTCTACCCGAGCTCAGTACGTACAGTGTATCACAGATTGATAGCACTTCATCTGCGTCATCTGAAGCTATTAGCACCGATACTTTTTCGTCTCGTGCTTTGCTCTTCAATTTATTTAGTACGCGAACTGTTGATAATTCATCGAGTGCCCTGGTCGGGTTGTATGCTATGAATACTCGTTTCGCACGTTCTAATTCCCTACCTATAATAACTTTCATGAGATTTCCTCCTGATAGAGTTTTAACAGGGGAATTCACGGATTCAGCTTGAATGTTGTATTCCTCGATAATTTCGCGTGTCTTTTTCTCGATCAAATCCCAATTGAGTATTAGGCCACTTGGACAACATGAAAGAGCTATGTTTTCCACTATGCTGTTGTCTGATGATATACAGTACTTAAGGGGGTGATCCGTTATGAACCCAACACCCGATCTTCGCAAAGCCTTAATTCCTTGATGTATGACATCGACTTCAGCTACCTTGATTTTTCCCCGAACTGGTTTCCTAAGACCTACAATGGACTCTATAAGTTCTCGTTGACCGCTACCCGAAACACCTACAACTCCAGCTATCTCGCCTTTTTTAACATTTAAATTAACATCCCTGAGGATTTCCCTGCCGTGATCATCACTCACGTACAAATTCTCGATAACTATCTCGTGTTCTAAATGTTGATTTACATTCGAATTATTCTGCTTAATTAATTCATTGCCATTAAACGACTCGCCGAACATTAACTGTCTAACTCTATCGGCTGTAGCCTCATTGCCATTAACCACCCCCACGATGCGTCCTTTCCTCAGAACCACTATTCTATCAGATAATTCAAGTGCTTCGTGAATTTTATGAGTTATAAGAACAATTGTTTTACCAGAGTTCTTGAGAGTTTTGAGTAGATCATACCACTTCTTCTTTTCTATTGGCGGAAGATATGTTAATGCTTCATCAAGCATGATTATTTTTGCATCAACCATTATTGCACGTATTAATTCAATAAATTGTTTTTGCGTGTAGGTTAAATTGTATACTTTTTCGCCAGGATCAATTTTAACTCCTAGCAATTCAGCGGTTTCCCTAAGCATTTTAGATACGTATTCTATGTTGGAAAAAACACTACTCTTGATTTTCAACGTACTTAGGGTAATTGCTAAATTTTCGGCTATGCTTAATCTATCTATTAACTGGGGAACCTGGTTCACGAGAACAATGCCGTGTCGCATCGCGTCTAGTGGGGTGCTAAAATGCACTTTCAACATGGTGTTATTAATTCGAAGTTTTATTTCGCCTGAATCAGGTGTGTATACTCCGTATAGTATTTTAACCAAAGTAGATTTTCCAGAACCGTTTTCACCGAGAATTGAAACAACTTCACCCGAGTACAGATCTAAATTAACGTTTTCAAGTGCTATTATTCCGCCCGGGAAGACCTTTGATAACTTATTTATAGATAGAATTAAATTATTATAATTCTCGTTGTTCACATTAATACACCTGTAAGCAGTAATTTCTCGAAACAAAGGAAGGAAAAAAGAATAATGGATTTAAATAAGTCATTTCTACCTATCCCGCTACCAATTTCACGTAGCTGAGGAACCAATCCATCGTCCATAAGTCCTCGTGGCCTAGTCTAACGTTGCTCGGTATTTCTACCGGCGCGTTCTTGTACGCATTTCTACAATACGCTGAGGTGGATTCGCCTGGATCAAACAAACAATAGCCCTCGAGAGGCCCCATGAAGGGATCGAACGCTGAAGCAATAGAATATGGTAGTTTACCTAGATTTGTACCCCAGTCAACATAAATGCTTGTAATGTTTTCATATTTATGCGTGAAACTGCTGAACTGTAATGGTATAACGAGAAAAGCGTTCTTCATTTGCCAATACCTCTTCATGACTAAGTCGTAAACACTTAGTTTTTGCCCATCAGTTTTATCGACTACAATAATGTTCTTGAGAACATCAACGTATTTTGGATTAATCATTACAACATTGCCATTTTCATCTATATCAGCTCCTAAATCAACTGCACCGCTGGATAATAAGTACCAGTAGTCTACTTTATCGAGATTATAGGGTGTTAATACACCTGCTTTGATTTTCACAAGAATATCTGCGTATATTCTTTCCCATCTAACTAATTGACCGCTAACAACGTAATTAGGTCCGAATTTTAACATTGGAGAGTAATGACCGAATACATATACTCCCTTTTGTTCAGCAAACTCTACTGTTGCAGTTGTATCCTCTGTGAATGCTAGTACATCAACATTATATCTTTCAACAAGTTCCTGAGCAGCCCATTTTGCTTTTTGAGGTGCAACCCAGTCGCCTATTTCAATGACGTAAACCTCTATGTTTTTGCCTAGTTGTTCGCCTACCTCCTTGGCACCAATAGCGAATGCATTTATATGTCTAACCACTTCTGGAATAGTGTAAGCTGCGATATAACCTATTTTACCAGTTTTTGTTAATGCACCTGCTATTAATCCATTGAGGTAATAAACTTGGTAAAGATCTGCAAAGTAGGTGCCAACATTGGGGGCTCTTTTGTAGCCGGAGCACTGGAAAAACATTACGTTGGGATATTTTTTCGCTGCTTCTATTGTTTTATCCATGAAGTCAAAAGACGTTGTGAATATAACGTTATATCCTTCTTGCACCAATTTATCAATAGTTTCCATTAATTGACCTTCGCTTACATCTGCAACATATGTAGTTTCAAGCCAATCTTTAAACAATTCTTGAACCACTCTTCTACCAATTTCATGCATATAGCTCCATCCGTAATCTCCTATAGGACCTATGTAAATCCACGCAGCCCTTATCTTCTCTGGTGGAGTCCATGTTTGTATTGGTGTTTGAGAGAGTGTTCCTTGTTGAATGTATATTCCTATAAAATATCCGATCAAACCAGATAAAATAGCTGTTATTAAAACAATTCCCGCCATCAGGGGGTTTTTCATATTCCCACGTAAATGGTTACATTTCGTTGAGTTTAAAAATATAGTATTTAAACCAAGATTTCCATAGATAACTATTTTGGAAGAATTATTGAAAATATATACTGATTTCTGAACAATCTAAATAGGTATATAGAATTGAAAATAAAATATATACATTACGGCTTGACTTTACTGTATTCGTATTATCTACCATTATTTAATATAGTTGAAACTAGCCAGGGATTTATATTTGAAAAAGTTTTTGGAGTTGCAAAGGGATTAAAATGCATGTTCAAAGAGTACGAATTACTAACGGAATGCAATATTCCTAGCCATGTAAGCAGAAATAATGTGGTTAAGCTTCTGGGTCTTAATAAATCAAGTTTTTTCGCAGATATATGTCGAATCATCAACATGGAAAAATGTGTTTCTAGCAATATTACGTTAGTAAACGGCGATGAAGATGCAAAATATGTTTTCTACGCAATTTACTTATCTAGAAATACTGATTACTATGTTAACACAATTAAGTGGACGAGGCAAGCTATTACTGATGGCTACGTAGATTCATCATCTTACATAGCAAGGGAGTTTAATGAGGTTAAAGAATCTATTGATAAAGTTTTTAATAACTTAAATAGACCAGAAGAATTAATCATCGATTTACTATCTATTAGAGGTGTAAGTGTGAAAAGCGTTACAGCATTGATGTTACATTCCTATGGCTTAACGAATTATGCGCCGATTGATAGACACTATGCAAATTATTTAAGATCAAGATTAAAGCAACCAGTTAAAAACACGTGCATAAAACTAAAGTTGAACTGTGAGGTTTGCCCGCGAGACTGCATATATAAATACGCATTGAAAAAGCACGGTGTTTACAACGGAGTACTACAGTCACTAGTTTACATTTATGATAGGTTAAGATTAAAGAAAAGAAGTGAAGTAGAAAAAATCCTCGTTAAGGATCCTTCGATATATTTAGATAAGATAGAAGATCTTTTAATACATGCACGCTCTATGAACATTGGCTCTATAGATAATAAGCTTGGTGTTATATAGTAAACTCAAGGATAGATAATTATGCCTGGTTTGGATCCTTTCAAGTTAACGACTATTGCCGAGAAACAAGTAACTAGATTGAGAAATGGAGTATTAGAGAGAAGATACTATAGGTTTCGGGGAGGAAGATGGTACGGTGGAATAGCTACAGGAGACGTTGTGGGATGTAATTTAAGATGTAAATTCTGCTGGAGTTGGAGGTATAGTTTCTATGGTAATAAAGGATGGTTTGAAACACCCATTTCTGCATTCAATAAACTTGAATCAATAGCGGAAAAAGGAAAATATGAGTATTTAAGACTGAGCGGCGGAGAACCAACCATAGGAATAGAACATTTATATGAAATACTAGATCTAGTTGAGGAATCCAAATATACCTTTATACTGGAGACAAATGGATTACTTATTGGTAAAAACTTCAATTACGCAGAAAACTTAGTTAATTATAGTAAATTAGTAATAAGAGTAAGTTTCAAGGGCTGCACTTCACAGGAATTCGAGTATCTTACAGGAGCAAGTGCGGAGTTCTATGAGTATCAATTCAGAGCATTAGAAAACCTCATTATTGCTGGTGGAAAACCTTGTAGGGACTTCTACCCAGCTGTCATGCTTAGTTTTAGTTCGAGTGAATCGTATATAGAGTTCAAAAAGAAACTTATGAAAATACATCCTGCGTTAACCGAGTGTATAGATGAGGAGTATGTTATACTATATCCTCACGTCAAAGATTTACTCAGAAGAAACAAGTTAATTCCTAAGGTAGCTTATAAACCAAATGGAGTACCGGGCTTCATGATTTAATCTTCTGCGAATACTACGGGTAAGATTTCAAATACATATTATCAATTATTGCATATACTTCAATGTAGTTCTGTAATGGTGTTGTTCTGAGTTTAGGCATTAAAACGTGATCTACCTGGAACAATCCCGCTTTTTCATTCATATATATATTGATTCTTATTGGTCTTTTATCAGATGGTTGTATTTCCACTCTACTTATGCTTAGAGCGGATACGCTGTGTATCGTGACTCCTCCGAGCTTGTATGGAATACGCGCTCTACCTTCAGCCATGTCTAGTCCATCACCAACTTTTACACATCCAGCTTCAATTGTTAAGCAGTCAACATCATAACTAGTGCAGTGTATTGCGTGCATTATTTCTTGTCTAATTTTGATCCTAGTATATTTATCTTTAATTATCTTTCTCAGTATTCTGTCCAAGATGGGTTTAGCGAGTAAAGCTCCTGTTTTTTCATGAGCATCTCTATGTATACTGTTACCTATGTCGTGCAGTAATCCACCAAGCAGCGGTACAAGCCATGCGTATTCATCTTTATCTATTACGCCATCCTTTACTATGGTTGATTCAACGCCGGCAGATCTCAGGAGTTTGTACAAATACAAAGCGGTTCCCGCTGCTATTTTTGCATGCATAGGCCCATGATCATTGTACTTTAATCTCGTGACGGCCATAATATTAGCCATATACCATAATGCTTGGATCTCGGGATCTGATTCTACTAATTTATATGCTTTGATTAGAAGCTCGTTGCCTTCTAGCGCTACATCAATGAGTTTAGAACTAACTATCACTATAAACCACCTTATTGAAACATATTTGTTTACTCAAGAACATAAAACTTTAAATTCCTTTGCATATTTATTTCCATCTGCTACACGATTTAATCAATTGTAAGTGGATGATATTGAAAAATAAGTACATCGATTTTAGGGGTGGTATAATGAAACATGACGAGAACTTTAAAAAAATAATAATTGCTATACTCACACTTGTGGTAGCAATATCAGTGGCGTTTGCTCCTCCACTGCCGGGATTAAATGATAAATCTATGAAAATGATTGGCATAATTATTCTGGCCGTTGTCTACTGGGCTACCGAATGTGTACCAATGCCAATAACCGGTCTAATGATCATGCTGTTGCTAATAGTATTTGGAGTACTGAATTTTTCAAAAGCCTATTCATATGTCGCGGATAAAGTGATCGCGTTGATGTTAGCTGGGGAAGTTCTCTCGGTTGTTTTATCAAAACACGGTGTAGACAGGTACATAAGTTTAAAAATCCTGGGATTTACGGGAGAGAGCGTAGAGAGAGTAATGTTAGGCATAATGCTATCCACAGCTTTTATTTCAATGTGGATACCTAACACTGCTGCAGCAGCAATAATGGCTCCAATAGCAGTAGGAATATTGACGTTATTTGGAGCCGAGAAGGGTAAAAGCAATCTGGGAAAAGCAATGATGATAGGTGTTGCATATGCGGCGAGCACAGGTGGTCTCGGCACACCTGTTGGTACTCCGCCTAACCCGATCACTATAAGTTACGTGGAGAAGTCTTCAGGTATTAGAATAGGGTTTGCAACGTGGATGATGTGGGGTGTTCCATTAGCATTAATTCTTACTTTGCTAGCATGGTTTATTCTAGTAATTATTTACAAACCTGAAACCAAGAACATAAGCGAAACTAGGAGGATCATTGAAGCAGAGCTGTCTAAGATTGGTGGTTTAAAAGGCGAGAGGCTTAAGGCTTTCTTATTCTTCTTGATTGCCGCGGTTCTTTGGATCAGTGACCCGATTTCATCAAGATTTATTCCTGATTGGACATATGTGGTATCTATAATGATGATCATAGTTGTTGCGTTACCTCGAATAGGGGTTTTAACCTGGAATGATATATCGAAAGGCGTTGATTGGGGAATACTTTTCTTATTTGGTGGTGGGTTAGCGTTGGGAGGCGGCTTAATAGAATCCGGTCTTGCGAACACTATATCGAGTATTGTATCCAGGTATTTATCCGGATATCCCCCAATTGTAATGATCCTAGGCATAGGTTTAATTAGTAGTTTATCTATTGTTGCCTTCTGTAGTATTACAGCTACAGCATCGTTCTCCGTTCCAGTTGCTATAGCGGTTGCTAAAGGATTAAACATACATCCAGCAGTGGCAGCAATATCAGCTGGAATAGCTTCAACTTTTGCATTTCTGCTTCCAGCTAACACTCCTCCAAACGCTATTGCTTATTCATATGGATACTTTAAAAACTATGAAATGGCTAAAGCTGGTATAATACTCATATTTGTATCTTTACTAGTATCTTTAGTGTTTTCAGTATACATTGTACCATATGTGCTCGGTATATCGATTAATTACTTAACACCTTAATTTACCGAATAGTTGGTGGTTAGAGAAAAAATTCTATTCATCTAAGGTTATTATTTAAATCTAATTGGTTTTATCGAAAATAACTCGATTTCAATTAATTGATCTTATGATAGCTAAAAAGATTTAGATAATATATGCATCATTTACTTTTCGCACATGAATTAGCAATCTAAATATAAGTTCCTAACTTCATTACCTAGATAGAAAAACAAGGTGGTCTCTTGATTGATGAGAATCTTGTTTTGAAACTACGTGATGAATTAAATGTTGAATTCGTTGACGTTAGGATCCAGGATTACTATGGAGAAACGTTGATTTTAGATAATGGAGTATTGAGGGAATCGATTATTAATCGATTTCAAGGGGTTGGTGTCAGAGTACTAGTAAATGGAGTAGTTGGTTATTCGTCCACAAATTCTCTTGGAGAAGAATCTGTTAGACAAGCTGCTTTAAGAGCATACAAACTTGCAAGAACCGTTATCGATCATTCAGTTAAGGTAGATTATTATAGAAGACCACGCTCTAAGGATAAATTATTCTCCAATTACTCAGTTGAAGCTGAAAACGTAGATATATCTGATAAAATTGATCTATTGAGAACAATGTACCAGACTTCAAGAGAGATAAAAGAGATTTCAAGTGTTACCTTAAGGTTCGGATACGAGCGTGATCACCGCATATATTTATCGAGTAATGGCGATCACGTCGAGTTCACTAATAGATTAATTGGTATATCAGCTAGGCTAGTAGCCCACGTGGAAGGACATTATGAAACATTTTATGATCACGAGTCGAAGGTAGCTGGGTGGGAGTTCATCAAATTAGTCAACTGGGAAGACTGGATCAAGGGTAGATGTAAATTAGTCTCTGAAACAGCAAAAGCCCCCCACGCGAAGCCAGGTAGATATGATGTTATTTTAGATAATGACATAGTTGGGTTAATGCTTCACGAAGCATTTGGTCACGCTTCTGAAGGAGATATTGTTTTGGCAGGTGGTAGTATTTTGGGTGGAAGAATCGGCGAAAAAGTTGCAAGCGATCTTGTTTCCATAGTTGATGATGGATTAATTACAGGAGGTATATTCTTGCCTTACGATGATGAAGGTACTCCTAAGAAAAAAACATATACTGTGAAAAACGGTGTGTTGAACGGATTTCTTCATAGTCTTGTAACCGCTAAAGTACTTGGAGGCGAACCAACGGGCAATGCTAGAGTCATGAGTTATAGGCATCCGCTACTGGTTAGGCAAACAAACACGTATATGGAGCCAGGTGATTGGAAAGTGGATGAAATGATGAAGGATCTCAGGAGAGGACTCTATATTAGGGGTAGAGGTGCACTAGGTGGACAAGTAAATCCGTTAACCGGCGCGTTTACATTTACTAGTGGTCCTAGTTATATTATTGAAGATGGCGAGGTAACTAGATTAATTAAAGGCGTGATGTTATCTGGATTGATTCTTGAGACACTGCAAAAAGTTGATGCTGTGGGTAGAGATTTGATCGTGAGAACTAGTGTTTTCGGTGGATGTGGCAAGGACGGTCAAATGGTTAGAGTAGGTGATGGAGGACCCCACGTGAGAGTTAGAGGATTCACTATTGGTGGTTGAGATGCGCGAAGTATACGAAAAACTAATTCAGAAAGCCGTAGGCGCTGGATTAAGTGAAGTGGAAGTATATGCAGTTAGAAGTACTATTAGACAATTCAAAGTTTCAAACGATAAAATTATCGATGTAGTTTACAGAGAGGATGAAGATATTGGTTTGAGAGGCGCTGTTAACAAAAAAACCGGTAGCATGAGAATTAACACTATACAAGTTGATATTGATTCCATTGTGAAAAAACTAGTATCCATTGTAAAGGCATCCCCGGAGGATCCTTACTGGGTTGGGTTTCCTTTGAATACTGAAATAGTTGTTCAAAGCTCTTCTTATGATGATAAAATCGCTAATATGAACGAAGAAGAATACGTTGAGATACTTAGAAACACTATGGACAAGTTCAAGGAACCAGCTTTATTAAAGGGAGCAAGTAAAGTGAGCATCGCGGAGGGGTCATTTACTGTTTTAGAAGCTGAAATATCGATCCTGAATTCTAATGGAATAATGAGAAGCGGACTACGTAGCATCGTTCAAATATGGCTTGGATTGTATGTCGAGAAAAATGGGCTTCAAGCTGATAAATCATTTGTTTATGAAAGAAGCAAGTTGGATGAAAAACTCCTATTGGAAAAAGCGTTTGAAGAAGGTGAAAAAGCATTACTCTTCCTGAATTCCTCTCCCATAGAGTCAGGAGTTTACGACGTAATTTTCGATCCTATTACTACAGGGGAGATAATAACAAGTAGTTTAGCACCGGCTTTTTCCGCATTAAATATTCTGGAGAATAGAAGTCCTTTGAAAAATAAGCTTGGAGAAAAGGTTTTCAACGAGAAACTGGTGTTAATAGATGACCCAACCGTTGATTCAGCTACTGGTTCACGGTCGTTTGATGACGAAGGAGTTCCCACGAGAACTAAGCATGTTGTTGATAAGGGTATCTTAAAAACACTACTGCATAGCTACTATACTGCGAAAAGAATGAACGTTGAACCTACGGGGAACGGTTTAAGATCACACCCAGCTTCGCAGCCTCTGCCAGGTTTTACTAACATCGTTATATCGCCTGGCAGAGGATCTATTGATGAGTTCGTGCATGATGTGAGAAGAGGTCTCATCGTATATGAGATTATTGGTCAATGGATGAGCGACCCTGTTACAGGGAGTGTTAAAGCAACAGTTACTCATGGTTTATTAGTAGAAAGAGACTCGGTAACTAGAGCTGTTAAAGGGGTTGTGATTGGTGGTAATATATATGACATGTTATCGAACGAGCTTATTGAAATTGGAAGCGACATTGAAATAGTCGGAAATACTGTTACTCCATCAATATGGATTAAAGATGTGAAAGTAGCTGGAATCTAGTTTCATGGAATTCTGATCATTTTTCATTGTGTGTATTTGTATGAACTAAGCGCGTGATTCTATCTGGGTAATCAGTTGCAATCCAATCCACTTTAAGCTCTTTCATTTTAAGAAGTGTTTTCTCATCATTTACAACCCATGCTACAACCTCCGCTCCCATACTATGGGCTTCTTCGACTAGGTCACCATCAATCATATCTTGTCGTGGAATCACATAATCCGGTTTCAGCTCATTAAAGTACTTTAATAAACTTAGTGGTCTACACGCGAAAATAGCTCCGACTTTGAACCCGTAGCTTTTCGGGGTTTTTAATACATTATGGTAAAAGGATATTATTGCAACGTTATCCTTGATGCCGTTATCCTCGAACATCTTCAATACGTTGAAAATTATTCCAGGCTCCTTGATCTCAATGAAGAACATTATGTTGGAATGATGTTTAACTAATGGCAATAACTCATCTAATTTAGGGATCCTCTCTCCACGTAATCTTAACTTAGATAAGTAATCATATGTTACTTCGCTGAGATACTTTGAAACCCCAATTAATCTATCTAGTTTTTCATCATGAAATAACACGAGAACGTTATCCCAGGTTGATCTAACATCAACTTCTACACCATCAACTTTTAATTCAATGGCTTTTATAATGGATGAAATCGTGTTCTCCGGGTAAATCATGGGAGCGCCGCGGTGTCCTATGACCTTAATTTTCAACACCGATTTCTATTATCTCCAACTTTCCCTATACATGTTATTGGTACATGGGTATTAATTTTCTAGTTCTCCTAGTCTCAATATTTTTGCTTGGAGTTTTCTTATTGAGCTTTTATTGTTTAGTTGTCATCTATCCATATGTTTTAACAGAGTGTAGGTTGTAGAGCGAAGATCAAGTGTTTCGATACGCTTTTCTCTTCTACAGGGATTAAGTTTTAAAATTATTAAAATTCCGGGGATGTAGTTGGAGATCATTGTGAACATTGCAACTAGAGTTCTGGAATACTGTGAAATGCACAATGCTGGGGGCACGTTCTTTCGTTAAATAAATGATTAATCTATATGTCACTCAAGTCTATTGGTAAAACAAGCTTATCATCTTCGCTCATTCTAAAGATCTTGAGGAAAGCCCCCCAAATCAATATATTTTTAAATGCTTTCTCGCGATCATTAGCTGAATAGTTTCTTCTGATGATCTCTGCGTATTCCTCAACTGGCATAGATCCTTTTTTCTTTAATCTCATAACGATTTCTGCTAGAGGTTCTAATCTCAACATGTTTTCTCTCAGTAATTTCTTCACAACCTTGCTGTTTCCTTTGACTATTCTCACACCAAAATCGGTTAACACTACGTTTCCACCACTAAGCTCTATTATTCCAAGAATTTCAGCTAAGTCTATTGCATGAGGAAGTATTCTTACATCTTCACCTATAGCATCACCTATGTACATTGGGTCTATTCTACCCCCTAGACTAAATAGTATTTCTGCGAGACCTAGCACGTGATCAGGCGTTACATCAGGCGGTATGAGGATTCTTCTATTTTTAGTATCCTTAGGCAACAATCTATCGTCCACCTGATAGGAGATTATTACTTATGTTTTTATATAGTTTTTAAAGTGAATTCCAATTTGGGTTATATTTAAATTTTATTAAAAAAATTGGTAGGGATTGGACCAATGAATTACGAGGTGGTGGTCAACTGAGTTGTATAGAGGTGATCTTGGTTGATCGAAGTTTTCATAGCTTTAATTTACAGTATGATGAGAATGTTTTCTGCTTACATGCTTTCTCTTCTGTTATCTATAATAATAGGCGTGGCAATGGCTCGGAATAAATATGTAGAATCATTTCTGCTACCTATACTCGATGTTCTCCAGTCAATACCGATACTGGGTTTTTTCCCTATAGCACTCATACTCCTAATACAGGCTGTTCCGGGTGAATTAGGGGTTGAATTAGCTATAATTTTCCTCATAACGACAAGCATGATCTGGAATATGATTTTCGGGGTTTACTCATCTATTAAAAGCCTGGATCCATCGATCTACGATCTAATGAAGGTCTATAAATTCAACCCAGTGATTAGCTTCTTCAGAATATATATTCCAGCTTCCATTAAAGCCATTGTTGCTAATAGTATTATTTCGTGGGCTGGTGGTTGGTTTTTCATAACCTCATCGGAAATAATAGCTACAGGAACAACAGAGATCAAAGTTTTGGGGATCGGGACATATATCTTAGATTCCTTTGTTAAAGGAGATATCGAGAAAATGTATATTGGTATAGTAGTTCTCGTATTATCGGTACTAGCTACCTACATCTTCCTATGGAATCCCATGTTCGAGGAAACCGGGATCATTAAGCTTATATCATGTAATGTACTGTATAAAAACTTCAAGAAAATTGCTGTCAGGCTCTACGATTATGCAATAGTATTAGTAGAGATTCTCAGCAGACGGTTTAGATTTAGAGGAACTATTGGGAAATTAACTATAAGCGTGAAGTTTCCGAGAAACCTCACTGAGTTGTTGATAGTTCTCTCTATTCTTGTTGTTTTTTTCATTGTTTTATGGAATTACATGAATAGCCTTTATTGGAGTATTAATGTTGAAATTAATGCTGCGCAAGTACTGCTTAATTTAATTTTAAGCCTAAGTAGAGTTCTAGGTGTTGTAGTTTTATCTCTTCTACTATCGCTAATTTTATCGTACTATTCTTATATCACAATTAAATCTGAGAAACATGGTTTCATGTACATAGTTCTTATTGGAGAGATCTTGGCGTCGATTCCAGCTGTGTTATGGTGGCCTATATTATCATCACTGATGAAGATGGGCTCACTTGGTGTTTACATGGTGTCCTTGGTGGTTTTTCTCCAGGGATCTCTTTGGTATTCCTTCTTCAATCTAATGCTCTTTGGAATCTCGAGTTTGAGAAAAGAAGTTGTAGAGCTAGCTGATGTATATGGAATTAAAGGAAAATACTTCATTAGACACATATTCATACCTATTTTGTTGCCATCTATAGCAACTGGTATGATAAGCTCCTGGGGTGGTGCGTGGAATTCAATTATTGTAGCAGAATATTTCTCAACGGATAACGTATGTGTGAATCTCGGCGGCATAGGAGCACTTATGAATGAAGCATCAAGCAGAGGAAACGTTGGTGAGTTAATTATCTTAGTTACGATTCTTTCACTTGTAATAGCGGTTATAAATAAGTCTCTGTGGAGTCGATTGTTTAGGAAGCTAAAGGGAAGATACTTGGTGGAGTAAATATGAGGCATATTTTAATGAGTCTTCGTAACATCACTAAAGCATATAGAGAGAAAAACAAGGAGATCAAAGTATTGGATAATATTTCGCTCGACATACAGGAGGATTTTACATCAATCATTGGTCCATCCGGTTGCGGAAAATCCACCCTTTTGAAAATAATTGCAGGTATCGAAAAATACGATTCAGGTGAAATAATTTATTATGATAAAAACATAAAAATAGGTTTTGTATTTCAATTCCCAACATTATTACCATGGATGACTGTTCTTGAAAATGTAGCGTTACCACTTAGAGCGAATGGATTAAATAAGGATCAAGCCGAAGAAATTGCAAGAAGATACTTGAATTTAGTTGGATTACTTGAATTCAAAGACTTTTACCCCAATGAATTGAGTGGAGGCATGAGGCAAAGAGTAAACATCGCAAGAGCTTTGGCAATAGAGCCCACGATACTTCTATTGGATGAACCATTTTCTCACTTAGATTCATTAACAGCTGAAAGCCTTAGATCGGAGATTATGGATTTATGGCTTATGGGGGTAACTTCTGTGAGATCAATCATTCTGGTCACACACAATGTTGATGAAGCTCTGTTGCTAAGTGATCGCGTGGTCATTCTTACACCTAGACCTGCTCGAATCTCGAAGATTATAAATATAGATATGCCTAGGCCAAGAGATAGAAGATCTGATGAATTCCAGAGACTAGAAGATCTAGTGTATGAATATATCTCAAGTTAGTTCTATCCAAGGATTAATTAACCTAGCCAGTTATTTCCAAAATGAACGTGGCAATTTCCTCTACGCTTCCACGGGCGTCTATATAGTAGTTTCCCGTTAGTACATCTACTCGGATTAACTCTATGTATTTAACGCCTCCATTGTTAATCCATTTATTTGAGTATTGTTTAAGCTCATCTAGTGCTGGATTTGCCGTTATTTCACCGTATTCGTTTACTGTTAAATATTTCCCGGCTGGATCTAGGATTGTTAATCTGCCATTACTAGCTGGTATGAATACAGCGGTGTGAGTTGTATTATCACTGAACTCTATGTATGCGATCCACGTGAAATACTCTGTTTTAAGATACCATAATTGGTAATACTTGATCATAGCGTACAAAAGTATAGTCATATCCTCGCAGTCACCCTGTCTTTTGCTTAAAGTAAAACTTGGGGATTGAACATAGTTCTCAACGTAAACATATCTGAGAACGCATTTTCCATTCACGTACTCGCATATGGGGACAGGAATTACGACATCGTCAACGTATCTTATACTAGCTGAAACCCATGCATACATATTTCTATAGCTATCCCATGGACTTGACTCGTACACGATAGCAGCGCGCACGTAGTCACCAGTTGCATTTACTTCTTCTAGGTTTAAGACACGAGCGAAAGAACTAGTGAGAGATACGTATTCGAGGTATGTTCTTGTAATATTCTCAATTACATGCGTTAAATTAACGTACCGATCGAGCAAGTCATAATAGTTCCTGGATAAATCGGATAATTGGTCCTTTAGTTGTATATAGGTATAATTAAGCTGAGAGTACTCTAAGAGCAATTTATTGTAATCTAAGTTTATTTTGGATAACTCCTGTATTGTTTTATCTCTTTCCGTGATTAATGCAGTTAAGTAAATGATGTAAGCAACACTAAACAATAATAACGAACAAAGTACAATAACTAAGAAGGTAACTTTAGTCAAATTAACCCCCTTCAACAAAATATAATAATGTATAACCCTCGGTATATAGTTGCCCATCCGCGGTAGTTCACATAATCTCCGTAATAAACCAGGAACTATATTATAGCAACGGGATTACTATTGTATTTTAATATTCGTGGTGGAAAGTAAAAACGTAACTTACTACGTACGTTAAATAGGTGGAAATGGTAGTGATGTAGGTTGACTAGGATGCGATTTATGTTTCTCAATGCTTTTTCCCAGCGATATGTATAGTATTATCCACGCAAATAAATTCATTAATCTAAAAATCAATCCTATAATGAACAATACGCCAGACACCAGGTATAAATCATCTTTTTCAATATCTCTGAGCTTAAATGACAATATTATTAAACCTATATTTCCGAGAAATATTAGAATCAATGAAATAACAAATGTTAGTATACCTATGATTAGAAATACTAGTGGAATACTAACTAATAGAAGTATTAACCCCCAGAAGTAACCTATTCTAATCAACGATTCAGCAGTAGAAATCTCTGGAACAACATCCTTCAGTATTCTGAGACCAGGCAAGAACTTACCCCATAGACCGATGAAGAATAATGTAACAGAAGCCACGAATCCGATAAACAAGAAAACTATGAAGGTTAATTTGGGTTCTGCGATAACAAAGCTAGTTCTTACATGTAAATCTATTGGAACAAGATGAGACGAGAGGTTTTTCAACAATTGGGTAGCAATAAATCTACCGGGGCCCTTTTCAATAATAGTCCTGAATCCTACAATCATCAAAGATGATATTGAGACAATAACTATTATTGATAAAACCAAGTCGGCTATTAGTAGGTATAGAACTCCTTTCCTCATCATATCATATGCCTCAATTAACCTAGTGCTTCTTGATGTAGCTACGTTCAAAGAGACACCTTGACTCGTTATAGTAATCACATAGTATATTTAGGTAACGTTATGGAGTTATATAAATATTTCAAGTAGGAGAAGGCAATGAAAGTCGTCTACACGATCGGATATGGTGGAAGAAGCATTGTAGACTTCGCCGAGCTTCTCAAGTATTTCGAAGTAGAGATAGTTGTTGATGTCAGGAGATGGAACAAATCAATTAAATTCCCGGTTTTTTCGGGTAGTAATTTAAGAACTGAACTAGGCCGGAAAAACATACAGTATATTTGGATACCTCATCTAGGAGGATACAGGAAATTTGGCGTTGATGTCGAAGATGTAGGAATCGCCAGTTGTTTTAAATCCGAGGGATTTAGAGCATACGCAACATACATAACTAGGTGTGGTAATGTAAAACCATACCTCGACAAGCTCGTTGAGATAGCAGACCGAAACAAAGTGGCCATTATGTGTAGTGAGAAATATCCCTGGTTTTGCCACAGGAAGATACTCTCCGACTACATGGTAGCTAGGGGATTCAAGGTTTTACACATCATAGAGCAAAATTACGTTGTTGAACATGAGTTAAGTAAATGTGCAGTCATCGAAAATAATGAATTAAAATACATTTAAAAACCCTCCAATGAAGTCAAGAGTTTATTTTAAAGTTGCTCCTTTTAGTTCTCTCAACCACTCTACTGTTACTTCCTCGGCGAATCTAGCAACTAGTAGAGCAGCGTTGTATACATCATTTATGTCAACGACTTCGACCGGACTATGAATATACCTCGAGGGAATAGAAACTGTTCCTGCTGGAACACCTTCTTTATTCAAAGCAATTATGCTTGCATCAGTTGTTCCACCCGAAATTATCTCCAATTGATATGGTATTCTGTGCTTTTCCGCTATGTTAATCAATAAATCAACTACTCTCGGATGAGCTATTAATCCAGTTGCGTTCCTACCATCCGCTATCTTTATAGCGGGGCCTTTCCCTAATCTAGTGTACCACTCTGATTTCGCTACACCAGGGACATCGCTCGCTATTGTAACATCGATTGCAATCGCCACATCGGGGGATATTGCAAAAGCCGATGTTCTAGCGCCTTTTAACCCTACCTCCTCTTGAACAGTTGCAACCAGGTAAACGTCGACGTTTGGCTTCTCTATGATTCTAGATGCTTCTATTAGAGAAACTACTCCTACTCTGTCGTCGAATGCTTTGCCCGTAACTCTATCGCCACTTAACTCGACGAGTTCCCTGTCAAACACCATTATATCCCCTACGCGGACACCTAGTTTTTCAACTTCCTCCCTCGATGAAGCTCCAATATCAATGAATAACTCCTTGAACTCGGGAACTTTTTGCAACTCCTCTGGTTTAGCAACATGAGGAGGCTTTAAACCAACAACACCACGTATGAGTCTGCCATCACGTGTTCTCAGAACTACTCTTTGATATATGAGGGTTCGCTCTATTATTCCGCCAATTGGCACTACTCTTATGAAACCATCATCTTCAATGTGTGATACAAATAAGCCAATTTCATCCATGTGAGCTGCGATCATGATTTTTCCATCGCTACTTCTACCTTTCTTTAACCCAATCAAATTACCCCAGGAATCCACCCAGAGTTTATCAACATATGGTTTCAGGTACTCTGCTACTATGTTACGTACACTTTCTTCGCGTCCACTTGGACCAGGCACTTCAGTTAACTTCTTTAGCATTTCAATTAACTCCTGTTTTCTCGACAAGGTTACGTCACCTTAATCTATGTAATAAGAACGTGAAATTAAAAAGCTATTCTAGAGTACTATGCATTAAAATAATTGAGAAACATAAAATACATGAGGTTTATGCGATATCCTGTGATCAACAGGTAAAGTTTTCATTTGATCGAGTATTGATCAAAACAACATAACAACGCATTTGCTAAAAATTAAAATTTATTTAAAATATATTTGCTTGCCTAATGAATCTTCATGGTTCGACGAGCGAATTATACTTCTTCCACGATAACCTCCACGTCTAGTTCAAGTATTCTTCGTTCTCGCATGATCTCTAATATAACATACCCTTTATCAATACTTTCCTCTATTGCTTCTCTCAACTCGCTTGTTCTACGAACTTTTCTACCGTTAGCTGATATAATTATATCTCCCTCGATTATTCCTCTCCTATCAGCTGGGGAACCAGGTATTACTCTAACAACAAGTAGTCCTTCATTGATGGGGATCTTGTAAAGAGCCGCCATTGTTGGGTTCAAAGGTGCAACGTATACTCCAATCCAGGCTCTTAAAGGTCTACCGTATTTCGCAACCATTTCAATGAATCTTTTGACCGTGTTAATTGGTATAGCAAAACCTATTCCCTGAGCAAATGGTATTATTGCGGTCGTAACTCCGATTGCTTCTCCCTCGAGATTCACCAATGGACCACCGCTGTTACCTGGGTTTATCGCTGCATCTGTTTGTATGACGTCTTCAAATGCGATCTCTTGGGTTGTCAATGTTCTACCAACAGCACTTATGACTCCCATTGTAACAGAGTTTTCTAGTAAACCTAGGGGAGACCCAATCGCGAGAACTATTTCACCTACTTCAACTTTGTTGGAATCACCTAGTTTAATTGGTACACCATGCTCCTCTGTTCTAAGCAAAGCTAGATCTCGCCTTGGATCCATGGCAACTATTTTGGCACTACTAATAAATCCATCCGAGAAAATAATTGAGACCTTCGTGGCCCCCTTAACAACATGTGCATTTGTAACAACATAGCCTGGCGCAATTATGAAGCCTGAGCCGTATCCTTTAACTGGTTCGTACCCAAAGAAGATCATCGGATGAGGTATTTCAGTTGATATCGTGACAACGGAAGGCTTCACGTTTTTAATTATTGAAGCTATTTCTTTACTTAACTCTCTGATATTCAATTAAAACCCCTGATACAAGTTATTAGGTTGCTAATTAAAAACCGTTTATTAAAATTACTGTGTGTTGTAAAAACTTAGTTTTATTAGTAACCAAGGGTTTTAAGCAACAACGGGATATCAATTAGTTTTCTATATGCATTTAATTTGATATTTTTATTGAGAAGTAATCCATGGAACTCCTGTTTCAATGGATCAACGCTTATTAATATATGGGCGTTTCTTACATTTGCTTTTAGAACTCTACCTTCATATCCAATAATGCTAATCATTTCTCTAATCATGCTTTCCTTAGTCAATAATCCGTAGTATTCTCCTTTTACTCGTTCCGATTCATCTCTAATTGGAACTAGAAATCTTAGGAAACGCCCTCGCTTCGGCATTTTAGATAACTTTTCATGTGTTTGATCAATGCTTGTTCTGATGTTCGCCAACAAGGATTCAATGTAGTTTTCTATATCGCTTTTCAAACAACTGGTATTCGTGGGTAAGATTCGGTAGTCGAGTTTGCTACCGAAGTATATTTCATTTGATTCAAAAGGAATTTTAAACGATAGTAACAGGCGTGATTCGTGTTTATCTGCATACTCTTTCTTGACAACGGTATACATAGAGCAGTCGAATACGTATAGGTTATTTGTTTCATAGGGATTAATTAAAGCTACTGTTGCCCAAAAACAAACATTACCTTCTCTACAATACTTTGACCGTAATTCATTATCTACGTTAATGAAGCTCAAAGATTACACCACGATTAAAAATCACTTGACTTATAGGACTTAGGGGTTTAACTATTTTTTCATTAGATGAACAGGCGTCCCGGTGATATACTCTGCGAATTCCCGCAGGGACTCGGATACTGTGAGATGCGGGTAGGGTATCTTAGAGGCTTCAGCTAATCCTAGTTTACCTAGGTATACTGGAATATACGAGGATATTACTTCCGATGCATTCGGCGCAACTATGTGTATTCCGAGGACTTTCTCCAGGTTTTCACTTAGAATTATTTTTGCAAATGAATTCTTTCCACCTTTTATTTTCACTGCTGACAGGAAGTATAATGGTACCTTGAATTTAACGTACTTCACTCCTGAGTTTGCTAACTCTTTCTCGGTGTATCCAATAGAAGCTACCTCCAGGCCAGTAAATATTGTTATTGGAACAGCTTTGTAATCAACGGTAAAGGATTCTTCTCCAGCAATATTTCTCGCTGCGGCTATGCTTTCCAGTAGTGCTTTGTGAGCTAAAAGCGGTCCACCTACTACGTCTCCACTAGCGTAAATGCCAGGTGTGTTTGTTTCCAGTTTATTGTTTACTTTAACAAACCCCTTTTGATCAAGCTCTACTTGAACATTTTCCAGCCCGATTCCCATTGTTCTAGGTTTACGTCCTACGGCCACTACAACTTTATCAACTTCTATTTTTTCATTATTCGATAATTCAACCACGTATTTACCATTGCTTTTTTCTATTTTCTTAACAGTTGTTTTCTCGTGTACTCTAACACCTCTCTGCGTTAAATGCATTTTAACAGCTAGTGCAACGTCTCTGTCTGTGAATGGTAGTATGTGTTCTAGTAGCTCCACTACGATTGTTTCAACACCTAGTGAGGAATACGTATTTGCTAATTCAACTCCAATAACTCCTCCGCCAATTATTAGTACCTTGCTGGGTTTTTCATTCAAGTATAAAGCTTCTCTGTTACTTATAATTCCAACTCCATCAAATCTAGCTACTGGGATATCAGCAGGGTCTGTCCCGGTAGCTAGAAGAATTTTGCCTGCTTCAATATCAAGCAACTCACCTTCGCCTTTAATTTTTATTTTATTCGGAGCAGTTAGTATTCCACGACCCTTATGCAAAGATACATCTCGTGATTCTAACACATGTTCTATCCCTTCACGGGATTCTTTCACAATGTTTTTAACCCATTCAATTAAGCTGGTCCAATTATATGTTGATGAACCACCTGTTTTTTCTATTGTTTTAACTGCTTCGGCGAACTGGTATAGTGCTTTACTTGGTACACATCCGTAGTTAGTGCATTCTCCCCCAACTAGGTGTTCCTCGACGACCGCCACCTTCAATCCTTTGCTGGCGAGATATGATGCAGCGGGGTAGCCACCTACGCCGGATCCAATTACTACTACATCATATTTCATTGAATTACGCCTCTCATTCTCTTAACATATATTCTCCATGTTGGAGATATATATCTTGGATGGTTCGCTTTAACCACGTCTATTCTACCAACTGAGGTGTTCTTTGGCCAGTTCTTGGCTTCATCAGGATTATTGTATGCTGTTTTGCTTATTTCTTTTAATCTATCAGCATATTTCTCCACGTTTTCAATGGTCTCGGATTCTGTGAACTCTATTTGCAACGCTTCTTTTACTATGAGAGGGAAGTATATTGTTGGTGCATAGAATCCCGAGTCGAGTAAGCCTTTTGCAACATCTTCTGCTGTTACTCCGGTTTCATCAGCTAACGGCTTAGCGCTTAAAACGATTTCATGTTTTCTATATCTTCCTTTTCCATAGGGTATCTCGAATCCTTTTAATCCATCAACAAGCTTAGCAAAATAATTCGTTATAATCACGGCGTGCTCAGTTGCTTTTCTGAGACCTTGGGGACCCATTATTAGAATGTAAGTATACGCCCAAAGTAAAGGAACCGTATTAGCGAAAAATGATCTAAGCAACCCGACACTATATGGACCCGGCGCTTTCAATGTGAATAAACCTGTTTTTTCATCGTGAACAACTATGTATCCAGGTAGGAGATCCCTTAGCCATATGTTTCTATCTGGATCAACTAATTTGTCTTTTATACACACAGGTCCAGCTCCGGGTCCTCCGCCTCCATGCGGTGAGCTGAAGGTCTTATGTATATTGATATGGGCTATGTCAAACCCCATATCACCTGGTCTCGCATAACCCATGATTCCATTAAGGTTAGCTCCATCATAGTATAGTAGAGCATCATATTCGTGAAGTAATTTCGCTATTTCTAGTATGTTTTCCTCGAACAAACCTAACGTGCTGGGATTCGTAATCATCAATCCAGCTGTTGATTCTCCTACGACTGATTTTAATGCATCTAAGTCAACATTTCCATCTGGTGCTGAGGGTATTTCAACGACTTTGAAACCACCCATAGCTGCACTAGCTGGATTTGTTCCATGAGCACTATCTGGTATTATTATCTCGGTTTTCTTATCTAATTGATTTTTGATTTCATGATATTTCCTAATAATTAATACTCCTGCCAGTTCCCCATGTGCTCCTGCCGCTGGATGCAGACTACATATATCCATTCCAACTATGTTGGCAAGCCATTTCTGTAATTCATACATAATTTCTAGTAGACCTTGCACTGTTTTAACATCCTGCAATGGATGAAGATCGCTGATTCCACTATTGAAAGCTATATCCCAAGCTATTCTAGGATTGTACTTCATAGTACATGAACCGAGAGGAACTGGGCCGTTATCGACTCCATAAGACATTTGCGTTAACCTGGTGAAGTGTCTAACAACTTCTACTTCACTCAACTCGGGTAAATTAGGAGGAATTTTCCTTCTAATTTCATCGGGTATTTTTATCTCGCCCACTGTTTGTTTAACTTCTTCCTCTACTTCTGGTAAGTTTATTCCAATTCTCTCTTTTGCTCCGAGCTCGAAAACTAATGGTTCACTCCACTTTGCTTGCTTATACATCACAATCACCTCTCAAGGAGGATTTTATTTATTGTTTCCACGAGATAATCGATGTCTTGCTTGAAGTGTAGTTCTGTAAATGCGAACAAAGCTGTTTCACCTAGCTCCGGGTAGAATTCACGGATGTATAATCCTCCATGTATTCTATTCTCTAGCAGTTTTTCATGTATTGTTCTATAGGGAATTTTCACTTCATTGAATGATACTGGAAATTCGTTGAAGAAATCTTCTTTAAATAACTCAACGTTCAACCCTATGTTTTTCATTTTTTTCCACGCGTAGTGTGCTCGGTAGTAATTTACTTCAGCTAATCTCACTAAGCCGTTTTTACCTAGCATCGACATGTAGACGGCTGTAGCTATCGCCATTAATGCTTCGTTGGTACATATATTGGATGTTGCTTTCTCGCGTCTTATATGCTGTTCTCTTGTTTGTAAAATCATTGCAAAACTTCTTTCTCCATTTTTTGATTCCGTCAAACCAATTATTCTACCTGGCATTTGTCTAATAAGGTTCATGTTGTACCTTGTTGCAAACACGCCTAGATATGGTCCGCCATAATTCAACCCTAATCCTAATGGCTGGCCTTCACCAACAGCTATATCTGCACCTAGTTCGCCCGGCGACTTCAGTAAGCCAAGTGATATGGGGTTTACACCCATAATGAAAATAGATTTCTTGCTATGTGTAATTTCCTCGACTGCTTTAGCACTCGACTCTATTACTCCAAAGAAGTTAGGGGATTGGAGATATACAGCTGCTGTATCATCATCAATACTTTCTTTGAGTTTCTCAACATCCATCGTGCCCTTGAAGGGATCGTATGGTATTGTTATGATTTTAACGACGTGGGGCCAAGTATATGTTTCAACAACTCTCCTATGGTATGGATTCATGTTAGCGGGTAAAATAACTTTTCTTCTACCTTTATTAACTCGTAGAGACATAAGTATGGCTTCAGCTGTTGCTGAACCCCAATCGTACATGGAAGCATTAACTACATCCATATCTAGTAGCTCAGCCATTAAGCTTTGATATTCAAAAATAGCTTGCATTAGCCCTTGGGATATCTCAGCCTGGTATGGTGTATAAGCAGTTAGAAACTCTCCTCGCGATATAATGTATTTAACCAGCGGGGGAACATAATGTGGATATACTCCACCGCCCATGAACGGCGGTGATCTAAGCATTATATTCTTTGATATTTTCTCCTCGACACATCGTTTTGCTTCTATTTCAGACAACGGTTTTCCAAGACCAATTTCTAACTTCTCCCATTGTTCCTTTGAAAGCCTAATTTCAGCTGGAATATCGCTAAATAATTCTTCCACGGTTTTGACGCCTATAGTTTTTAATGCCTTATCAACCTGCTCGTTCGTAAATGAAGGAATCCATGGGTGGCCAACCAAGTGCAACACCCTACTTGGATTAAACACATAAACATATATCGATATTTAAAATAAATATTATATATTAGATATATTAGCATTTCTAAGTCATGAGAATATAGATAAGTATAAATTCCATGGTGAAAGCGACTTGGGGAAAATTCCACTATTGGATTTCTATATTGACAGACTCGGAGCTGACCCAGGTAATTTCGGTGAGTGGGAGGTTCCAATGCGTTTTACTAATTCTCTAGATGAGCATATCACGGTTAGAACGAGCGTAGCGTTTTTCGATGTATCTCATATGGGTAAACTACTTCTCAAAGGTGAAGATGTCTTAGAGTTCGCTCAATACATCTACACCAAAGACTTATCCAAGGTGAAACAAGGCTTCATGAGTGGACCTACACTTAGCTTAAATGAGCTCGCGAGAGTTAAAGATGATGAAATGCTGTATAAGATAACAGATGATGAATGGATAGTAGTGGCAAACGCTCTGGCTAAAGAGAAAATGCTAGATTACTTCAAGCAAGTGGTGTCTTTTAGAAATTATAAAGTTAGCGTTTTGGACATAACAGGTAAATACTCAATTATTGCAGTACAGGGTCCTGAATCGCCGCGTGTAATGGAGCTACTTGGAGCTAAATGGGCGGCGGATCTCAAGCCTCTTGAATTTAGAGAAAACGAGGAAATAAACGGCATCAAAATTCGTTTGATCAGCAGGAGCGGCTGGACGGGTGAAGATGGTTTTGAAGTATGGGGTGAACATGGAGAAATGAAAAAACTGGTGGAAGCCCTTATAGCTAAGGGCGTTAAGCCAGCTGGATTAATAGCCAGGGATACCTTGAGAATCGAGATGGGGTTTGTTCTAGGCGGTCACGAGTACGGAGAAGATCCATTGAGATATCCGTGTGCTTTATCTCTCAGATATGGCATGGGCGCAATCACTTGGAGTAAAAGCGGATTTGTTGGAGAAGCAGCACTTCGAGCATGTAGGAAAGAAGGTGTAAGATGGATTAGAACCGGTTTAATAATGGAGAGAAGTGCAGGCAGAATTTTCCCTAGGCAGGGTCATGGAGTATACATTGAAGATATACAAGTAGGCTGGGTAACAAGTGGCTGCTATTCCCCTGTCTTAAACAGGGGAATAGCCATGGCTTATATTGATACAAGACATGCCATTATAGGGGAGGAAGTAGAAGTGAACATACATGGTAAAAAATACCGTGCAAGAATTGTTGATTTTCCCTTCATTAAAAAGTAGTTTATGAAGCAAGGGATAGAGGCGTAAGTTGATTGCAATTTTTAGATCAAATTAAAATAGGCGACCGAGTCCAATATGGTTACTAATTGATTTCATATATCCAAAGTTTTTATTACTTAAGTCAACTATATAATCTGCAGGTGATGTAATTGAGTGAATTAGTGATTAAAGTAAAGGGCAAGGAATACGTTATTAAAACTGATCGAAGATACGCGGAGACGGATGAATGGGCTAAATTAGAAAATGATAGAATTGTCTGCGGGATATCTGACTATGCTCAGAAAGAACTAAAGGATATAGTAGCAGTTGAATTGCCACAGGTAGGTAGAGTTGTTAGAAAAGGCGAAGAACTCGGGATGATAGATTCAGTAAAAGCTACTTCCCCATATTATGCACCAGTGTCGGGTAAAATAGTGGAGGTGAACAGGAACTTGGAGACTTCGCCTGAATTAATCAACAAGGATCCATATGGTGAGGGATGGATATTCGTGATACTTCCAGACGATCCGAGGGAATACACTTCACTATTACCGCCTGAAAAATACGTTGAGAAAATTCAACAAGGTAAAAAGTAACGAAGCTATTGTTTTGCATCATAATCGAGGTATTACCTTCAATGTTATCGTATTATTATTTAATACTAAAGAATTAATTACCATGGGATACGCATGAGCTTAGAATTCTTCGAGAAGTATAAGTTTAAACCTGAGGAGCTAGCTTCGATCATAGATCATACGTTGCTTAAACCCGATGCTAACTACAAGGTGCTCGAGAAATTCATTGATGATACCAGGAAATACGGATTCAAGCTACTAATGATACCGCTATCCTTGGTTGAGAAGGCTCTTGAAATAGCTGGTAGAACTATTGATCTAGGCGTTGTTATAGGATTTCCTCTTGGTAATACATCAACCAGGGTCAAAGTAGCGGAAGCTGTTGAAGCAGCTGAACTCGGGGTATCCGAAGTAGATATGGTTATGAACATAAATGCATTTAAATCAGGAAATTACGAATATGTTAGTAGAGATATAAAAAGCGTAGTGAATTCAGCTAAATCACGTGGAGTAAAAGTTGTGAAAGTCATCATTGAAACAGGGTTTTTAACAGATGAAGAAAAAATTAAAGCAACGGAGATTATCATTGAGGCAGGAGCTGATTACGTTAAAACCTGTACAGGGTTCTTAGGTTCGGTTGCCACAGTTCACGACGTTGTAATTCTCAGGAGATCTAGCAAGGGGAAAATAGGTGTCAAAGCTTCAGGTGGTATTAGACACGCATTAGACGCAATTGCTTTAATTAGCGCTGGTGCAAGTAGAATAGGAACTAGCAGTGGAGATAAAATAATCGAGGAATATATTAAACTAATAGAAGAAACGGGTGGTTGAAACGGAAGAAGGATTAGTGATTATTGAACCAGCCGGCAGGAACATTAAGCTCATATTTAAAGTAAATAAAGTCCTAGCAACAGCTAAGTCACCGTTTCAAGAAGTTATTTTAGCTGAATTAGAGGGGTTCGGTAGATCTCTATTACTAGATAAATATGTGCAAAGCACGGAGAAAGACGAACACTTATACCACGAGTTACTAGTTCAACCAGCAATGGCCATACACCCCAATCCCGAGAAAGTATTAATACTAGGCGGCGGGGAAGGAGCAACACTTAGAGAGGTATTAAAACACAGTACAGTAAGAGAAGCGGTAATGGTGGACATTGATCCAGTAGTTGTAGAATTCTCAAAGAAATACCTTGAACACATGCATCAAGGAAGCTTCTATGATCCAAGGGCGAAGGTCGTAATCATGGATGGTAAGGAATATGTGAAAACTGCGCCGCAGAACTACTTCGATGTCGTGATAATGGATTTGACTGATCCATACGGTAGTGAAATAGCTAAGCCACTATACTCACCTGAGTTTTTCGCTGAAGTAAAGAAAATAATGAAACCGGATGGAATAGTTGTTACGCAGGCCGGCAGTAGTTACTTCTATCCGGAGGAATACAAGTATGTACTTAATAGTGTAAGAATTAACTTCAAGTACACGTTGGAGTATTGGTTCTGGATCCCTAGTTTTGGGTTAAACGTTAACTTTATTGTAGGTTCGAATGCCTATGAGTTGGATAAGGAGATAGGTAGAATAGATGAGAGATTAAAGAAGAGAAGTGTCAGAACAAAATTCGTTAATTCTTTGATCATAGAGGGGTTATTGAAACTAGGGGTGCTTTATCCCTAGAATCTATTTTTTATCCACTACTAGTACCCCGTCTTCTCTCAGTTTTAACACCACAATTCTCTCCCCTGCCTTAATGTAACTATTTGACACAGCTCTCCAGTATTCCCCCTCTATCTTCACGAAACCTATAACTCCAGGTTTAATATCTTCAATGGCAAATCCTTCTTTCCCCTCGGGTGTGTAGCTCACGGGTTTTTTCTTTCTCACCTGAACCACCTTTAAAACAACTAATCCAAAAAATGAGCCAAGTGTAATAGCTGTTCCAAATATGAAAGCTCTCAAAGCCATTATATAGTCTTCCCTTGGAGATATACCTGCGGGTATATAAGCTGGTAGAAGTGCGAAGCCCAATGTTATCAGTATTATGCCGCTTATTCCAACGAAACCAAAGCCAGGTAGGATAAATAGCTCAACGGCAAGTAGAATAGCACCCAGCAGTATGAAGAAAAACGATAGCATGTTTGGATTTATTCCCGTGCTTATCAACCCTAGTAGAACAAGTGCTAGGGCTATTGGTAAAACAGCTATTTTTCCGGATGCTAATGCAAAAATAGCTGCTAATACACCTATGCTCAATAATGCATTAGCTAGATACGAATTAGATAGAATTGAGAGAACCCGGGATCTTATGCTACACGTGAATACTTCTACGTTTGCTGGATTAAGATCTATTGCGTACACGACCCCTCGCTTTTCAATGACCATTCCTTTAGTTAACTCATATAATTGACTATAATCGTTCACAACAAAATCCGCTACTCCACTTGAGACAGCGGTATCGGAATCAACAACTTTTGCATCATAGATAAACTCCGTTAGTAACGATATGTTTCTATTCTTATTTTCACTGTAAACTTTGACTTTACCTAGAATAGGTTCTAGTATTTTCGATTCATTCACGAATGTTACTTCACCTGTGACCGGGTTCACTATTACTGGTTTCATTGCTCCAATGATCGATCCTTTCTGTAAAACGATCACGTCTGCTGGAATAATGATAAGTGTTCCGGCGCTTAGTGCTTTGTTCTCGACGTAAGCTATTGCCGGTACTCGGGAGTAGTATATTGCATCCCCGATTGTGAATGCGGAATCTAAGTATCCACCGTAGCTATTTACTTTGTATATAAGGACTGCGTTTATTTCTTCAGCATATTTAACTGCATCAACAACGCATTCAGCAACTCCACTATCTATAGTATCCCATGGGGGAGTTATTTCAACAATTACTCCTTTAGTTACTGATTTATATTCACCGTGCACTTGTGCAAATGTAACCAAAGCTAGAAATATGAAGGCGAGTAGAAAGCTGTTAATTAAAAAACTCATTTCATCTCTAGCGATTTTCATCTCGAACCCTCAGTTCTCTTCTCGTATTCTCCAAGTGCCTTCTGGGTTGCAACTATTTCACCAGTATAGCGCGCACCCGTCTCGGTAACTACGACCAGGGATTTCTCCCTGGCAACTTCAATTAGAGTCTGAAGCTCTCTTAGTCTAAGGGCAACGGGGTGTTCTTCATATAATCTTGCAGCTTCGGTTAATATTAGAGAAGCTTGTTTTTCGCCTTCAGCTTCAATTATCCTTGCTCTTCTCCAACGTTCAGCTTCAGCTTGCTTAGCCATAGCTCTCTTCATTTCCTCCGGAAGCTCAACGGCTTTTATAGTAGCAGCTACTATTTTAACCCCCCATGGTATCGTCATTTCATCTAGTACTCCTGATAATTTCTTGCTTAATTCATCTCTTCTCTGTAATAGGTCGTCTAGATCCGATTGACCCAGTATATCTCTTAGAACTGTTTGACCTAGGAGACTAACGGCGTAATGATAATTTGACACCTTTGTAATAGCCGCTATAGGGTCTAACACCCTGTAGTATATTACTGCATCGACTGTTACACTTACATTATCTCTTGTTAAGATCTCTTGTTTCGGGACATCAACTGTTACAACTCTTAAATCAACTTTGTTGACAGTGTCTATGAATGGAATTACGAAAACTATACCTGGTCCAATCGCCCCCCTTAACCTACCTAGCCTGAAAACTACGAGTCTTTCATATTCCTTAACGATCTTTATCGCTGAGGCGAGGATCGGTAAACCTATGAATAACGCAACTGCAATGAGAACGATCTGCCATAATTCCATAAATTACACCATTTTTAAATAGATGTCTGGAGTATTTTATAGTTGAGTAAATTTATTTAACTAGCCTACAATGCAGTACAGTATTGAATGGCAACAAGATACTTTTCAAATTTAATAGTCTAACGTGATTTTGATTTTACATCGTGTTCAGAAATGTTGCTGAAACTTGATAATGAATTAAAACAAGTTTTAAGAACGAGTATTCCACTTGTTGTTGTTGAATTAGTATCAAGTTTGTACTCCTTAACAGATACTTACTTTGTATCAGGGTTAGGACAGGAAGCATTGGCTGGTCTCGGGATTTCTTCGTATATTCTCATGCTTTTCCAGGTATTCAACACATTATTTACTATTCCATCTATTGTTTTTACATCGCAAGGCATAGGCAGTGGTAATAAAGATCAGGCGAAATCGGCTGTTGGTGAAGTTTACTTACGTGGTTTACTATTCATTGGCGTTTTATCAATAATATGGTATATTATGGCCGATGATATTGTAAAAATACAATCTGGTGTTAAGGGCTTAACGTTCCAATATGCCGTTAGTTACCTCAAAGTAAGAGTAGGTGGGTTCATAGTATTGTATACAACTATGGTTCTCGATTCGATAATTGTAGCATCTGGATACACCATGTATTCTTTAATAGCTAATTCACTTGGTCTCATACTTAACATCATATTGGATCCAATAATGATCTATGGTTATATCGGCTTTCCACCGATGGGTGTTACTGGAGCAGCGATAGCAACGGTTATTTCGAATACTATAACTTTGCCAGCACAGTTGTTTTACTTATCTAAGCTGCATCTTATTCCACGTATTATGCTGGGTTTCAATTACGTGAGGGGAGAGATAGACCTGGGTTTACCAGCTTTTGTTGAGCGATTTTTATTTGCCTTAGGTAACAACATCTATGCAGGTATTATCTCCAGGTTAGGGGATGCTGTTATGGCGGCTCATAATGTAGGGTTGAGAATAGAGAGCTTGATCTACATGCCGGGGTTTGCTTTCTCAATGACAGCCTCGGCACTTGTGGGAAGATATGTTGGGCAGGGAGAATTATCAAGAGCTAAGGAGATCGGGTGGCGTACAGCTATTCTCGGATCCTTGTTAATGGGATTACTAGGAGTGGCAATCGGGTCAACAGGATACTATCTAGTAAAGCCGTTTGCTCCCAGCGATGAGATCAGATATTTATCATCAGTATATTTAGCCTTTGCAGGATTCAGCGAGCTAGGTTTAGGGATCGCCATGGTTATTAGTGGCGCTTTCAGGGGTGCAGGCAATACCTGGGTACCCATGGTCACCAACGTAGTATCCTTGATCTGCGTAAGAGTGTTGTTATCGATAATTCTTGTGAATTATCTTGGAGTTATCGGCCCGTGGTCGGCGATGTTCATAGATGTATATGTAAGAGGAGTTGTACTCGCCATACTCTACAAGCTGCTGTTTGATAAATTAGCCAGGAAAGTAATTTAAGGTCTTGTCACAAGTACTTAAATTGTGACTTGAATAGAATCTGGTAGAATTTACATATGTCAACGAGGCGTTGTAAATGAATTATAGAAATATTGTATATGTATTTACATTGAGTATTGCAGTATTAGTAGTTGTACTATTACTGACGTCTTCGCATCAAGTATATTCTGATGACATTTCATGTATTAACAACACCTTATTCTACATGTTTGGCGAATCAACTTGTCCGTATTGTAAACTTCAACATGATTTCTTTCAGCAGAACTATCCAGCGAGTTCTCACTACTTCTGCATACTAGATAAATATGCTGATTGCTACAATAAATTCCTTCAATTTGTTTCAGAAGAGTTAATATCAAAAGCTGGAGTAAATACGCAGGAGATAGGTGTTCCCTTAACAATTGTTGTTAAAGACTATGGAGAATATAAATCAATAGTTGCAGTAGTCATAGGGGCAATTACTGATAAAAACTTTTGGCAACAGCTAGCGTGTTCTCAACCCGGTTCAAACATACCTGTTTACGTAGGGATGCGGCAAGCATATTGGATCGCTACTAATACGACGGATCACAGCTCCTTGCTCGAGAAATACATAGTATACCCATACTCAACGTCTACGAATAAAGAAAGCGGCTCAATAAACTCTGTGTTTATAACAACAGTAGCTATTGTAATATTGATAATCGTCGCCATAGGAGGATACATGTTACATGGTTATCTAAAGAAATAGCTTAACTAAAAAGCCTAGTAAACTAACATTATTTAATTAAAAATACTATAGCTAGTGTATTAAATAATTCTTAATTTTTCTAGAACGTCAAATATTTATAAAATTTATTAACCCCATTGTACAAGAACAAAAGTTAATGGATAAATTATTATAGGTGAGATATATGAGCCAAGAAGACACTGTAGGGAAAGCTCTTGCAAGAGTAATAATCTATGGTGTAATGGTAGCCATAGTTATGGGTATTCTACAATGGTTCTTCACACAGGGAGTAGATTTACTGGTCGAATCTACAAAGCTAGATGGATTACTAGTTTTAAAGGACTATGCTGTGTATGTTTACATAATAGTACTACTGGTTCTAGGTTGGATGATCGTTAACGCTGTAGCAGCAATGTTTTACGTAATGCTTAGACCTAAGTATGGAGCATCAGCCGCAGCTGCCACTAGGAGCATGGTGAGAATACTGGGAATAGGTGCATTAATAGCTGGTATAGCCGGGGGAGTTGCAGGTGGAGCTACTGGTGTTGCATTAGGAGGCTTCATAGGTTTAGTCATAGGTTTCGCTACACAGCAAGTTCTGGGGCAAGCAATTGCGGGTTTATTCATATTACTAGCTAGACCATTTAAAATAGGAGATCTCGTTGATATAGCGGGTGAAAGTGAAGTAAGAGTGAAAGATATTTCAACATTGTTCACAATAGTTCAAAGAAAAGATGGATTGGAGGTGCTTGTTCCAAGTACAATGATAATTGGACAAAAGATCGTGATCAGAGAGAGGGCAAGGGATTGATTTTTGAATTTGTTTTCCACGTAGTTATTAATGAGGCTTAAATTAGTCATTTTATTGATAAGATAAATGTAGTATTTTTAATTATTTTTTACCAAAAGATTACGGCGTTCAATCAGCGCCCTCTATATATACTGCTTTATAAGTATCATTAATTAAATGGGGTTTTAGATTGGAAATTATTCATACGAGCGATTTGCACATAGTTCCAGAGGTATTTTACGATACTGTGCTCGAAGAAGCATACTATAATGTCTTGAGAGAAATAGTTGAGAAAACAATTGAATCCAAATCCAAGTACCTGGTTATTTCAGGAGATATGTTCGATAGATCAAACCCACCTTTAAGCGTCGTTGCGAAAACAGTGGGCTTACTTAGAGAGCTCAGAGAGCATGAAGTAAGAGTAGTCGTTGTTCCAGGAAACCATGATGTTTCTCGAACGAGATCAAGCATTTTACACGTTTTGAGTGAAGCAGGTTTAATACATCTTCTTGATTTCAACGAAGCGAATGGACTAGTACTAGAACCTTTGGTTTTTGAGAGAGATAAACTAGTTTTTTATGGTATACCAGGTTTCAAGGGAAGTAGTTCGCAGGAAATAGAGTATTTAAAGCAGAGAAAAGTAATATTTAAGAATTATTCGAGCTACAAGGATTATAATTTAATAATATTAGCTCATATAAGCACCCGGTTCGCTGGATATGATCCATCTAAGTACGCTAATAGATATGGTAGTCTTTACTTGGAATACGAAGATCTCTTGAATAGACTTCCATCGAACACGATCTATGTTGCCCTAGGTCATATTCATTTACCTATACCCTTCGATATGGAATTCAAGGGGAATATTGCTTATCCAGGAGCACCCATAGGTTTCGACTTCAACGACCTATACGAAACCTATGAGTTAAATAAAATAAATGTTTTCAGGAGAATTCTAAGAGTTGATTTATCGCGTCAGCCGCCAGTCGTCAAATCCATTAAGCTTGAGGCTGTACCACGTGTCTACTATAAACGCATTGATGCTAAGAGTATTGATGATGTAAAAGAGCAGGTAGTAAGGATCTTTAGTGATATTGATGCATCAACGCAAGCTGTTCTCTTAGTTGATGCTGTTGGATTAGATAAACCTACAAGTGAATTAGAGAACTTCAGAAGGGAACTAATGAAGAAAAAGAAGGTGTTTATTAGAATTAGAACAATGTCGAAAGCTATGGTCTCTTTCCACGATAATTTAGATGCTGGCTCGTCAATAAGTGCAGGAGAGATATCTATTAATGAGATAGAATCAATGGTTCTAAGAGAATTCGTAGCGAAAAATAAGCTGAAGATTCCCGCTGAAAAACTAAAAATCGTGATTGATACGCTGGGTCATTCACAAGACATATCTCCCGAGAGGCTGTTAGATGAGATCATTAAGGAACTGGGCGATTGACCTTGGAGAACAATATAGGCAACGAGAGAATTCTAAGTATCATTGAAAGACTAGTTAATACACTGAGACAGGATTACGTGGCATCAAGGAAGTCGAGCGTTATAGGGGAGAGAGAAGAAGTATTCAGGTTGTTCTATAATGTGAAAACTATTCCCGCGGTACAGCAGGATAAAATTGTTGTATTCGTGGATGCGGGGTTCCACATACTAGAATCTGATGTATTAACATTAATGATTATGAATGTTGGAGGATGTATTAGAGATGAAGATGGTAGAATTAGATATATTAATGAACTTGGAGATTATCAATCCCCGGAATTGCTCTTTGTATACGCTAAGTGGGCTGAACAAGAAGGAGAACCGTATTTTACCATACAATTTATTCCAGTTCAAGAGTATGGATTATTATTCAACGAAGAAAAAGCACAGAAGATCTCCGAGAAGCTAACCTCAATGATTAATCAAGGTATAAACAAAAAAATTCCGAAATTAAAGCTCATTAGGCTGTATAAGAGGTTAATTAAGTACATTGAAGGTCTCTTAGAGGTAGCATACTACGTGAAGATCTCCGATCTCCTTGGTCAAAGATCCATGGGCGTAATAGATGGTACATTAAATAGATGGTTTGGTCTAAGAAGCATTAGGTTCTTCAATATAGATGGAGTGGATGTTTTAAGCACTGTAGTTAACCGAGATAAGGATATTTTAATAAAGAAGCTAAGTAATTTATATGGACTAGTTAAAACAACGAAATTCACATCTATTGCTAGAGCTAGATGGTTGTTTAAAACAACTATTTCTAATCCACTTGGATTATACACTAATACGGCTCCGGACGCGGTTGAGAACGTGGCCATGGTAATAAACGAGAAGATAAGGAGAAAGTATGGAGATGATGTATCCGAAGACATGGTATTACTATTTAATAGAATTACGCATCCTCGAACCGGGCTCTGGGTGGTTCGTTTCCCGATTACCACAGATGGAAATGTAATAATGCATTTTGAAGTGCATACAAATGAGCCTTTATTAGAATACAATAAAGACATAGGAGTTATCTCGCACTCCGAGAAAGCAGTTGAGATAGCTGAGCAAGTAGATCATGGAATTGAGAATATTATGGCCCACAGATCATCTATTTATGGTTATCCGCCTTATGGTTTTATGGAACTAGATTTACATGTGAGAATACCCATGAATAGACTACGGAAATTAGAAGACTTATTTGTAAATATTATAAGGAGGGAAACAGGTGAAATTGGTCATCCATTAGAATATCTTTTCGAAAACATGAGGAAGATCAGACTCGGTTATACTTGGTGATTTAAATGTTGAAAATAGGGTTTGTTCACGGATGGGAAAACGACGTTGTGAATGTAGTGATTACAGGTAATTATTCTCCTTCATTTGGAGACCTTTTGTATACACGAGAGAAAACACAGGATGGCATTAGAACCATCATAATGGAAATAGTTGGATACGTGAGTCAAGCTCCTACACCAGCTCTTCCAATCGAGGTTCAGCCTGCACTTGGACACCTAGATGTAAAATCCATTGTCAGGGCTAAGTTATTTCTCGAAATAAGTACTGATGTAAATGGTAATCACTTATTAGTTAAAGCTTCCAAGCCTCCTGCACTGTTATCACCGGTTTTTCTGATCCATAAAGGCGATGCTGATTCGGAGGAGATAATGAAAGCTATAAGCGACTATAGCTACAGTAAGCGATTGTCAAAAAGTAGAGGTATCGGAGTAGTTGTGTTACGATCAGGAGTAGCGCACAACGAAGTACTAGCAAAGCAAAAATACTTCATGAATGCAACATTCAACTTGGATTTACCAGAGATACTTAGAAAACATATTTTAATTGTGGGTCAAACGGGCTCTGGTAAAACAAGTGGTGTTCAGGGATTGCTGGTTAAATATGCCATGGAATCAGCTGAGAAAATTGGTTGGCTTATCATAGATAGACATGGTGAATACACGCCACCCGAAGGCTACATAAGGGATAAGTTCATTGGGGTATTAGTTGATAGCATTAGGTTTAATTCATATTTATCCAATGATGTAAAAATATATACGTATAGACTGAGTAATCAAGTGTCTACAAGTAGAAAATTCGCAACGGTTAAAGGGTTTTTTGATATAACAGAGCAACCAATTAAGGCAAGCAGTGTTACTTTTGAGGATTTTGCGGGTCTCGAGGAAGTTGGATACGATAAGGCAACCTACATAGAGGAATTTATATCGGTTCTCATGGAGATACTTAAGCACATTGAGGTATTCAATTCATTAAGCAAGAACTCGCAAAAGTTAAATACTACTGGATTTAATGGAATTTTCTATCAAGGCGATGATCCAGATGAAGCCACCGCTAACTTACTAGCGCTTATACCATTAATAGCTGATAACATGGTAAGGTATGAGGGAGTTGGAGAACCCAGGCCTCAAAAGAAGGGGTTGCATAAACTACTAGTTGATAGGGGTATAGATGCTAAAATAACGAGAATTTTGCGTAGGCTTATATTATCGATCATGGGGTGGAGAGTTAGAACAATCACTTTTGAGAACAATAAAAGTATTGTGGTATTAGATGATTCTAAAAGTATCGTTAAAGTATCTCCTCTCCTTAAGAATCCTAATGAACTTGCTTGTCTACTGGAATTGATATCAAATCACCTTTCGAAAACTTATGGCTCAGCGCAGTATAAATGGAAGGGTATCTGCCTCCAAGATACTCTCGATGTAAAATACGAGGAGGGATTGAATATCGGAGAAATAGTTAAATTGGTTGATAATGGAAATATAGTAATTCTAGATGTATCAGCTCTGGGAGCTACGCAAGCTGATCTCGCAGTGCTAACGATTACTCGAAGAATATTTGAATACAGGCTTGAGCAGGGGGTAGAAGCATCCAAGCTTAAACCAGTTGTATCAATAGTATCGGAGGAAGCACCTTTATATCTAAGCCCGGAGAGAGTGAGGAGCCCATTCAATCCATTTGCAAGAATCGCGAGGGAGGGTAGAAAATTTGGCATAGGGTTAGTAGCAATAACACAGTTGGCTACCATGATAGAGAAGCAATTACTGGGGAACTTCAATACCCTAATAGTTATGAGAACAAAAAGCAGTAGTGATTTAAACTTCTTCAGAGACCTAGGTATACCTGTTGAGACACTACCATACCTGGGGGACAGAGAGTGCTTTATCTACACGCCCGATCTCCCGATCAAGGAGCCTATACCAGTCTATATGCCTGCATGGTTTGATGAAGAGTACTTAAGAATCATTGATAAAAAGAGAGAAAATATATTTCGCGAACTTAAAGCAACAAAAGAATTACTTGATTTAACTGGGTAGGTATAGTAACATGAGATTGCTTGGAGTATATATCGAGAATATTAGAAGCTATGTGAAAACCCTCATAGTGTTTCCAGTTAAAGGAATAATAACAATTTATGGACCGAGCGGTAGTGGAAAAACTAGTTTATTGATGTCCATAAGGTTCGCGCTTTTCGGGGCAGCGGCGGGAAGTCGTAGTCGTGAATTATTTGATGCATATAAGGAGCCTCATGGAGTCGACTTACTCAGAGCAAACACTATGCGAGGAAAAGTAAGACTACTATTTTCCATGGGCAATAAATTATATGTTGTGGAGCGAGTAATAGAAAAACAGGGAGATAGTTACTCATCAACACGTGGTTTAATCGAAGAATACATTATAGATGAAGGAAAAGTAAAGCCCTTGTCGATTAAAACATTCATGTCACGTAAAGAACTGGATGACTATGTTTTTAACATACTTGGATTACGTGAAAAAAGAAGCGAAAAAGGTACCGCTACTCCTCTCGTATTCACAACAGCACTATATGTTCCTCAATTTAATACACATGAAGTTTTACAATTAGATAAAGCAACGAGGATCGAAATTATTGAAAGAGCGTTGGGACTAGATAAATACAAGCTATTTAAATCTAACTACGAGAAAATATCAAAAATCCTCGATAAAAGAATAAGTATAGCTGAAACGAGGTTAAATGAATACCTGAGAATACTTCGAGATAAAAACAAAGAGAAATTATTAAGGCAACTTGATATTTTACTCGCGGAACAAAAGAAACTGGAGAGAGAAAAGGAGCTGGTCGAAGAAGAATATAGAAAAATGCGTGAATTCGAGAAAAGCATTACTGATAAAATACAAGAGTTAGAAATTAAGAAACAAGAGCTTCGATCTCTCATTAGAGAACACGATAATAAAAGAAAGAAGCTACAGGAGATCGAGAAGAAGATCATGGAAGCGCTATGTTTAGAGAAAATAGACAACGAAACTTTGGAAAAAAGATTATTGAAAAAAGAAGATGAGATCAAAGAATTCAATAAAGAGAGATCGCTTATTGAAGATCAACTGAAAGAGCTCGAGGTCAAATTAGAGAAAATAGAGCTTGAATTAAAGAATGTAAGGGAGAAAATATTAGAGACCGAGAAACTAATATCCGAGAAAAGAAAAGCTATTGAGTTAAAGGAGAAAACTATTCATGAACTAGAAAAAGAATATGATGACGTAGAAGAATTGATTAAAAAAGGAGTATGTCCAGTATGTAAACAACCAATACCCCACGAGCACGGTTTACTCCTTATATCCGAGAAAAAAAGAAAGATTGATTCAGAGAAGAGAGTACTGGCTGAATTGGAGTCGGAGCTAAATAGGTTGATTGAAAAAGCAAACGAGCTTAAAGCTATCGAGACAAAAATAGAAAGTAGTAAAAGAGAAATAATTGATCTAAGACAAAAGCTTGCAAAGAAACGGGACTCGATATTAGAAACAATAGAAAAAATAACCACGGAAAAAGCTAAATTCAGCGAGCTTATTGCTCAAAGAGCAATGCTAATAGATGAGTTAAGTAGAATAGACATAAACACAGTAAAGGATAACCTTGAAGCTATCGAAAAAGAGGTAAATGATCAAAAGCTCTCCCTTGAACAAGTAGAGCTTTCAATTAAATCAATAATTGATAGAAAAGATAAATTATCCAAGGAGATGGGTAGAATCGAGGAATCAATTAAATCCATTGAAAAAGAACTAAGGGAATTAGATAGGATCAGCGGTGAAATAGATAGAATTCAAAAAGAACTTAATACGTATCGAAAAACCAATGAAATCCTCGAGAACGCAATTAAAGCCGTTGATGAAATTGAAAAAAGAATCTTGAAGATACTTGTCGACGAGTTCAGGCAGCATTTCTACAGGTACCTGGACATGCTTATATCAGATCAGCCCGTAGACGTAGTAGTAACGGATGACTTCGCTCTAACACAAAAAATACGGATTGGTAGAACTTTATTTAACGTAGCTTCGCTCAGCGGTGGTCAAAACATAGCCATTAGCTTGGCTTATAGACTAGCATTAAATCAAACAGTTAGACAGTATTCACCAACGCTTAAAAAGAGTGTGCTAATACTCGATGAACCCACAACGGGATTCAGTCGCGAGATCGTTGCAAGACTAAAAGAAATACTAAGGACGATGAGTGGATTGGAGGGACAAGTGATTGTTGTAACGCATGATGATTCACTAATAGAAGCTGGTGATTGTAGAATAAAGCTCAGCCTCGATTCACAAGAGCATAGAACAATAGTGGAGTATGAGGAGTGCACGATGAGTGACGAATATCGAGAACTAGTATCAAGGTTACTGTTGATGGGCTATTCGAGAGAGCGTTTGGAGATTGAGGAAACATCAGTAAGGTTTGAACCCCGCATTGAACAACATGGCGAGCGATCTAGTGGTAAGAAATCTATTCTAGACTTCACTATTGAAAAATCCTCATAATTTGAATGGCTGTGGAAAAATATCGGTAAGTTTCATTATGGTGTATTTTCTACTTTTGGTGCTATACAATATTAGAACAGCGTCCGGGTTGAATTCTGCTAGTACTTGTCTACAGGCGCCGCATGGAGGAATAGGATCAGCTAGGTCTGTAACTACCGCCACAGCTAGTGGTTTTCTATCACCATGCGTCACCATGGCGGAAACAGCTGATCTCTCCGCACATATCGTTAAGCCATAACTAGAATTTTCTACGTTTACTCCTAGGTAAACTCTTCCACTTTCAGATAAGATCGCGGATGCTACATGTATATTGCTGTATGGTGCATAGCTATTCTGAATGATTTTTTCAGCTTCTTGGACTAGTCTCCAAAGTTGATCTTTAGTTAAATTACTCAACCGGCTTCACCTCTATCACATATGTATCGTCGTCGATGTCCCATTCCTCAACTAAACCTCCTGATTTACCTATTTCTTCCTTGTTCTTTACTATTATAAGATCTACTGATCTCGTCTCGGACATGATATATTCCTTCTTAATGTTTACTAGCTCTATTTTATCCTCGGGTGGTAGAATAGTAGTCTTTATTTTAGTCATCAATGGTAAATTAAGCTTCTTTCTCATAACTTGAATTCTTCTAACAATATCTCTGGCTAAACCATCTGCTAATTCCTCAAGGGTTAATCTTGTATCAAGTGCTACAACACCGTATTTCATGTCCTCGACGAGATAACCTTCGACATAGTGTGGAACTACGTCAATATCTTCAGCTGTTAATTCAATGATGTCTCCATTCACTTTAACTATGTGCTTTCCATTTTGAATTAAACTCTTGGCAACTAAGTCTTCGTTTTGCTCAATGTACTCTAAGATCTTTTTAGTTAATCCACGATACTTCGGCCCGATTACCTTATACTTTGGTTTAACACTGTACCTTGTTATATCAGCGATTTTCTTAGCTTCAGCAACCTCCACTATTTTTGTATTACTTACGAATTTCACTATTTCACTCAAGGTCAAGATAGCTTCTTTAACTTTTTCGTTATCGGTATAAACGATTAGTTTTCTAACAGGTTGCCTGTGTTTTAATCCAGCTCTCATTCTCGCACTAGATGATGCTTTATGTATTTCGCGCACAATATCTATATATTCTTCAAGCTTCTTATCAATGTATTTTTCATCGACACTTGGCCACTTTAGTAAATGTACTGACGGTAGATCATAGTGATCTCTGAAAATCGCCTGGTAAATGTATTCTGCTATGAAAGGTGTTATTGGAGATAATAGTCTAATTACTCGATCTAAAACATAGAACAACACTACATATACTGATATTTTCTCCGCGACGTTTTCCTCAATCCATACTCTTGGTCTCACAAGCCTTATGTACCAATGGCTCAAGTCTTCAACAATAAATTCTCTAATTAATCTAGTGGCTGTTGTGACATCATATTTCTTCATAGCATCATCTACTTTTCTAACTAAGGAATTTACTTTGCTCAGGATCCACTTATCCTCCGGTTTGAGCACATCTATGTATTTTTCCAGCGGATCTTTCTTTGGATCATATGAATCCAAGTCCATGTATGTTTTAGCAAACACGGCAATGTTCCATAGTATTGATAAATCTCTCCGTGATTCATCAAGTTCTCGCCACGAGAACTTAGCATCCTCCCAGGTGGTATTACTTAGTAACCATAACCTCAGCGGATCTCTACCTGCTTTCTCTATTGCTTCGTCTACACCCACGTAGTTTCCTAGGCTTTTATGCATCTCTCTACCTTGTTCGTCAAGCATAAAGCCATGTACAAGAACTATTTTATAAGGTGCTTTACCGAAACCTAATACGCCTGATCTAAGTAGTGAGAAGAACCAACCTCTGATCTGATCGTGTCCTTCGACTATGAAATCCGCTACTATGTCCTCGTTGCTCATTTTTTCTGGGTGTCCACGTGATGCGTAGAAAGCTACACCACTATCTAGCCAAACATCTACGACATCGGGAACCCT